>JAMOQE010000081.1 GCA_027064165.1 Thermodesulfatator sp. | reverse complement strand
ACTTAATAAAACTTTTGAACCCGAGTAATGACGAGAATAAATTTTCGGATATTATCCAGATGTTACTGGATCCAAATGGAAAACATGCTCAGGGAGATACCTTTTTAAAACTATTTTTTCAAACAGTTTTGAGATTGTGTAATAATCAAATAAGTGATTTTTCATTAAATTATCTTTCATTAGAAGGAACAAAAATATCAAGAGAAGAATTTACCGGGAAGAAAAGGGTTGATTTGTTAATTGACTCAAAAAATGAAAGTTTACCTGTAATCGCGTTAGAAAATAAAATCTGGGCTCGTGAAACACCGGGGCAGCTTAAAGAATATTTTGACTATCTGGAACATGAGTATAAAAATTTTATTTTAATCTTTTTAACACCGGATGGGAGAAAAGCAGAGACTGCTACAGAAGATATGAGAAAGTCTTCAAAATACTTTGAATGGTCATATAAAGACTTACTTAAACCATGGCTAAAGGAGTGTTTAAAAGAATGTAAAGCAGAGAAAGTAAGATTTTTTATTCAGGATTTTATAAACTGGATAGATAGCTTTTATTGATGTTGCTATTGAAAATGTTCTTAAGGGGATAGGCGAACCCCTTTGAGGGGATGTGGTGTATGAGAGCGTGGTAACAGGTTCAGCTCCGTCAATACTTTGCCTGTCTTCTTTTGGCGGTTTATTCGTCGTTTTCAGAGTAACTAAAATTTTTTAAAATTTTTCAAAATTTTTTAATCTTTCTGACATAATGGTGTCAGGTCCCCTCTTTATAATTAAATTTCGAAAAAATTTTTTATTCTGAAATTTCAAAAATTTCAAACCATCAATAGAAAGGGGGTGATACTTTGAAAAAGTTTAAACTTCCTAAGGGGATTTTGGTAAAAAATGACAGAGAAGTTTGTTATGGAGATAAGATGTATATTGGTAGGTATAAAGAAGCTCCTATTTTTGTAGGGATTTTTAAAGGAAAACTTATTACTTCTTATGGTAGTTTTTATGTAATTCAAACCAAAAATTCTTATTATCATTTAGAACTTTATCTTCCAGGAGTAGTAAAGTCTGAGAAAGAACTTTCTCCAGAAGAAAGAAAAATGTCAAATTCAAAATAAATTTCGCTTTTTAGTTGAAAGCATTCTGAAATTTGAAACTGTAAAGAAAAAGAGTTCCTTATACAAGAGTATTTATTAAATTTATGTAACGCAGTGTGCGATCGTTAAATTTCTTTTATTTTCTAACATAACCATCTCAAGGAGGAAAAAATGGGGAGAATAAAAATTGACACCCAGGACTTTACCTGTCAAAATCTTATAATCTACTGGACTTTCAGACTGATATTTTACAACCTGGATTGGTGGAACAGTATAATAGTCGATTCCTATCGGCTGGATAAGGTTCGATATCTTATAGAAATTACTTTTGAAGATTACTTTTCTTTTAAAGAATTAGAAAAAGGAGAGGTGCGATTTGTTTTTGATGCAAACTCTCTCTTTAAGGATGGACCCAAGATTCTAAAAACCCTTAAACAAAAAGCCTGGGACATAGAGCCAGAATTTGTAGAAAACCTTAAGGCAATTCAAAAAATTTTCGGACTTACAGAAGCAGAAAAGACTTTTCTCACTTTTGTGATTCTTGCAAAGTTTGTGTTTTACTTTGAGGCACTTCTTGATTTTTTTGGAAGCATTACCATGTCAGAATTTGTGGACAAAGTTTCTATTATGCTTAAACTGAAAAAGGAGGAACTTTACCAAATTCTTTCTTATGACTCAGTGCTTTTTAAAGTAGGACTTCTCGAATTTTACGAGACAGGTTCTTCTCGCATTCCTGATAAATTTTCAGTTCTTCCTGAGCTAGTGGATGAGCTATTTTTACCTCACGAAAAACCAGAAGAAATTTTTCAAAACTATCTGCAAAAAGTTCAAGAAGCAAGGTTTACAAAAGAAGACTTTTCCTATGTAGAAAAATTTGAAATTTTTATTTCCTACTTAAAAAATGCTCTTAAAAACCAAGAAAAAGGGATAAACATTTTACTTTATGGACCACCTGGTACAGGTAAAACAGAATTTGCAAAAGTGCTTGCAAAGGAGGCAGGAGCAAAGCTTTACGAAGTTGCTATTACTAACAAAAAAGGAGAACCATTTGAGGAAAGGGAGCGCTTTTCCTGCTACAGACTGGCTCAGTTTTTGCTTAAAAGAAAGAAAAATGCATTGCTTCTCTTTGACGAGGTAGATGACATTCTGGATGCAGAATCAAGAGTAATCTCCTCACTTACAAGCGGAAATGATAAAAAAGGAGATGCTATTAACAAAGCATGGATTAATCGTGTGCTTGAAGAAAACGAAGTCCCCACCATCTGGATTGCTAATTCTATTTCAAAAGCAGACCCTGCTTATTTGAGAAGATTTGATATCCTACTTAAGATGGACTATCTTTCACGCTCAGCAAGGCTCCGAATTTTAAAGAAATATTTTAAAAACCTTTCTGTTTCAGAAGCATGGCTTGAAAAAATAGCTGAGATAAAACACCTCTCTCCTTCTATTATAGCAAAAGCAGCAAAAGTAGCTGCTCTTTCAAAATCAGAAAATCCTGAAGATGTAGCAGAGTTTGTAATAAATTTTTCTTTAAAAGCTCTTGGATTGGGAGAAGTGATAAAATACAAAAATCAAGATAAACTTCCTTTTATGGAAGACATATTAAACACAGACTGCAATCTTAAAAAGCTTCTTTCTGCCCTTAAACACTTGCAAAAAGGAAGGCTTTTATTCTATGGACCACCTGGTACAGGTAAAACAGAATTTGCAAGAAAAATTGCAATGTATCTTGATAAAGAACTTTTACTTAAGCGTGCCTCCGATCTTATTTCTCCTTATGTAGGAGAGACGGAATTTAATATTGCTCTTATGTTTGAGGAAGCAAGAAGAGAAAGGGCAGTGCTTCTTCTTGATGAGGCAGACACTTTTCTTTTAAGCAGAAAAGACGCAAAATATTCTTGGGAAGTGAGCATGGTAAACGAGCTTCTCACACAGATGGAAAACTTTGAGGGTGTATTTATCTGTGCAACAAATTTTGTGGAAGTCCTTGATAAGGCTGTGATGAGAAGGTTTGACCTAAAAGTTAAGTTTGACTACCTGGGCGAGGCTCAGAAAGTCAAACTATTTGCAAGTCTTTTTGAGGAAAAAGAGGCTGAAAAGTATCGGAAGGTGCTTTCAAAACTTCTTCTCACACCGGGAAATTTTGCAACAGCTTATAGAAGGCTTAAACTAATAGATGAGGATTTTTCTCCTGAGAGCTTTGTGAAAGCCCTGCAGGAGGAAGCAAAGTTTAATGTTTCTTCTGGAAAAAGAAATCTTGGTTTTGTATAGAGTTTTACCAAATTTTGGAGAAGGGGATAATGTAAAGGATTTTTATCGGAATTGAGGAACAAAATATTTTATGACATAACATTGTCAGTAAGTTTTGATACAATATATAAAAAATAAAAAATAAAATACCAGACTTTTACGACTCAGGAGGTAGCACATGAATAAATTTGACCGGCTTCTTTACATTTTAAATAAACTTGACAGAGGAGAAAAAGTTAAAGTAAAAAAATTTGCAGAAGAACTTGGGGTCAGTAAAAGAACTATATATCGCTATATAAACTCACTTATAGATGCTGGATTTCCGATTTATTACGACCGAGAGAAGGGGACTTATGCTTTTGAAAAGGGCTTTACTCTTAGCAAGGCTTTACTTAAGACCGAAGAAACTTTAGTCTTGGCACTTTCTCGTAAATTTCTTGAGCCAGCAGTCGGGAGCAAAGCGACAAAAATCTTAAACCAGATAGAACAAAAAATAGCTTTAGCTTCTAAAAATTTCACTCCTTTTGAAGAAATTTTTGGAATTCAGGGGTTTTATTCTTCTCCATATCTTTTTGATCTTTTAAAAGATCTTTCTACAGCAATAAGAGAGCATCAAATAGTGGAAATTGAATACGAGTACGAACCGGGAGAAGAGGGAGAATTTAGGGAAATAGAACCTTATTTTGTGTTTTATACTGGAGATTTTTGGTATGTGCAAGCCTGGTGTAGAAAGAAAGAGGGACAAAGGACTTTTGCTCTTGATAAAATTCGCTCTTGGAGATTAACTGACCGTTATTTTTTACCTAAAAATGAAGTGGCTTCAGTGGAAGAAATTCAGGAGGCATTTGGTCCTTATGTAGATGCTGAAAAAGAAGAAGTAGTAGTGCATTTTTCTCCAGAGGTGAGGCAGTATTTTTTACGAAGAAAGTGGGTAAAGGATCAAGAATGTAAAGAACTACAAGAGGGATGGCTTGAAGTAAAATTTAAAGTGAGAGGCGTGCATGTTTTCAAACATTGGCTTTATCGATGGCTCCCTTATTTTAAAGTAATCTCTCCAGAATGGCTGAAAGAGGAAATTCAGGAAGAGCTTAAAGAAGCTTTAAAGAACTTGTAGAATTTTTAGCTATCTAAAATCTTATAAGTCATCAATAAAAATTTTTTTCACTTTTTAAAATTTCTATAAATTTCTGACATAATGGTGTCACCTCTTCTGGATATAATGAAAATTAAAAAGTTAAAAAAATAAGAATTTTAAAATTATCATGCATCCTTCAAGGAAATTTTCAATTGATGAAGTAGGACACAGATTAGTAGAAGCTTTAGAAAAACTTAAATGGAAGGTTAAAATAGAAACAGATATTCCTCGTGAATTTAAACATTATTTTGCTTCAAAAAGACCTGGGATTTTGGAAGCATTTGTATTTATTGAAATACTTCTTGGAACAATAGAAGGAGATCCTAATTATGTAGATGTGATATTTATTTTTTATGCTGATCCGAATATAACTGGGAAAGGGAGAAACAAAATCTCATTTGGTAAAAAAGCAAGAGCAAACGATGCTAAAATTTTTAAAAACTTTTGTCAGGAAGTTTTTGAGTCTGCGGGGGCAGTTGTCAAGAGAATTGTGTCTGGAATTTTAAATGAAACATTTGTTTCAATTCATAAGAACAATGTCTTACCCCTGGTAAAGGCTTTCTCCAATTTCTATCCCTCATATTTTCATATACCACAT
>JAMOQE010000080.1 GCA_027064165.1 Thermodesulfatator sp. | reverse complement strand
AATTTTCTATTTGTCCAAATTGAGTATCCAAATTTCTGTGCCTAAATCCATTCCCCACATCCCCTTTTTCTTTACAAAAAATTTCTCTTTCTGCTAAAGCAAGGGCTTCAAGAAGATTTTTAACTTCAGCTTTAATTTTTTGTGTAATTATTTCTTCAAGCATTTTCTTTTTATCAGGATGTGATAAAATACTTTGTAGGTTCATTGTGGTTACCTCCTGGTGGATTTTGTATTAGGTAATTTAATCCTTGTGTCCACCAGGAGGTTCTTTTTATCCTTAAATCCACAATTTTCAACCTCTCAGTTCTATACACACAAATTATTATACTACCTCAACAATTTCAGATTAATCAAAATGTTATAAATTTTTAACAAGCTCTTAACAAAATTTCTGCAAATTTTTTATAAAATTTTTCATAAAAGTTTAAGTCAAAAGGAGAATACCATGGAGGCAAACATTGATGCTATAGAAAAAATCATAATTCCACATTATCAGCCAATTTTTTCATTAAAAAAGAAAAAAGTCATAGGGTATGAAGGGCTTTCGCGTTTTAAAATAGGGAATGACATTCTATCTTTCCCCCAGGTTTATAAAATTTTTAAAGATAAAGAAAAAAATGGAGATCTTGATTGGGAATGTAGAAAAATTCTCTTAGAAGAATTTCCTTTTAAAAACAGAGAAGATTGTTTGCTTTTTATAAATATTCTTTCCACAAGTGTAGCAAGCGAAAAATTTGGTAAAAACCTTACTGAAAAATTTGTTAAAAAAGCCAGGCTTCATCCCTCTCAGGTGGTTCTTGAAATAACGGAGTCTGAAAAAATTCAGAATGTAGACCAACTTATCAATATGTTAAAACATTATAAAAAACAGGGATTCAAACTGGCACTTGATGACTTTGGCACCGGTTATAATACAATCAGCATCTTTTTTGAGCTTTCCTATTACATTGACTTTATAAAACTTCCTATAATAATTGTCCAGGGCGTATCAAAAAGTTTTATAAAATATGAATTAATAAAAACTTTTCGGGAAATTTCTCATAATCTGGGAATAAAGGTAATAGCAGAAGGAGTAGAAAATGAGGAGGACCTGAAAACCCTTATAGAGCTGGGAACAGATTTTGTCCAGGGTTATCTTATAAGCAAGCCTCTTCCAGTTTCTGAAATTCAAAATTTGAAGATAAATTTTAAAATTCCTGAAAGAGAATACAAAGGATTTATGTGTTCTGTATCACAATGGATAAGACCCATAAAAATAGTGGAAGTCTCTTCAGAAGCAAAGTTTAAAGATTTTCTTCCCCTATTTCAAGATTACTCAAAAACTGAAAAATATCTCCTTTTAAAGCTAAATAATGAAAATTTTGTGCTTAATCTATGGGAATTTGCCAGAATTTGTGCAGATCCTATAAAGTTTAATCTCTTTTACATGAGAAATTTTTCCTGGCTTTTAAAAGAAGGATTAAACATCTGTCCTGATTTAATTACTCCTCTTTCTCAATATCAGGAGGAGACAATTGAGCTTTGCGAGCTTACCTCTCCCCTGGAGCTGGCATTGCTTTTTGAAAAATGTAAAAAAGAAGTCTTTTTTATCAAAGAACAGGATGGAATTAAATATTACTTAATCAGAGAGGAAGTCTATGAAAAACTTTATAAAGAAGTATACAAGGCAAGAATTCATGTGAATCCTTTAACTGGGCTTCCTGCAAACATTGTAATAGAAGAATACATAGAAAACCTGCTTCTTTCTGGGGAAGAATTTTTTGCAGGATACTTTGATATTGACAACTTCAAGGCTTTTAACGATACTTATGGATTTATTACCGGAGATAACCTGATAAAACGCACGGCTTTTTTCCTGAATAAGTATATAAAAGAAGCTTATGGAGAAAGGGGGTTTATTGGGCATGTGGGAGGAGATGATTTTGTATTTGTAGTAAGGGATGGAGATATGGAAAAGCTTTCTGCTACTTTAGATAGACTTCTCAGGGCCCTTGAAAATAGCGCCCGCATTTTTTTCACAGAAGAGGATTTAAAAAGAGGCTATTTCATAGGCAAAGACAGAGAGGGAAAAGAAAGAAAATTTCCTTTAGCTTCTTTTTCAATAGCTGTGGTAAACGGGAAAAACAAAAGCACTATTCAGGAAGTAGCAAAAACAGCTGCTAAATTGAAAAAAATTGCCAAATCTTACCCGGGCTCAAAAGTGGTTTTTGAGTAAATTATTCAATGTTTTCTACTTCTGTTAACTCGGGAGTAAAACGGACACACCTGTTTCTCCCCAGCTCTTTAGCCCTATAAAGGGCAATATCTGCAAATTTTATTGCTTCCCAGAAGTCTTCTGTATCCACAGGGAACTCACTAACCCCAATACTTATAGTCTTCTGAAGGGTCTTGCCTCCAATATTTATCCTTACTTCACTTATCCTTTTTCTTATCTTTTCTGCCACATCCAGAGAGGCCTTATATTGGATATCTAAAAGAAGAATTAAAAATTCCTCTCCACCCCACCTGATTACAATATCAGAATTCCTTACAGAGTTTTTAAGTTCTGTAGCTATTGTTTTAAGCACTTTATCTCCTACATCGTGGCCATACAAATCATTTACCTGTTTAAAATAGTCTATGTCACACATAAGTATACCAAGAAGAGTCCCCCTTCTTAAAATTCCGGAGACTATATGTTCATAGCTTTCTTCAAGAAATCTTCTATTAAAAAGTCCTGTAAGCGGATCTTTCAGAGTAGACTCTTTTAAAGCATGCATAAGCCTTTTGGTTTCAATAACAGGCTCTGCTTCTTTTATATAGTGTTTTACTTTAGAAATAAGCTGTTTTAACCATTGTTCATTTTTGTCCTGAAGAGAGGCTTTACTTAAAAGGATTTGCAGAATTCCTCCAACATTGCCCCCACTCATTATAGGGAAACAGAGGTGAAAATACTTATCAGGTTGGGTGAAGTACTTACATATATCAGGGTACCTGAAACCATTTACCAAATGGGCCGTCCTCTTTGTCCTGCAAAGATTGGCATCTATAAAAACATCCATTTTACAGGGAAGATTCACTTCTTTATAAGGATATACGAGCTTCATCGTATTTTTACTATTTGAAACTTCGTAAATTACGCATTCGTCAACCCCTGTTAGCTTTTTAATAGTCTTGGCCATTCTTTCATATACATCTTCTAAAGTTTCGTCTCCTTCAATTAACTTTTTAAAATCTTTTAAAGCTTCAATAGAAGTAATAAGTTCATTTACAGCTCTTAAAAGCTCTCCAACTTCATCTTCTCTTTCTAAACTCTTTTCTTCTATTCTTTCCACTTCTCCAATAACTATCTTTTTTATTTGTTTGCTAACATTTTTGATGTTTTGGGTTATGTTATTTATAACATAAAGAGCCAGTGCCAGAAATATAAGCTGGCCTGCGGTAATAATAAAAATGGTACTTTTGGCAAAATTCCAAATATTGGCCACGATTTTATCTTTTATTTTATCCTCGTAAATACTAACACCTATAATCCAATGAAAAGGTTTAAATTCTTTAAAAACAAGTATTTTCTTTTTAACTGTATTTGTTCCAGTTTCAAAGGCAAGCCCTTTGTAGCGTATTTTCCCCTCATGTTTTTTTGTTAGTTCTAAGTAAGCAGTTCTTTCCACTCTCTGAGGAATTGCTTTAATAGAAATTACTTTAAAAAAAGGATGATAAACGATGTATCCGGTCTCTGCATCTATTACAAAAAAATATTCAGAAGGACCTTCATTTTGCCTGCTTAGAAACAGTTTAAAAATTTTTAAATATGGAGATAGATTGATTTTAATGTCCCATACTCCCTGAATTTCACCTTTTGTATCTTTTATTGGAAAATGTTTTGCCAGAAAAATTTTTCCATCTTTTTTCAATATGCCAGAAAAATTTAAAGGATTGTCTGACAGCTCCCTCCGATAAGGGGAAAAAGAAATTTCTGCAGATGTAAGAAAAGAAAGTCTTTTAATGGTTTCTTCTGAACAATTTCCGAATTTTAATAAATAAGAAAGTTTTTCCAGCTCTTCTTCTACAGGTTTAAAAATTCCTAAATAAAGTTCTTGTGTTACAATACCCAATCTTTGGGAAACACTTTTTACATAAGTATTTTTTATACTGTGATTTAAATAAAAAAATACAAAAACAATGAGCCAGAAATTCAACCAGAAAGTAGTATTTAAAATCCACAAAAAAAACTTTTGAGTTAAAGAAAGCTTTTTAAAAAAGTTTATAACAGACTTCATTTAAAATAACTATTTTATTCCTAAAATTAAAAGTTGCAAATTGAAGTTTAATTAATTAAAATATAAAATCAAGGTGTTCACGGGACTTATAGAGGGAATAGGCAGAATAAAAAGATTGTTTCCAGATACTCAGGGATATCTTATAGAAATTTTCTGTCCTTTTTCTCTTGAAGATGTGCATGTAGGAGATAGTATTGCAGTTGACGGAGCATGCCTTACTGTAGAAGAACTTGGAAAAAATTCTTTTAAAGCTCGTTTGTCTCCTGAGACCCTTTCCCGTACCACTTTTAAATACAAAAAAACAGGAGATCCTGTAAATCTTGAAAGGGCATTGAGATTGGGGGATAGACTTGGAGGCCATCTTGTCTCCGGGCATATAGACGGTACAGGCAAGATTCTGGAAATAGAAAACCTGGGAAATTTTTTTAGAATAAAGATAGAGCTTCCTGCAGAGCTTTCCCATTATCTGGTTGAAAAAGGCTCCATAGCTGTGGACGGGATAAGCTTAACTATAAATTCCTGCAAAGAAAATTTTTTTGAACTTATGATTATTCCTCACACCTTTAAAATGACCACACTGCAATACAAAAAAATAGGAGATCCTGTGAATATTGAGATAGATATGATAGCCAAGATGGTCCATAAGTGGCTTTCTCCTTATCTTAAAAAAAATGAACCGAAGAAAGAGCTTAGTTTGGAGTTTTTGCAAAAATACGGATTTGCATAGGCAGAAATAACAACCTTTTACAGGAGGGAAGGAAAATGAAAATAAATCCAGAAAAAGAGATTGTGGAAGAGATTGCCAGGATTATTCTTGTTGCAGCAAGGACTGCTCCCAAGGCAAAAGGGCAGGATGAGCTGGTGCTGGGAATTGTGGAAGAACACGAAAAAGAGGCCTTGGCAAAGGAAATGGAAAAAGTTGCAGAAAGGGGCAAGGCATTTGAATTTTTTAAAAGAGATGCAGAAAATGTGCGACAGTCTGACTGTGTTATTCTTCTTGCCCTTAATTTCAAAAAGCCTTTAGGCCTTAATTGCGGAGCCTGTGGCTTTGACTGCAAAACTGTGCTTGAAGCCCAAAAATCACGGCTTGACTTTGAAGGCCCGGTATGTGCTATGAGACTCCTTGATCTTGGGATTGCCATAGGTTCTGCTGTTTCCAAAGCAAAAGACTTCTGCGTGGACAACAGAGTAATGTACACCATAGGTGTAGCAGCCAGAAGGCTTGGCCTTATTGAAGGGCAGGTGGTAATAGGCATTCCCCTCAGTGTAAAGGGAAAAAACATATTTTTTGATAGAAAATTTCCTGCCAAAAAGAAATAAAGGAATAAGCCTTGGTTAAGATAAAAATCTGTGGAATAACCAGAAGTAAAGATGCTGAATTTTTAAATACTTTCCCGATTGATTACATAGGTTTTATCCTTTACCCTCCTTCTCCGCGTTTTGTGGGAGATAAACTGGAAGAGCTTTTAAAATACGCCCCTTCTATCAAAAAAGTTGCTGTCTTTGTAGATCCAGAATACGAGGAAGTAAAAAAAGCTCTTGCTCTTGGAATTGATCTGGTGCAGCTTCACGGGAAAGAGCCTCTTTCTTTGGCCAGAAAAATTGGATTACATAGAGTAATTAAGGCTTTCAGAGTAAAGGAAGATTTTAAAATCTCTCTGCTCAATGAATGGAGAGAGGCCTATGCAATCCTGCTTGACACATATAAACCTGGTGTGCCAGGAGGCACCGGAGAAGTTTTTAACTGGGAGATAGCAAGAAAGGTTGTAAGAGCAGGTTTTAAGGTCTTTCTTGCAGGTGGAATTAGTCCGAAAAATGTAAAAAAAGCAGTGAATAGTGTAGAGCCTTATGCTATAGATGTGTCAAGTGGTGTAGAAAAAGACCCGGGGATAAAAGACCACGAAAAGATAAAGGAATTGATAAAGGAAATCAGGGGCTGAGACTCAGCCCCTTAAGATTTTTTAGGCTCAGGTAAAGCCCATTCTACCGCATCCACCACTTCCCATTCCAGCAACACCAAAAGGAGCAAGTTCTTTTACCACTTTTTCTGAGCCACAATTGGGGCACTTTATTTCTTCTTCCTCCTCGCTTCTAAATACAAAAACCTCAAACACCTGTCCACAGTCCTCACATTTAAATACATAAATAGGCATAAATTTCACCTCCTTTTAAAAGTCAATTTTTGTAAACAAGTCTTAAAGTAAATCAGTTTTTTTATTTTTCAAGTATTTTAGTCAATTTTTTTCAAAAAAAATTAAGCATCTCTGAACTTTGCTATGTTTGACAAAAAGTTTTTTCTGTTTTATTATTTTTAAATAAAGAAATTTAGCTAAATAATTTTTTAAAAGGTGGCCGTTTTAATGCAATAACATGTTTGCTGTAAAAAAGGAAGGTAAGGCTTTGAAACAGCTACTTTCAAGATTAGATTTAAATGAACTTAAGGAGAAGTTTTATCTTCATCCCGCAATTTCTGCTCTTCCCAGAGATCAACGGAAAATTGCGGAAAGCTTAATAGAAAACTTTTTAAATCTTCTTAAAAAAGAAGTATTGCCAGATTACAGACCTATTCTCAGAAAAATTGTGTGGTCCATTCCGGATCCTCATAAACTTTTTGAATTGTATGGCTTTTTAGAAAAAGTCCTCCTGGAAGAAAGCTCTTCCATAGAAGAGGCAAAAGCTGTAGCCCGGTTAACAACGCAATTAGCTTTCTGGACTGCGGAAGTTTTAGTAGAGGAAGTTAAGACACTGACAAAATTAAGAGATCTGGTATACGAAATAAATTTTTTATTATTCTCTAAAAAGGATTCTACCCAGGCTTTTATAGAAAGTTTTCTGGACGCGCTTTTTACTACGGAAGAATTTGAAGTACTGGCTATAGGGCTTATAGAAGATGGCAAAAAATTAGAGATTATTCAAAGCAAAGGTGAAAACATTCCTCTCTCTGAAGAACTTATAAAATCACTGGACAAATTTTTGAAAAAATTAGAAGAAAAAAGATTTATAGTTTTTAAAGATTTCTATATATTTCCCATATTCCTTAATAAAGAAATTCACGCATTGCTCTTAATGAAATTTAAGAAAAAAAGTTCTTTGTTTAAAAATAATTTACAAATTTTTTCTGAGCTTTGCAATGATCTTTCTATTGTATGGGAAAGAGTGAAGAAAAGGGCAGAGCTTGAAGAAGCTTTGTTTATAGATGAACTTACTCATCTGCCTAATAAGGCGGCTTTTTTTAGTACATTGGAAGAAAAAATCCTGGAAAATAAAATAAATAAAAAATATTTTGCAGTAATAAGATTGGATATAGACAATTTTTCTTATATTAACAAAATCCTTGGTTATAAAGGGGGAGATGCTTTATTGAAAGAATTGCCAAGTAGAATAAAAAAAATTTTTCCATCCTCTAAAATTTTCAGAACCGGAAGTGATGAATTTACATTTTGTATCTCTTTTCTTTCTTTTGATGAATATGCTTTGGTTCTGGATCAACTAAAACAGCTTCTTTTTCAGAGATTTTCTTATAAAAATGAAGATATTTCTTTTACTTTAAGCGCGGGAATAGTAATATATCCATCAGATGGTACCGATGTGCTTGAGCTTATAGAGAAATTAAGCGTGGCTTCTGCAAAAGCAAAAGAAAAAGGGCCACAAAGTATAGCTTTTTATGAAGAAAAAGAGTATGAAGAAGTTTATTTAAAACTTGTTCTACTGGAAGAATTAAAAAGGGCTATAGAAAAAGAGGAATTTGTGTTATTTTATCAACCAAAAATTTCACTGAAAACAGAAAAAATAGTTGGATTTGAGGCGCTCCTGCGGTGGTTACACCCAGAAAAAGGCCTGATTCCACCAGGAGAATTTATTCCTATATTAGAACAATCCGGGTTGATGGTAGAAGCTGGAAACCAGGTAATAGATATGGCCTGTAATTTTATTAAAAAATTACAGAGAAAAAATTTTAATGGAAGAGTTTCCATTAATGTTTCAGCAAAACAATTTTCTTCTGAACTGGTGGAAGTATTTAAAAATGTTATTGAAAAGTATAAAATAAACCCTTTTCAAATAGAAATTGAGGTTACTGAAACACTTCTTTTTGAAGCTACCAAAAATGGAAAAGGCATAGAAATTTTGCATCAACTAAAAAATCTGGGAATAAATATTTCTATTGACGATTTTGGAACCGGTTATTCTTCTTTTCTATACCTTAAACGCATTCCTGCAAGTGTTTTGAAAATTGACCAGAGCTTTGTAAGAGGTCTTCCGAAAAATAAAGAAGATGTAGAAGTGGTAAAAGCAATAGTCAGCATGGGAAAAAATTTAAATAAAAAAATTCTGGCAGAAGGAGTTGAGACTGAGGAACAGTTAAAATTTTTAAAAGAACTTGATATAGATGAAGTTCAGGGATTTTACTTTTATAAACCCCTCCCTCAGGATCAAGCTTTAAAGTCTATAGAATCTTAAATTTTATTCCTCTCTGTTTCTTTTTATTAAAATTTTGGTTGATTTCTTTGTGGATAGTGATATTCTTTCTTAAGATTGCTCGTGTGCCTATTAGTCTTACTGGAGGGGTTTAATTTTTAGATGATAAAGAAAAATCAGAAATTTCCTGACAAAAAGCTTCTGGAAAAGGTTTTTATTGCAGATCTTCACATCCATTCCAAGTACAGCAGGGCCTGCAGCAAGCACATGGAAGTGCCTGTGCTTGCTGAAGTTGGGAAGGAGAAAGGTATTCAGCTCCTTGGCACAGGAGATTTTACCCATCCCATGTGGCTAAAGGAGCTTAAAGAAGAGCTTGAGTATGATCCGGAGTCCGGACTTTATGTTTATAAAAATGATCCAGCAGGGCCAAGATTTGTGCTAACCTCAGAAGTTTCTCTGATTTTTTCTCAGGGGGAAAAGAAGAATCGGAGAGTTCACTTAGTTTTGATAGCTCCTAACTTTGAAGTGGCAGAAGAGATAAATCTTTATCTTTCCAAGCTTGGAAGTCTTATTGCAGATGGAAGACCCACTTTTGGCATTTCCTGCGAAAAGCTTGCTTTAGAGCTTTTAAGAATTTCAAAAGAGATTTTGATAATTCCGGCCCATGTGTGGACCCCCTGGTATTCTTTATTTGGGGCCTTTTCCGGGTTTGATTCTATAGAAGAAGCATTTGGAGAGGCAACACCATACATATATGCCATAGAAACAGGGCTTTCTTCTGATCCAGAGATGAACTGGCGCATCTCAAAGCTGGATCATCTTACCCTTATCTCCTGTTCAGATGCCCATTCTCCTGCAAAACTCGGTAGAGAAGCCACAGCCTTTTTTTTACCTCTCACCTATTCCAACATGGTTCAGCAAATAAAGACTGGGAAACTTGCCTTTACCATAGAATTTTATCCAGAGGAAGGGAAATATCACTATGATGGGCACAGAGCCTGTAAAGTGTGTCTTTCTCCAAAAGAAACGCAAGAACTGGGATACAGGTGTCCAAAGTGTGGAGGCCCTATTACCATAGGGGTGCTTCATCGTATAGAAACTTTTGCAGACAGAGAAGAAGGATTTATGCCTGAAAATAAGCCCCTTTCTGTACATTTGATTCCATTTGTGGAAATAATTTCAGAAGTATTTAAGGTTAATCCTCAGACAAAGACTGCTCAAAAGCTTTACAGACAATATGTAGAAAAAGTGGGAACCGAGTTTGATGTGCTTTTGAAGACAGAGCTGGAGGTGCTTAAAAAGCTTTTTCCAGAAAAACTTTATGAGGCAATAAAAAGAATGCGAGAAGGCAGGGTTTTTGTTAAACCAGGTTATGATGGAGAATACGGGTCAGTAAAAGTCTTTACCCCTCCTGATGAAGAAAAACACATAGGCCTTAAACAGAAGGCTTTATTCTCTTTTTAAGAGAATTCTTTTTTTAAATAAAGTACTTTTTTGAATACTTTCTTTAAAATCTGATTCAAGTCATCAGGAGTTAATTCCAAAAAATTTATTAATTGTTCCGGGATTTTATAATAGAAGCTATCAATACCCCCTGTAATCCCGAGAAGGTTAGAAAGGATGTTTGCCAGGCCTACTACACCAGCTATTTTAGACTGCACCATAAGATCCGGATCGTGGTGGGCCCTGATAGCAAAAGAAATTTCCTCGGGAAAGTCCCATCTCTTCAAAAGATGAGCTCCTACCAGGCCGTGATCCACCCCCAGTACTAACCATTCTACCTGAATAAAATCCCACTCTGGATTTTCTTCCATTACTTTCTGGAATTCTGAAAGTTCAAGCTTTGTATACATATCCAGCACAATCTTACCAATGTCGTGAAGAATAGAAGCAATGTAAATTGACTCTATCTTCTCTCTGGAAAAACCAAGAGCTGTAGCAAGCTCTTCTGCTGCAAAACCAGCAGTTAAAGAATGAAGCCAGATGTCTGTAGCACTTACTCCGTATCCAATAAGTTCTTTATCAAAATATTCTCCAGCTACTGAAGCCAATAATATAAATCTTATCTGGTTTATACCAAGAAACATAAAAGCTTTTAAAAGCGAATCCACTTTTTGAGGTAGTCCAAAGGCTGCAGAATTTACTATTTTAAGGAAATTCGCAGCTATTCCAGGATCACTTTTAATCACCTGCTCCAATTCTTTAAAATTGACATTTTCACTTTTTAAAAGCTCAAGGGCTTTCTGAGCGGTTTTGGGAAAAGTAGGTACATGTTCTATCTTGTTAAAAATCTTCTCAAGGACCTGTTCTACCATAAAACTACTTCCTTACCAGGAGTTTTAAGCAACATCTTTTTATCTTTCAGGTTTATTTCTAACATAGGAGTAACTGATAAACCGGTTTTTATAATAACATTTCTCTCAGGGATATCCAATTTTTTTATAAAAGCTCTGGCCACCTTTTCATTTTTTTCACCAAGATCTAAAAATTCAGGATTTTCTTTGTATTTACTGGCCCCCACAATAGCAAATTTTGCAGTCTCTAAGGATATTCTCTCCTTTTCAAGCCCTTCAAGAAACAAAGGAATAAGACTTTGCCCAGATAGAATAGGCTCATTTTCTATTTCCATATCATCTTCTTTATAGGGGAAAACATAACTGGCAAGCCCTGCAATATCTTTTTCTAAATCCAGTACCCCGACTGCTATGCCAGCACCTAAAAATTCACTTTTTAAAATTGAAGTTTTTTTGTTTAGAATATAAAAGCTTCCCTTGGGTACAATAATAGCCATTTTTTTACTCCATAATACGCAGCACTTTTGTAGAATCCGTTACTACTTCAAGTTCGTCCAGTTCTTTTAAAGCAGATTTCACATTTTTTTCTTTTGTTTCGTGCGTCAACATTACAATAGGTACAGAACCTCCCCGCTTTTGCCTCCCCATTTGTACTACAGAGGATATACTTATTTGATGTTTGCCTAAAATTCCAGAAATCCGGGAAAGTACCCCCGGTTTGTCAATAGCAGAAAATCTAAAATAATATTTAAATTTGACCTGTTCCATAGGTTTAATTTTACAGGAAAATTTTTTGTTAGTAAAGGGATATTTTATAAAAGGCCTTTTGTTGAAGAGACGATATTCCATAGCATCTACGATGTCACTTACCACAGCGCTTGCCGTGGGCTCCCTCCCGGCGCCCAAACCATAAAGTAAAATATCCCCTACAAAATCTCCCTGTAAAAAAAGTGCATTATAGCTCAAACGAATAGAAGAAAGCACATGATCTAAAGGTATAAGCGTTGGATGCACCCTGATGTCAACTTCATCGTTATCTTTTATAGCAAAGGCAAGAAGTTTTACTCTATATCCAAATTCTTTAGCAAATTTTATATCCATAAGTTCTATTTTCTCAATTCCTTCCACTTTTATTTTTGAAATAGGTAAATAGCTTCCAAAGGCAAGACTGGCAAGGATTGAAATCTTATGAGCTGAATCCATTCCATTTATATCAAGGGTTGGATCTGCTTCGGCATAACCCTTTTCCTGAGCTTCTTTCAATGCCTTTTCAAAACTCAATCCCTCTTCTTCCATCTTTGTAAGAATATAATTGGTGGTACCGTTTAATATACCTATAATAGAAACAATTCGGTTACCTATAAGGGCTTCTTTAATGGTTTTTACAATGGGTATTCCTCCTGCTACAGCTGCTTCAAAACCAAGAAATCTATGAGTATTTGTAGCAACCTCCCAGATTTCTTCGCCAAACTGCGCAAGAATAGCTTTATTTGCTGTTACCACTTCTTTACCCTGTTTAAGGGCTTGAATTACAAAACTCTTTGCTGGCTCAATGCCCCCTATAAGTTCACAAACTATATCTATTTCCGGATTATCCAGAATCTCGGAAGGATTTTCCGTAAGAAGCTCTGGATTAACCTCTACCTCTCTCTTTTTTCTCTTATCTCTGACCAAAATTTTTTCTATAACAGGCACCATCCCTGTTTTTTCTGCAATAGCTTTTCCATTTTTCTGGAGGAGCCTGTAAACTCCGCTTCCCACCGTGCCAAATCCAAGCAACCCAATTTTTACCTGTTTCATTCCCCCCTCCTCAATTCTTTAAATCTACCAGAATCAAAGTCTGATATTTTGGATCAGGTGGTTCGGAAAGATCTATGTCCTTGAATTCGGCTTCCAACTTATTGAGAACAAAATTTATAAATGAAAGAAGCAAGTCTTCTTCCAGATACCATTCTGTTCTGGCAAGGGCACGAAAATTTTCCAGAAGCTTGTCTTTCACTTGGGATTTTAACTTTATTCCTTCTTTTGTAGCTTCAAAAAAGAATTTTAATACCTCTTTCCATTTGCGAGCAGGAATGGCCTTAAACTTGAATTCTTTACTAAGACTCCACTGCGCTGTGGCAGTTAATATAAGGCTGCTCCAGGTAAGAAATCTGGCATCAAAGTTTCTGTGCTGCTTATTTACTTCGGTAAGCCAGGCAAGAGGTGAGCCGAAAACTTTCTGAATAAGAGGAGCCATATACCCGGCTTCCTCCAGATGCCTCCTTACAAGCCTTACTTCTTTTATTTTTTTGAAAAAGGTATATTCCTCTGCTGTGCCTATTTTTTGCGGATTAAAAAGCTTGATTTGATTTAATTTTTTCACCAGGATTCCCTGCAGATAACCCTGATAAGGCTGATCAAGATATCTGAAAACTGAAGGTTCAGAATTTTTCGTAAGCTCAAAGGCAAGCCTTCTCAATTCTCTTAAAAGAGTCTGTCCTGTTTTAAATATGTCTTCAAGAAAATAAGTCTCAAGGGCTTCTTTTGCCAGGGCTTCATCTTCCCGAGCAATATACTCAAGCCCAAGGTTTAAACCACCCCATACCTTCTCAAGACTTTTATAAATCTGCTCAATATCATCTATCACTACATTGTCAACCACTATGACCTTGTTTGCCACCCATGCAATCTCTTTTTTTATTCTATTTAACTGGAAAGGATCTCTTATGGAAGGAAGTACTCTGTAAATGAGAAGCTCTTCCTCTGTCTTTACAGGAAGAAGTACATTTATTGAAATTTCTTCTTCCTCTTCTCCAAGATAAACAAGCTCCACTTTGCGAAGCCTTTTGGGATGAGCAATTGAATAAATATCAAGGGCCTCAAAATACTCGGGAATACCAGCATCAGCAAGCCTTCCATTTCTCCATCTATAAGCCCTTTCTTCAACTTCTGCAGGAATTTCCCAGATTATGGATTCCATAAGAGGCATGTAAAGCTCGGGAAGCATTTCTCTCACAATTTCTATAATGCGCTTAAAATAAAACTGTAAGGCTTCTACTTTAAACTCTATAAAATAAAAATCATCCAAGGTATAAGGAGGCAAATAATCAAGAGCTTCTATGAGCTCCACATCATCCGGTCTTTTGTAAACTCTGATGAACTTTTGAAGGACTGCTACCAAAAAATCCCAATCAGCAACTGTAAGCCATTCAAGGACTTTATCTTCTCCTGCTTCAAAAAGTAGGGTAATCCAGGAAGCCACCCTTTCAGGCTTTATCCTATCTTTATACCAGCCATCAATATCAAAAAAAAACTGAATTTGGGTAGCTTTGGCATAGGAAAGAAGCTCCACAGCCACATCAAGAGAAGAGGCCTTGAGAGTAAGAAATAGCTCCTGATAGGGCAAATTTTTTACAACCCCTTCTGTAAAAGGAGAAAGAAGAATAAGGCGATGTCTTTCCTCCCAGGGGCAGGAAAGCACAAGCTCCATCAATTCTTCAAATTTATACTCGGCAAGGGCTTTTTCCAATTCTTCATCTTTGAGTTTTAATAACTCTTTAACTTTAAGTACAAGTGCATCATTCTTTAACGAAAGCTCCTTCATAATGCCTTACATCTCCTTTGTTTAAATTGACAGTAATCACATCAAACCTTATTTCTTTTATTTTACTCAATAATTCAGGATTTTTAAGTATAAAAATTTCAGCTACTTTTGCAATTTTCTCCCTTTTTCTTTGATCTACCTTTTCTATAGCACAGAGCTCTTCAGAAGTATAGGCCTTTACCTCTACGAACACGAGAGTATGTCCTCTTTGGACAATCAAATCTATTTCTCCCTGGGGAGTAAAGTAATTCTGGCACACCAGAGTAAAGCCCTTTTTCTTCAGAAAATCAAGGGCAAGCTCTTCTCCGGCCTTTCCTTTTTGTTTTTTTGTTTTTTTCATTTTTTGAAGCACCTGTAATAAGTTCTATGGATGGGACAGGGACCAAGCTTCTCAATTTGGGCAAAGTGCTCTTTGGTGGCATAACCTTTGTGCCTGGAAAAGGAAAAACCTGGAAAAAGCTCTTCCATTTTGCACATGTATCTATCTCTTACGACCTTTGCAAGGATAGAAGCTGCAGCAATGGAAAGACAGAGCCTATCTCCTTTGATCACACATTTTTGAATGCCTCTATATTCCGGGATAACATGTGGCCCATCTACCAGAACTACTTCTGGTTTAATCCTAAGCCCGGCTATTGCTCTGGCCATAGCCTTAAAAGTGGCTTTTAGAATGCCAATAGAATTTATTTCTTCTGGATCAGCCTTAGAGATAGCATACGAAAGTGCATTTTGGGTAATAACTTCAAAAAGTTTTTCTCTTTTTCTGGGTGAAAGAAGCTTTGAATCTTTGATTTCTTTTGAAGAAAACTCAGGGGGCAGGATTACAGCCGCAGCAAAGACAGGACCAGCCAGGGCACCACGCCCTGCTTCGTCAACCCCGGCAATTAGTTTATACCCCAGGGCCCGTAATTCTTCTTCAGGCCCCCGGGACATAAAATTATTCCATAATCTTGGCGTCAAATCTTTCCTTGATACGAGCAGCCTTTCCGTAACGCTCTCTCAAATAATAAAGCCTTGCCCTTCTCACCCTGCCTCTTCTTACCACTTCAATCTTTTCAATAAGAGGCGAATGATAGGGAAAAGTCCTTTCCACTCCCACACCAAAGGAAACCTTTCTCACTGTGAAAGTAGCCCCGGTACCAGATCCCCTCCTTCTTATTACCACTCCTTCAAATACCTGGGTTCTTACCTTATCTTCCCCCTCTTTTATTTTAAAATAAACTTTTACTGTATCTCCAGGATTAAATTTAGGAAGATCAGTTCTTAAAAATCTTTTTTCCACCTCTCTTATCTGCGGAAACATAGAAACCCTCCTTTTTAAAAAGGTGAGAACAATTATATCATAAAAGAAAAACATTGCAAATATGAAAATAATTTTCTATATTTGTTTAAAATTGGAGTTTAATAATTTTGATTCTAAAGAATTTTTAAGTTATAATAAATTTTCAAAATTCTTTGCAGGAGGTTGGGAGAAATGAATATAGGTGTAGTACTCTGTGATTGTAATCGTTCTTTATCTGAAGTAATAGATTATAGGAAACTGGAAGACCTTGCTAAGAAGCTTGAGGGAGTAAAAATCGTCAAGCGCGTTTCCATCCTCTGTCAAAATCCAGAAAAAATTCTTTCTGATTTTAAAGGCATTGATGGAATTATTTTTGGTTGTTGTTCTGAAAAATATTCTTTAACTTTTAACGAAGAGCGTATAGCTCAGCTTCTCAAAAATCTGGGGATTGAAGAATCCATGTTTGAAGTGGCCAATTTAAGAGAGCAATGTGCCTGGATTCATGCCTATGATTCCGACGCAGCTACAAGAAAAGCAATGGACATGCTTCTTATGGCTTATGAAAAGCTCAAAACCAATGTTTCTGCTTTCAAATTTAATCAGGTAGCTCAGAGAGTGCTTGTAGTGGGAGGAGGAGTGGCTGGACTTTCCTGTGCTATGGCACTTAAAGAAATGGGAGTTGAAGTGGACTTAGTAGAGAAAGAGCCTTATGTAGGAGGAAAAGCCATTCAAACCTTCAGAGTTTGGCAGAGCCAGTGCTATCCCTCTTTCTGCGTCACTGCCTGTTCAGTGCTTTCTTTGGTAAGAACAGCAGGATTTAAAGGATTTAACATCTATACCAATACAGAAGTAAAGAATGTAAAAAGGGAAAAGGGAAACTTTGTGGTTGAGCTTTTTAAAAAGCCGCTTTATGTAGATCCAATGAAGTGCTGCAGTTGTGGAAAGTGTGCTAAAGTATGTCCTGTTGAAGTGGATAATCTCTTTGACTTTGGAATAAGAAAAAGAAAAGTTATAGACAAAGATTATCCTATTGCAATTCCTGATACTTTTTATGTTTTAAAAGAGTTTTGTGATGAGTGTGGAAAGTGTGTGGAAGTCTGTCCAGCTTCTGCTATTAATCTTAAGGAAAAACCAGAAACTATTCAAAAGGAATACGGAGCTGTAGTGCTTGCCACGGGTTTTGCAGAAAAGCCTATAAAAAAAGAGGGAATAGAAGTTGATGGGAAAAGAGTGGTTACTCCCATGCAGGCAGAACGTTTCCTTGACAATCGTTTTTTTGGAAAACCTCCTCGCAGAATTGCCTTTGTTATTCCTCAAGAGGAATCAAATCACTGTGCGATTCTCACATGGTCCATAGCTATAAAGCTCATTAACATCTTTCAGGGCAAAATGAGAATAAAAAGCCAAATATTTTACGAAAAGCTCCCTGTTTTTAGTAAAACCATGCACCTTTTTAAAGAAGAGGCAGAGAAAAAGGGAGCAGAGTTTATAAAAACAAAAGTGGAAAAAGTTATCCCTGAAGAAAACAGGGTAAAGATTTACACCAAAGACGGGAAGGAATACGAGGCTCCATTTGTAATAGTTTCTCAGAGCTTTTTGCCTTATGGAAGGGAAGTGGCAGAGAAGTTTGGGGTGCTTCTTGATGAGGAAGGGTTTCCTATTGAATTTCAACCTAAAGTAGTGAATCCACTTGAGAGTTACGCAGAAAGGGTATTTGTGGCAGGGGCCTTTAGAAGCTGCAATAAAGATGTGCAGAGTAGCGTGGAAAGTGGACAGGCTGCAGCAGTCAGGGCTTATAATGCACTTAAAGGAAAATCTCAAAAATTTTATTCCATTACTGTAACAGAAAATTGCTCAAAGTGTGGCTTGTGTATGATTGCCTGTCCTCACGCAGCAATTAAAATTGAAGAAGATGCAGTGAAAATTGATCCTGCTTTTTGCCGGGGTTGTGGGCTTTGTTATGCAGCCTGTCCCTCAGGGGCTATTAAGCTTGTAAATATGGAAAACGAGCAGATTTTGAAAATGGCAGAGGTAGCTTTTAAACACCATAATCCAGAAGAAGGCCCAAGGGTGCTTGTTTTCTTTTGTTACTGGTGCTCTTATACCGGAGCAGATGTTATGGGATACAAACGGCTTGATATAGCGCCAAATTTCAGGGGAATAAGGGTAAGGTGCTCTGCCTCTGTAGATCCTATGGTGGTAGCAGAGATTCTGAGGAGAGGATATGCTGATAGAATAATAGTTACAGGGTGTCCTCCCCAAAATTGTCATCACCTCTGGGGAAATTACATAGAACACAGGAGATTTAAACTCCTTCAGAAATTTTTTAATCAGCTGAGTATTCCTGCCAAACTTGTCCGCTATGAATATGTTGGAGTTAGTAACTGGGATAAACTTGCTCAGCTAATAAACCAGGCCTGTGAGGATTTTGAATTTTAAAAATGAATAAAAAGAGAAAGACCAGCTGTAAAGGCTACTATCCAGAGGAGGTTTATTCGCTTTAGAAGGGCTATAAGAAGAATCACTGCAAGGAGAGCACTCACAGGGGTCCATGCCACCCCTGTGAGAAATTTTAACTCTGCATAAAAGAGAAGCCCTGAAAAGGATGCTATAAGTCCTTTCTTAGCTCTTAAAAACCAGTTTGAATTTCTGATTTTTTCCTGAAGTTCTGTTGCCGAGGCTATAATTACAAAAGAAGGGGTGAAAATGGAAAGGGTGGAGATTATAGCTCCTATTAAGCCAAATTGATAAAATCCTACAAAAGTTGCAGTAATTACTATAGGTCCTGGTGTTATCTGGCCCAGGGCTATTCCATCCATAAAAACAGGTTTCGTCATCCATTTCAACTTATAGACCACCTCATGAAGCATAAGAGGAAGAGAGGCATATCCTCCTCCAAAGGCAAAACTATCTATTTTCATCATTATAGCGCTTAATTTGAAATATTTTGGGAAGAAAACTTTTAAAATTCACAGAAAGCAAAAAGGATAAATAACAAGAAGAAAAATTTTAAGCCAGTTTATTTTTACAGCAATTTTTTGGGGTGTACTCTGTATCTTAAATAGAAATAAGGACAAAATGAAACAGATAAGGATTATAAGAAAGGGATTTATTCCTGAGTAAAAGAGTAAAAACGACAGGAAAGCAACGGCAATTTCTTTGGGTTTTCTGGAAATAGGCCGAAAAAAGTCCAGAAAGGCCCTGGCTACTATTGCCACAATGGCTATTCTAAGGCCTTTAAAGACCTGGGCTACTTGAGGAAGGCTGGCATGGGTTTTGTAGAACCAGGATAACAAAAGCATAAAAAGAAAGGCAGGCATAGCAAAGGCAGAAAGGGTAATGATTCCTCCTATTTGTTTCAGACCAACATAGGTTGCTACCTGAAGGGCAGTGGCTCCTGGCACGGCCTGAGCAATTGCTACCCCTTCGTGAAAAGCATTTTCATCAAGCCAGGCTTTTTTTTACAGAAAGTTCTTTGATGAAAGCCACCATAGCAGGGCCACCAAAAACCCCCATTCCTAATTTAAAAAAGCTCAGAAAGAAATCCTTTAGAGAGGCATCATTTGAAGACATAGGAATATTTTAACAAAAAAGAAAAACGGGAAAGCCCCTCTTTTTAAAAGAGGGGCTTTTTTAGAGCCAAAATTAATGTCCACCACCTAAATTAGTCAAAAGAATTGGTTTCAAAATCGCAAACATAAAAATAGCCATAACAATTAAAAAGAAAATTTTGTAAGTTTTGTCTGCCTTGAAGAAAGAAAAGAGCATACTTACAAAGGGAGCAATAGCAAGGGTAGAAATACCAAGAAGACTCAAACAATCCATGGTATTTAAGTGTTTAAAAAAGTAATATCCTCTTATGGGATGTCCCTTAATTAAAGTCCAGAACTTATCTGCTTCAAGGTGCCAGTTACTTACCACTACAGAAGGGTGAATAAAAGGCTTGATACCAAACAAATAGGCAGCTCCAAAGACTACCATCACTATCATTCCAACATAAGTAAGTATTTCCATTACTTTAGCAAAAATAAGGTTCATTGGTTCTGGCTGGGGAGCCTCTCCCGATTCAGGCTCCCAATCAAAATATCCATCGTCAAGGTGCTGTACTTTTTCTTGTGCAGTCATAACCGACCTCCTTTTTTAGTTTTTAAATTATTCCCAGACCTTTCAATCCTTTTACCACATCCATCACAGCAGCTAAAAGAAGGATACCAAGGACTAAATATTTAAGAAAAGTTGGCTTAGCTTTGTGAGCAATTCTTGCTCCAATTCTTGCCCCGATGGTAACTCCCAGCACAGAGGGCACGACGATTATAGGAAGCACTGCCCCTTTTGCAAGGTAAATCCAGGCTGCAGCAGCATCATTTACCGCAATAATTACCATACTGGTGGCAATGGCAACTTTAAGGGGAAGCCCCATAACCAGGTTAAGAACCGGTACATTTGCCCAGCCGGCTCCAAGACCAAACATTCCAGCGATAAATCCAGCGCCCACAAATCCCAGAAGCCCCCAGAGGAATCTGGTAGCTTTATACCTCACAACTTTATTTAAACTTGGTTCAAACCACGCTCCTCCAAGTCTCAATTTTTTTGAAATGGAATCCATTTCTTTAACTTCTGGAAACTCTACTTTTTTGGAGGTAACCATGACTACAAAAATCAAGAACAGAACCAATCCCAGGGCAGTAGTAATATAGTATTTACCCTGAGGGAATGCATTAGAGATCCAGAGTCCTAGTATACCTCCTATAATAGAACTTAAGCTGGAAATCATGAGAATAGGAATGGTGATCCTGAAATTTGCAAGATTCTTTTTAATGTAAGTAGGAGCAGAAGAAAGGGCGCTGGTAAGAGCAAGCACAAGTCCGGCTCCTCTTACAAAGTCTACATTAAAAGGAAAAAGAGCTGTAGAGACTGGCACGAAAAGAACGCCGCCCCCTACTCCGGTCATGGGAGCAATAATACCAATTATAAAAGCAAAACAGAAAAGGATAAGAGGCCACTTATACCAGGCACTGGTATGGGCAGGCGTTGCCTCTGCTCCCCAGGCAGAGTAATGCCATAACAAAAACATACAAATTGTTAGAAACACAAAAACACCCCACTTCAACCACTTCTTTCTCATAGCTCTCCCCCTTCCCTTTTTTTAAAATCAACTTAATTAATCAAAATTTAATTAATTTGCACTAATTAGTAGAATACAGAAAAAATCCCCTGGAAGTCAACCCTGATTACAACAAAATATTAAAAAAAAATCTTAAAACTAAATTGTAATCTACAGTTTTTAATATTTGTTAATACTTTTTTATTATTTTTCTTTGAATTTCTTTGTTTTTGATATAATTTTATGAAATGTTTAGAAAATACTATAAAATTCCTTCAAATTTCTCTACCATTGGGAAAAACTGGGGGGAGGGGAAGGAACCTTTGAATTTCTTCTTCAGAAATTGTTGTTCTAAAAAAGAGGCCTGATAAAATTCATGGTATCTACTATATTGAGTGCTTTAAAAATCTTTTCAATAAACTTTTCAAGGTCAGAAAGTATGGCTTCTTTTGTTTTTTCTGGAAGATCCCACCATTCTTTTTTAAAGGCACCAAAACCTTTTTTTCTCGTTTTATAAAGAAACTGAGCCTCTGTCATGCCCTCTTTCCATTCGTTTTTAAAATAAGTTTTTAGATAGGAATAAATTTTTTCTTTGAATTCTTCTGGTAGGGCCGGGTGATCATAGATGAAATTCTGGAAACCCGTTGCAAGGTGGACTTCCACGCACTCATTTTCTGGAAAAAGGTGAAAGTAGTCTTCTGGAAGAGTGGATGCTCCGTGTTGCACTGCTCCTGCAAGCCCGTATTCTTCTCTTGCTATCTTTGACAAAGTTTTCAAAGTGTTGAAGTCAAGTTTTACATCTGCAACTTTTCCATCTGGCAGAACCACTCCACCGTGAGAAGTGCCGGTCTGGACGCTTATTTTGGAAATGCCAGGGGCCTGCAATTTAAAACACTCATTAAAGCCATCCAGAAAGGCTCTTAGTTCTTCAGGGGTGCTGTTGTGCCCACCAATCTCTCCAATTTCTCCACCAAGATTCACAGTAATACCAGAGGGCTCCACTTTTCTTGTAAATTCAGCAAGCTCAGCTGTAACTTCATAATTCCACTTCTGTTGGGCTTTGACTTCTTTTTCCTCAAGCACAACCAGAGTTGAGGCATCTATGTCTATGTTATAAAAACCTGCTGAAACCGCTTCTTTTATCAAGCTTTTTAAGCCTTCTTTTTCTTTTTCTGGGTTTGAAAAAAAGGCCTTTCTGTTAAGCTGAAAGTGGTCTCCCTGGATAAAAATGGGCCCGGGATATTCCTCTTTAAATGCAGCAGCCATAATAACTGTGGCATATTCAAGAGGAGGCTGTCTTGTATAGCCCATTTCAGATTTGGCAATCTCAAATATTATTGCTCCTACATTAAGTCTTTTTGCCACACGGAAAAATCTTCTTGCCACATCATAGGTCATGCCCCTTATATTAACTGCAGGCACTGTAAAACCAAGAAATTTCTCAGAAAATTTTTGATAAAGTGGATAAATGCTCTTTGGAGTAACCCCTGCCTCTTTGAGTTTGTTTTGTAACTCGGTAAGCTTTTTTTCTTTTTCTTCTTCAAAAATAGCCTCATATACAAGCTCATCTATTTGGTTGCGAAGCCTTTCTTTTTCCATTTTGCTCCTCCTTTTGAATTTCTGGTGTTTCAATTTTTAGAATATATTATAAAATTAAAAAAGTCAATTACGGAAGAAACAAAAGAGAGGTGCTTTATGATTGACTACGGGCTTAGTGAAGAGCAGAAGATACTTATTAATCTGGCCAAAAGTATAGGCGAGGAGTACATAAAGCCCTATGCCCTTTTGTGGGATGAAAAAGAGGTTTACGATCCCACTCCAATAAAAGCCCTTGCCCAGGCAGACCTTTTTGCCATCTGTATTCCTGAGGAGTATGGTGGACTTGGCTGGGGGCTCTTTGAAATGTGCCTTGCAGTTGAAGAACTCTCCAGGTATTGTGCTGGTATTTCCACCACCTATGCTGCCTCTTTTCTCGGTGCCTATCCCATTCTTCTTTTTGGAAATAAAAAACAAAAAGAGAAGTATCTTCCCCAAATAGCAAAAGGAAGCCTCTGTGCCTTTGCTTTAACAGAGCCTCAGGCAGGAAGTGATGCCTTTGCTATAAAAACTACGGCTCAGAAAGAGGGGGATTGCTATGTGCTTGAGGGAATGAAACACTGGATAACAAACGGTGGTATTGCAGACATTTATGTAGTTATTGCTATGACAGATCCTGCAAAAGGGCCAAGGGGAGCAAGTGCTTTTATTGTGGAAAAAGGGGATCCGGGTTTTTCTGTGGGTAAAAAAGAAAAAAAACTCGGCCTTAGAAGCTCCGTTACTACTGAGCTTTTTTTCAATAACTGCAGGATACCCAAGGAGAGGCTTCTTGGGAGAGAGGGCATGGGTTTTGTCGTTGCTCTTAAAACGCTTGACTATGCAAGGTGCGGGGCTGGTGCTCAGGCAGTGGGTATTGCAAGGGGAGCAATGGAGATTGCTCTTCGCCATGCCACTCAGAGGGTCCAGTTTGGGCAGCCTGTTTATCACTTTCAGGCAGTAAGCCACACCTTTGCTGAAATGGCAATGCGCATTGAAGCAGCAAGGGCGCTTGTATATAGTGCCGCAAGATTTATTGACAGTGGAGCTAAAAACATTACAGGTGCTTCCTCCATGGCAAAGTGTTTTGCCACTGATGTGGCTATGTGGGTTACAGAAAGGGCTATCCAGATGATGGGTGGCTATGGCTATATGCGTGATTATCCAGTGCAAAAGTTTTTCAGAGATGCCAAGTGTCTTCAGATTTACGAAGGAACAAACGAAATACAGAGAAATGTTATCTCAAGAGAGCTTTTGAAGTATTACAAATAAGGAGCAAGGCATGGAAAAAATAATTGTCTGTGTAAAAGGGGTACCAGAGCCAGGAAGTGTAAAGGTAGATCCCGAAACACATACCCTTAAAAGGGAAAGCAGTGAGCTCATTTTAAACCCTCCTGACAGATGTGCACTTGAGCTTGCAGCACAAATAAAAGAGAGGCATGGTTGCAGGGTGGTGATTATTTCCATGGGGCCTCCCAACGCTGAAAAAGTGCTTAAAGAGGCGTATAGCTATGGGGCAGATGAGATGATCCTTCTTTCTGACAGGGCTTTTGCAGGGTCAGATACGCTTGCCACGAGCTATGTGCTTGCAAGGGCTATAGAAAAGCTGGAGCCGTTTGAGCTTGTTTTAATGGGAGAAAAGTCCATTGATGGAGAGACAGCCCAGGTTCCTGCTGAAACAGCTGCCATTTTAGGGCTTCCTTCTGTAAGGGGGGTGTTTGAAATAAAATTTGATGGCAAGAACTGGCAGATGTTAAGAGAAAGAGGTAGTTTTGTGGAAGAAGTTTCTTTTTCAGGAAGGGCTGTAATTGCGGTAAATTCCCGTCTTTCTTATTGCCGCCCTCCATCTTTAAAAAAGATTCTTGAAGCAAGGGAAAAAGAGATTTTAATCTGGAATGCACAGGACCTTAATGCAGAAGAAAAGTTTTTAGGACTTTCTGGCTCTCCTACGCAGGTTGAGGATGTATTTCAAAAGGAATTCAAGCAAAAAGGAGAAATCATTGAGGGAGAGCCTTTAATCCTTGCCAGAAAGCTTTTAGAAATACTGAAAGAAAAAGAAATTTTGAAGTAGGAGAAAAAAATGAAGGAAATAGCATTGGAAGAAGTTGGGAAAGAAGGAATCTGGGTTTTTGGAATGCTTGAAGAGGGAAAAATCTCACATTCAGTTCTTGAGGCTTTAAGTGCCGGGAAATTGGTGGCAGACGCTCTTCAAAAAGAGCTTGCACTTGTTTGTTTTTCTGCTAAGGATCCCGAAGTTTCCTGCTTTTCAAATCTTCCTGCTGACAAGGTTTATTTTGTGCAGAACGAATCCCTTTCTGAATTTTGTGACGATGTAGTTGCAAGGGTGCTTATTTACCTTGTTAAAAAAGCAGAGCCTACAGCTTTATTTTTCTCTGCCGATGATGAGGGATGTGCCGTAGCTCCAAGGGTTGCAGGGGTTTTAAGGCTTGGGCTCTGTGCCCATGTGAATAAGCTTGAAGTAAAAGATGGCAAAATTCTTCTTTATCGTCCAACCTTTGGAGAAAACATTGTGGCAGTGCTAAGCTGTAAGACCAGGCCAGTTATGGCAACCCTTGCGGAAGGTGCTTTTGGTGTAAAAGAGGTTGAAACTTCTCCTGAGATTTTAAAGCTGAAAATGCCTGAAGAATTTAACTGGGAAAGCAGTTTTAAAGTGAAAAAAATAGAAAAACGGAAAAAAGAGGCTTCTCCTTTACTTAATGCCAGGGTCGTTGTGGCTGGTGGAAGGGGGATGAAGAGTAAAGAAGAGTTTGAAAAGCTTTTTGTTCTTGCAAAAGAGCTTGGTGGCGAAGTAGGGGCTACAAGGCCTGTGTGCTATGAAGGCTGGGTTTCAGAAGATCGTATGATAGGGGTAAGTGGAGTAAGTGTAAGGCCCAGGATTTACATAGGA
>JAMOQE010000079.1 GCA_027064165.1 Thermodesulfatator sp. | reverse complement strand
TTTTTCTCCAAGAGAGGGATAGCCTTTAATTAACTTTTTATTTTTTTGAGTCTTTAATATTTTTTTTATAAGCTGAATCCTTGATTCAATGGATTTTATTTCCTGCAAAGTATTTCTAAATTTCTCCTGAAAAGCACTGTAATCCTTTTCTTTTTCTTCAAGTTCTTTCAAAATTTCTTTTTCTTGTTCTTTTAATTTTTCAAGCTCTTTTTCTTTTTGAGAAACTATTTCATTCCATGCTTTTTTTTCTTTATTTAAATTGCTAAGTTCCTTTTTAAGTAAATCCTCTCTTTTTTCTTCCAGTTCAAGCCTTTTGTTAAGCTCCTCTTTTTCTCTCTTTAAATATTTTAGCCTTTCAAGCAGTTTGTTCTTTTCTTCTCTTAATGAGAATAAATTTTTTTCCAGTTCTTTAAAATTTACAAATTTTGTTTCATAAGTCTTTTTTAATTCGTCTTTTTTATTTTTTAAAATAGACAAATTCTCTTGAAGTTCTGCAGCCTCTTTTTTTATTTCTTTTTTTCTTTTATTTATCTCTTTAAGCTCAAGTTCAAAACTTTTCAGTTTTTCTTTTTCATTTTCTTCTTTGAGGCACAATTTTTCGTATTTTGCAGATTGCTCTCTTTCCTGATAAAAAAGACTTCTTAGTTTGTTTTCAAGCTTTGATATAACATCTTTTAATTCCTCAATCTCTTCCAGAAGTTCTTTTTTTTCTCTTTCAAGAGAGAGAAGTTTCTGATAAATATCTTTTTGTCTCTGTTCCAGACTTTCAATAGATTTAATTAACTCGTTTTTCTTTTTTTCAAGTTCTTCCTTTTTTCTCTCAAGTTTTTGCTTTTCTTCCTGAACAAATTTTATTTGCAGAAGTGTTTTTTTAAGAGATAAGTTTTTAAGTTCTTCTTTTAAAGACAGATATCTGCGAGCTTCTTCTGCCTGAACTTTTAATTTTTCGTACTGCTGATTTACCTCGCCAAGAATGTCTTCAATGCGGATTAGATTTTCTTTTGTCTTGGTGAGATTTCTTCTTGTCTCCTCTTCTGTAAATTTAAGGCTTGAGACCCCTGCAAGGTCCTCTATGAGAACTCTTCTCTCCTTAGGGGACATTTCCAGAAATTTTGTTACTTCCCCCTGATCTATAATGGCATAACTTTGAGAACTTATACCCAGCTCAAGGAATAAATATTGAATGTCTTTCAATCTGCAGGGTTTTTGATTTATATAAAATTCTCCTTCTCCTGTGCGGTAAAACCTGCGGGTGATAACAATCTCAGGTATATCTTTAAATTTTTCCCAGCGGGGTGGACAGTGGTTTATAACGAGCTTTACTTCTGCAAATTCAATTTTTCTTCCATGATCTCCTGCAAAAATAAGTTCTCCGAGTTCTTTTACCCTGAGTTTTTTGGGACTCTGTTCCCCAAGCACAAACCTTATGGCATCAAGGATATTGCTTTTTCCAGCTCCATTTGGGCCTACAATCCCTGTGATCCCAGGTGAGAATGGTATAGAAACTTTGTAAGGAAATGACTTAAATCCATAGATTTCAAGCCTTTTGATAAACATGGGACTGGCTAATTATAACACAAAAAGGGAGAAAAGGGAGAGGGAAGGGGGAGAGCCTTAAAATAAATTATTCCTTAAATTTTAAATACTCTTTTATTTCATGAAGAAGTCTGGCCGGGCTTTTTACTGGATATTCTATGTTTTCCAGTACTTCTTCCGCTGGGATGCCCTTTATGCTCAACCCTTTAAGCCTTTCTTTTAATTCCTCTGCAGAGTTTATGGGATAATGGACTCCTTTTGTCTTTTTAAGCACCATATAAGCCCAGGGAATATCAAAAGTCCTTACAATGTCCTCTGCAACAAGAGAGCAGAACTGAAGAAGTGTCTGTGCTTCTCTTCCTTCTTTTACTTCCTTGTAAGCAAGTTTTGCAATGCCTCCAGCAGTGTGCACCTTTAAATCTCTTGCGTTTTCTTCCACCATCTCTTCCATGGCCTTTATCTTCTGAAGGGCAAGCTCGGGATCGGCTCTCAAAATGTTTCTCACTGTATTTTTAGTTAACCCCACTTTATAGGCAATTTCTTCGTCACTTTTGGTATATTCTTCTTTTAACACCACTACAAAGGCTGCCCTTGCCAGTGAAGGAAGCCAGGTAAGGGTTCTATACTCTGCAAGTTTGTGTAATCCTCCAAGAAGCTCAATAGCCTTAAAAAATACACGATTTACCAGATATTCTACTTCCTTCTCTGATACTACCGGTGCATCAATTTGTATAACCATCTTTTTTCACCTCCTTTTTAAGAAATTGGATTTCCAATTTTTATTAGCCCTTCTTCTGTTATTTCTAAAAAGTGGGTTTTTGTATCGTGTCCACACATTCTGCAGCCATCAATTCTAAAAAGCCTTATTACTTCACCTATGGAAGCTTTGTAAATTTTTGCTTTATAAGAAGTGTCAATGAGTTCTTTTGCAAGCACCATGGTGCCATCAACTATGTGGCCTATGGCATAGCCTCCTGCAGCTTCAGCAGTAAGTTCTTCGTGTCCACTTCTTTTTTGAGAAACAAGTAGAGCAGTTTGATACCACTTTTTCAAAAAGTTAAAAATCCTTCTCACTATGCTCCTTGCAAGCATTTCCTTGGTTTCAAAAAGTCCGGTAATAGAATCAATAACAGTGAACCTTACTTTGTAATTTTGAATTACATAGGCAAGTGTGGCAAGAAGGTCTGGAATGTTTTCTCTCAGTCTTGTAGAGCTTGCAGCATCAATTAGAATAATGTTGTCCTCAAAATTTTCAAACTCAAGCCTCATAGCAGTGGCTCTTAATTTTAAGGCACTTGCTACGAAGTTTGCTGGGGTTTCCACAGTAATAAAGGCCACTTTTTCTCCCTGACTTGCCTGTTTTACTGCAAATTGCTCTACAAGAAGGGACTTTCCTGTGTCTGAAACTCCAGTAATGTTAAACACTGAATAGGCTGGTATTCCACCAAGAGATTTTTTCTTCAAGGTGCCATTTTTTGATTCCACCACAAAAAAAAGCTCATCCAAGCCTTCAATTCCTGTGGGCACTCCATAAAGCTTGGGAGCTTTTTTAAGTGCTTCACTTCCTAAATAAACTGATTTTAAATCAAGTTCTGCAGATGGATAATGATGCAATTCTTTTTTTTCCATACCACCCCCCTTTAAATGGAAAATAAGATTTTTCTTGAGTTTTTCAAGAGTTCTAATAAAATAAAGTGCTATGCTTAAAGTGTTTATTCCTTTTATTTGTGGCTATCTTTTAAAAAGATTGCGTATCTTTAAAGCAGAAGATTCAAATGTTCTTATAAATTATGTTATTTACTTTGCTATTCCTGCCATAGCTTTTAAAAGTGCTCATACACTTGGTATCAATAAAGGGGTCCTAAATTTAGCCCTTTTGAGCTGGCTTACCACTCTGGTTTTAATAGGAATAGGTTATGCCACAGGAAAGCTCCTTGGAATGAGAAAAGAAGAACTACGGCTCTGGGTACTGATTACATCTTTTGGAAATACCGGTTTTCTGGGTTATCCCTTTACCCTTAACTTTTTTGGAGAGCAGGGTTTAAATTTTGCTGTAATGTATGATTCACTTGGTTCTTTTATTCTCGTGCTTACCTTAGGACTTTTTATTGCTATTGGAAAGCCAAATTTTAAAGCATTTATGTCTTTCCCTCCGTTCTGGGCACTTCTTCTTGGTTTCTTTCTCAAACCATGGCCTATTCCTGAGGAAATAGAAAAGATTTTGAATTTTATAAGCCCTTCTGTGTTTCCTGTGATTCTTTTTGCCATAGGCCTTTCTGTGAATTTGTCCAAGGTGAAGCTTTATTTTAAAAAAGGCCTTATGGTGGAGATGATTAAAATTTTTGGTGGAGCAGGAATTGCCTTTACAATCGGATTTTTTTGCCTTCATATAAAAGGATTGCCATTGAAAGTGGCTGTGCTTGAGGCTTCCATGCCCACCATGATTTTTACTATAGTGCTTGCTCTCAAATACAAGCTAAATCATTACCTCGCTATAAGTTGTGCAAGCATGGGAATAGTTTTGAGCTTTTTAACCACGCCTTTAGTGGTAAAAATTTCTACACTTCTTTTAAATCTTTTAAATCAATGATAAAATTAATTTTGGAACAAATTTGGGAAAGAAGATTATGAAAAGGCTGCCTCTTGATACTTCTTCCTTTAGAAGGATAAGAGAAAGGGGCTGGCTTTATGTGGATAAAACTTTCTGGATTCACAGGATGATCACTGAAGGGACCTGCTATTTTTTTTCCCGCCCAAGAAGATTTGGAAAATCTCTTACTGTAAGTACTTTGAAGGAACTTTTTCGCGGAAACAAGAAGCTTTTTGAGGGGCTTTATATTTATGATAAATGGGATTTTGATCCCCATCCAGTGCTTCTTTTTGACTTTAATGAAATTAGGCACGACACCCCAGAAAATTTTGAAAAGGCTTTAAGACAGGTCTTAATAGATTTTGCAGAAGAATATGAAATTTCTTTATCCTCCCAAAATATTATATACGATTTAAAAAAACTCCTTGTAAAAATTTACGAAAAAACTGGGAAGTCTATTGTTATTCTCATAGACGAATACGACAAGCCCATTATAGACCACTTAGGGCTTGGAGAGGAAAGATTTCAGATAGCCCTTAAAAACAGGGACATTATGAAGCAGTTTTTTGGGGTACTCAAAGGTGGAAATGTGGTTGATGTGCTTGGATTTGTCTTTGTCACAGGAGTCTCTGCTTTTACCAAAGTTTCCATTTTCTCTGAGTGGAATAATCTCAATGATATAACTGCTGATCCTTTTTATGCAGATTTTCTTGGTTATACTGAAGAAGAACTGCTGGATGTGTTTGGTGAGTATCTTGATTCCTTCTGCAAAGAGGCTGGGTTTAAAAGTAAAGAGGAGTGTCTTGAAAGAATTCGCTATTGGTATAATGGCTATAGATTTTCTCCAGAGAGAGAAGTCCATGTATATAATCCTATCTCACTTATGTATTGCCTTTCAAGGAAGTACTTTGACAACTGGTGGTTTAAAACTGCAACACCAACTTTTTTAGTAAATCTACTTAAGGAGAGGAGTTATCTTATACCTGATTTAGAGCATCTTGTGGTTTCAAAGGATTTTTTGAATGCTTTTTCAGTTGAGAATTTAAGGATAGAGGCACTTCTTTTTCAGAGCGGGTATTTGACG
>JAMOQE010000078.1 GCA_027064165.1 Thermodesulfatator sp. | reverse complement strand
CTTAATCCTTTAAACAAGGTGCTGAAAGTAGAAATTGATAAGGATTTAAAGGTGCCTGTCTTTAAAATTATAGATAAAGATACTAAGGAAGTGATCAGGCAAATTCCCTGGGAGGAGACTTTGAAGTTGTGGAAGGCCCTTGAAGAGCTTTTAAAGAAAGAAGGTCTGGAGAAGACCGAACTTAAAGGTATTTTTTTAGAAAAGGAGGTGTAATAAGCCATGGCAGACTTTTACATGAGTAATGTAACAGGCCTTCTGGATATAGACTCTATGGTAAAAGGGCTTCTTCAGGTTAAACAGCAGGCTATAGCCAAACTTAATAATAAAAAAGCCCTCCTTCAGGCCAAAGCTTCAAGCCTTAGCAATCTCCTGGGAGCCATAAACGATTTAAAAGATTTTTCAGAAACCTGGGATATAGACGCGCTTTTTAAAGGGAAGACTGTGAGTTCAAGTAATACAGATGTGCTTACTGCCTCTGTTACAGAGGATGCCCCTAATTTAAGTATGAAAATAGAAGTCAATCAGCTTCCTCAGGCTGAAATAAGGGCCTCTTCTACCGGAGTAGCCAATCTTGGAGACAGTTTGTCTGCAGCAAATTTTACTTTGAGGTACTACACCTCTGATAGTGAGTATGAAGAATTTGACATCAATTTTGGAGGAGGCACTTTAGAAGATCTGGTAGAGGCAATTAATCAGGCACAGGACAGAGTGGAGGCAAGTGTTTATTATGACGGCACTTCTTATAAGCTTATGTTAAGTGAAAAGGATGTAGGTGACTCTACAAAAGAAACTACTGATACATCTTCCGTGATTGAGATAAGTTCTGGAAGCTTGCCTGCAGAGCTTGGTAGCTTGGAGACGATTCAGGATGCTCAAAATGCCAGGCTATTGATAGGCTCAGGTAGTGAGGTTAGTTCACCCACAAATACTTTTGAAAACTTGGTAAACGGCCTTACTGTAACAGTAAAAGATCTTGGGGAAGCCACCGTTACAATTTCTGAAGATTATTCCAAAGCATCTTCTGGGATAGAGGAGCTTTTTAAAAAGGTAAATGCAGTTGTAGATCTCGTAAATTCTTTAACAAAAAAAGGAGCTTTATTTCAGGGTAATGGGAGTATTACGCAAATTAAATCCCAGATTTTCAGGGCTCTTAATCCTTTAATAAAACTTGGAGTAGTAAATATTGGAGATGACGGAAAATATTCTGTGAATTCAGGCAGGATAAACGAGCTTATGGAGGAGGATCAGGACTCTTTAAAACAGGCTTTGTTTAGTGTGAAAACCAATATTACTACTATGGCTGAAGGGTTGAGTAAGGCATTTAAAGCTTATAAAGATACTCAGGATAATCTTATTCAGAAAATTGAAGACCAGATGAAAGAGATGAGGCTTTCTCTTGTAAAAGAAGAAGATAAATTAAGAAGGGAATTCGCAGAAATAGAAGCTCTTATGTACAACAACGAACAGCTTAAGACAAGGCTCCAGAGTCTGGCCGTTCCCATCTCTGAGATGAACAAAAAATAGAATTTAAGTATTTAACACTCCTTCCGAAAAGAAAAATAAAAACACAGCGGAGGAAGTGAAGATGTACAGGCCGGTGAATAATTATCTGGAAAACCAGGTTCTCAATGCTTCTCCAGTAGAGCTTATTATTATGCTTTACAATAAAGCTATTTCTTCTTTGAAGGTAGCTGCTCGTCTTATGGAGTGTAAGGATAATAATCCAGAGGCTGTGAAGAAAAGGGCCGAGGCATTTGGTAAGGCTGTGGAGATCATTGCCTATCTTCAGGCCACTCTTAATCATGAGAAAGGTAAGGAAATTGCTAAGAATCTGGACGAGATTTATCAAATTCTTATTGATGAGCTTATAAGGGCACAGGCAACAGGTGATGTGGAGGTGGTAAGAAAGAGTATAGAAATCCTTGAGGAGCTTAAAAAGGCTTGGGAAGATATAAAGGCAGGATCTGTATCTGCAATTAATAAAGGAGTTGCAAATAAAGGGGCCGAAGGGCACAGGGAAGCTTATGCAGCACCTTAGTATTAAAAAAAAGCTTTTAAAAATTCAGGTATTATTGCACGAAAATAAGCTTTCTGATGCCCTGAAGATATACGAAAATTTGGAAAAAAATTGGGATTTTTATAGCAGAGAGGTGCGCACCTCTGATGAAAAAGAAGAACTTTTAAGGCTTGTAGATCATATTTCTACACTCATTAAAGAAAAAAAGAACCGCTTTTTGGAGAAAAAAAAGTGTTTTGAATTACGACAAATGTATTCAAAATATTGAACTGAACTATCTTCGCCTATCTATAAAGTAGCTATTTCCTTCCATAGCTTTTGCTATTTTTTTTACTTCTGCAGCCCTCTGGATTATTTCTCCATAATGTTTAAACTTATCCTGATATACAGGAACTATTGCTATGGAAACAGAAGGCAAAGGAAATTTTTTTATATTGCCCTGCCTATCTCTGCTGATGAAATAGCCTCTCTCCAGATCTTCTGGATCTATAAAAGTTTTTATTAAAGAATTAAAACGCTTTAAAATCTCCTGGGCAATTTTTTCTACTTTTTCAAGTGGGACAATAAAAACAAAGTCATCTCCTCCTACATGCCCTACAAATCCTTTGTCTGGACAAAATTCACTCACCGTATTTACAATTATTCTGGCAAGATTTTTAATAATCTCGTCTCCCCTGTTAAAACCATATCTATCGTTATAAGCTTTGAAATTATCTATATCTGCATAGGCTATAGCATAGGGTGTTTTCTTGTTCATAAATTTTTTAATTGCCTGTTCAATGGAAGTGTTTCCAGGTAGCCCGGTTAATGGATTGTTGTCAGAAATTCTTTCAATCCTTTTAAAGGCATAAGCTATCCTTAAAAGCACTTCTTCAATATCTGTTTGGGTGGTAACAAAGTCGTCCACCATTTTGGCTTTATTCAGTAATTGATCAAAGTCTATTTTTTCAATAATCAAAATAATGGGAAGTTTGACTAAGTTAAATCTAAATTTAAGCTCTTTTATAAGGGTATTAAAACTTTTTGGATCTTTGGGATAATAGTAAAGAATAAGATCAGGCGGCCTAAAAAGCAGGGCATCTAAAAATTTGGATATATTGTAAAATGCCTCTATTTTATAGTGCTTTTTTATTTCTTTTTTCCATTGAGAAAAAGGTTCCCCCTTTTTAAAAAAGGCATAAACTGTTTTTTTCATTGTGCTTCAAGGCCGCTTTTTAATTCTTCAGTAAAAAATTTAAGCTCATAAAGCTTGGGTTCAAGCTTTATTAACACCTCTTTAAGTTCTGGAATATTTAATTTTAGAAGCTTGAGAGCCTTTGGATTTAAAGGAGGCACTTTGGAGAAAAGGGTCTGTCCATAACCTCTCGCATGGATAAGTACATCTGCCAGGTGAATAATAGATGCTTCTTTTTTGTATTTTTGGGCTCTATCAATGTCATGATGGCCATTTACCGCTTCTATGAGCCTGTCAGGTATGTTCCACTGTCTCATTAGATAGGCACCTATTTCTGCATGATCCAAACCCAGCACAGCCTTTTCTGCCTTAAGTGGATCTACTCCTTTGTTAATCAGGGTATTTATAATGGTGAACTCTTTGGGAAAGGCTACCTTTTCAATTACCCTTCCCAGATCGTGGAGAAGCCCTGCAGTTGCTATTTCTGGAGGATCTTTAAACTCAATCTTTTCTGCTATAATTCTGGAACAGGCAGCTACTCCTATAGAATGCTCCCAGAGCCCTACATCCTCTTTGTGAAGAATTTCAAATATAGAAGAAGTCATGATAAGGATTTTTAACACATTTATTCCAAGGAGCATCATAGCATTTTTTACTGTGCTTACTTTTTTGGGAAATCCGTAAAAAGCAGAGTTTGCAATTCTCAAAATTTTAGTGGTAAGCACCTGGTCCTTTTCCACAAGCTCGGCAATCTGATGGAGTGAAGTCCTCTCATCTTCAATCATGGCATTTAGCTGCTGAACAATAGGAGGCAGGGTAGGAAGTCCTTCAAGTTTACGGAGTTTCCTTCTTACCTCTTTTTTTTTCTCTTCTGGATCTGGAAGATTAAGAGACATTTTAAATATCTCCTCTTAATTAGAAGCTTTGTGTTTTTCTAAAAGTAATTCTCTTATTAATTCCTTTATGGCAATTAAATTTTCGTCATTTATGCCTTCAAATCTTTTTTCAAGATCCTGCAATTCTTCTTCAAGACTTTTTTCCCATGGAAGTTTCACAGGGGTGCCTTCTACTGTGATATACTTCACTCCAAGTTCCTGAAATTTTTGAAGATGTTCTCCTGTAAGTTTCACACCTTTGCCACATAATACCCGGCCATTAGAATCGTACACCTCTTCAAAGGTTTTCATTCCAGGCTTTATGTAAGATAGAGGGAGCCTCTGCATGTTAAGCTCCTTTTAAATTATTTTGTTAAGGCTGTATTCTATAATTCCCTCAACTCCCAGCTCAAGGAGCCTGGGCACGAGTTCCCTTACTTCCTTTTCTGACACTACCACCTCAAGGGCATACCAGCCTTTTCTCGTAAGCTGGGAAACCGTGGGGCCTGTAATACTTGGCAGGAGCTTTACCACCTCCTCTAAGCTCTTTTCCGGCACATTCATTTTAAGACCCACTTTTTTGTGGGCATTGAGTGCCCCTTTAAGCAGGGTGGCAAGCTGCTGAATTTTTTTTCTTTTCCAGGGATCCTGCCATGCAGTTTCATTGGCTATGAGCTGAGGATAGGTAATCATAACTTCATAGATAATTTTCAGGCCATGGGCACGAATGGTGGTCCCTGTTTCTGTAACCTCTACAATGGCATCTGCAAGCCCCTGGACCACCTTTGCCTCTGTTGCTCCCCAGGAATAGCTCACCTCAACCGGAATGCCCCTTTCAGCAAAAAATCGCTTTGTAAAATTTACAAGCTCTGTGCTTATGCGTTTTCCTTTTAAATCTTCAAGCTTTTCAATCCCCGAATCCTCCTTTACAGCAATCACCCACCTTGCAGGCCTTTTGCTAACCTTGGAATAAACGAGGTCCTCAACCACCACCACCCGGGAGTCATTCTCAAGAATCCAATCTTTTCCCGTAATTCCAGCGTCAAGGATCCCTTTTTCTATGTAAACGCTCATTTCCTGAGGGCGGCATATCACCATCTCAAGCTCAGGGTCATCTACACTGGGAAAGTAGTTCCTGTGATACACATCAATACTCCAGCCAGCCTGTTCAAAAAGCTCAATGGTTGCCTTTTCCAAACTTCCTTTTGGTATCCCAAATTTAAGCTTTCTTTCCATAGACCTCCTCCGGATTATAAACTTTTTCTTCTACAACCTTCCACTCTTCATTTTCCAGTTTCCTGTAAAAACAGGAGAAGTAGCCTTTATGGCAGACAGGGCCTTTGGGCTCTACTTTAAAAAGTAATGTGTCCTCATCACAATCCACATACACTTCTTTTACCACCAAGTGATGCCCTGAAGTTTCTCCTTTTAGCCAGATTTTTTGCCTTGTCCTGCTAAAAAAATGCAAAAGCCCTGTTTCCTGAGTTTTTTTCCAGGCCTCGGGATTCAAAAATCCCAGCATAAGCACCTTTCCTGTGGAATAGTCCTGCACAATGGCAGGAACAAGTCCTCCCATTTTTTCAAAATTAAGCTCCATTAAGACTTCACCTCCTTTATTATCTCTTTTAACTTTTTTTCCGAATTTTTTGCAGAAACAAGACTTGTACCAATAAGCACTCCTTTTATTCCACGCTCTTTAAGAAGCTTTATTTCTGAAGGAGTATTGTATCCGCTTTCTGCAATTACCGGGATGTCTTCAGGGATAAGTGGAAAGAGCCTTAAAACCTGAGAGGTGTCCACTTTGAGGGTTTTTAAGTTCCTGTTATTTACTCCTATTACTTCTGCTCCGGCGGAAAGAGCAGTTTCAACTTCGCTTTCTTTATGGACTTCAACAAGGGCAGAAAGGCCAAGTTTTTTGCTATAAGCTATAAGTTCTTTCAACTCCTCTTTTTTCAGGATAGCTACAATGAGAAGAACGGTATCTGCTCCAAAGGCCTTTGCCTCTTCAATCTGAATTGGATCAAAGATAAAATCTTTTCTCAAAAGGGGAAGAGAAGTAACCCTTCTTATGGCAGCAAGATATTCAAGTGAGCCAAGAAAAAAGTCTTCTTCAGTAATCACAGATATCATTCCTGCCCCTGCTTTTTGATAGGCTTGAGCAAGAGCCACGGGATTAAGGCGTTTTTTAATCAAACCTTTAGAAGGACTTGCCTTTTTGACTTCTGCAATTACAGTAAATTTCTGAGTTTTTAAATAGCTTTTCAAGCAAAAAGGGGCTCTTTCCCAGAAGGGCCGAAAAAAAAGCCCTCTTTTTTTCCTCTTGTTTACTTCCTCCTTTTTGTGTGATAAAATATTTTTCAGCACCTCAAAGCTCATTTTTTAGGTTAAGTTTTTTCTCCACTTTTTTCTTATAATTTTAAAGTATAGAAAAATTTTTAAAAGATGTTAATATGTAAAAAATTTTTTGAGAACAAAAGGGAGGAGGTAGGGTATGAAGAGGACTTATCAGCCCAGTATAATAAAGATGAAGAGGAAACATGGGTTTAGGGCAAGGATGAAAACAAAGTCAGGAAGAAGGATTCTCAAAAACAGAAGGAGAAAAGGCCGCTGGCGCCTTACAGTTTAAGTTTGTAATTTGAGTTTGTAAAAAATTCGCAAAAAAGTGAAAAAGGAAGGTCTCTCCAGAAAAGAAAGGCTTACCAAGGAAAAAGATTTTGAGAGAGTTTTTAAAGAAGGCAGGAAGAAGTGGATAGGCAAGGTTGCCCTTATGTTTTATGTAAAAAATGGTCTTCCTTATTCCAGGCTTGGAGTGGTGGTAACCAGGAAAATAAAAAAGGCAGTAAAAAGAAACAGGGCCAAACGCCTTATAAAAGAGGTTTTTAGAAGAAACAAATATTTATTTCCCGAGAGTAGTGATATAATTATACTTCCCCACCCGGGGATAGTGGAGCTTAATTACTGGGAGGTACTGAAAGCATTTGAGAATTCTTTCCACGGTGAGCGAAGTGATAAAAGGCCTGATAATTAGACTTATCACTTTTTATCAAAAACTCATATCTCCTGTTATTGCTGGTGTATTTGGTATTCACTGCAGGTTTTATCCCACCTGCAGTGAATATACTTTGATTGCCGTTAAAAGATTTGGAGTAATAAACGGTTTGTTTTTAGGTATAAAACGCTTTTTAAAATGCAATCCATTTTTTAAAGGTGGCCATGATCCTGTACCAGAAGACTTTTCTCTAAAGGAGGTTTTTTTCAGATGGACAAAAGGGCACTAATTGCAGGCCTTCTTTCTTTGATTGTAATAATTATTTTTCACTATCTCTATCTTTACCTATATCCGCCTTCTCATCGTAAGGCTGTGAACATAACTCCTGTTGCCAAACAAGCACTTAAACAGAGCAAAACCCCTTCAAAGCTCCCAAAAGAAGAACATGCAGAAACCAGCTGGCTTAAGAAATTTAAGTCTTATTTTATTCTTACTTCGGATTATAGTGCCAATCTTACCTCTTCTGGAGCAAGATTTGTAAGTTTTAAATTGAGGAAATATTTTTATGATAAGGAAGGAACCACCCCTATAGAAATGATTACAGCTCCAGAAGAAGGGCTGCCTCTTGAGGTTTATCTCAAAAGCAATCCCAGGATAGCAATTTTAAAGTTTACCGGCCCCGGATCCACTTATTTTAACCTTGAAAAAGAGAAAACAAAGCCGCTCCAGTTTGAACTGAACACCAAAAAGCTTTTGATTAAAAAAACTTTAATTTTCAAAAAAGATTCTTATTTTATAGATGGCAAAATTGTAATCAAAAATATGAGTGAGAAGCCGGTGAAAGATAGTTTACTTTTTAGAGGAGTATTTGGGCCTTTTGCTAAAGAGTCTCGCTATGCCTTTAAAGGGCTCTATTATTACACCAATCACTTAAACGAAGTAAAGTTGAAAGATACCTTGAGTGAGTATGTAGGTCCACTTAAATATCTGGGATATCAGGATACTTATTTTATAGTTGCCCTTATTCCTCAGAGAAAAGACATAAAAAATTACAGAGCAACTTTCAGAAAGATAGATAAGTTTACCGATGAATTTATTCTCTGGACTCCTGAATTTACTTTAAAACCCGGAGAGACTTATGAATTTCCTTTCAAGCTCTATATGGGGCCAAAGCGCACTGAAGATATGAAGAAAGAATACCCCCTTCTTGCCAAGGCCCTTTACTTTGGCATTTTTGATTTTATTGCTAAACCTCTGCTTTATTTGCTTAAGTTTTCTCATAGATTTACTCACAACTTTGGCTGGGACATCGTTATTATTACCGTACTACTGAGAATTCTGTTTTTCCCTTTAAACCAGCTCAGCTATAAAAGCATGAGTAAACTTAAAGAGCTTCAGCCTGTAATAGAAAATCTCAGAAAAAAATACAAAGACGATCCTCAGAAGCTTCAGCAGGAAATTATGAGGATATACAGGACTCATAAAGCAAATCCTTTTTCTGGATGTTTGCCGATTTTGATACAAATTCCGGTGTTTATTGCTTTTTATAAAATGTTGCTTATGGCTATAGAACTCAGACATGCACCTTTTATGCTCTGGATTACAGATCTTTCTGCTCCGGAAAGGCTTTATATAGGGCATTTCCACATTCCTATTCTGGGTGGTATCCCTGTTTTGACTATTCTTATGGGATTAACCATGTACATCCAGCAAAAGCTTACCCCTACTACTCCGGATCCTTTTCAGGAAAAATTAATGCTATTTATGCCCATATTTTTTACAATTATATTTATAAACTTTCCTTCAGGACTTGTGCTTTACTGGTTTGTAAACAATATTCTTTCCATAGTGCAGCAGTATTTTACTTTAAAATTTTCAAAAAACTAATTGAGAGGTGGGAGGTATGATGGTAAAGAAGGAATTTGAGGGAAAAAGCCTTGACCAGCTGGTAGAAGTAATTTGTCAGGAGTTCGGCTGCGTGCCTGAAGACTTAGAGCTTGAAATCATTGAGTTTAGCAATTCTTCGGGTTTGCTGGGTCTTTCAGGCAAGAAGATTAAAGTAAAGGCCCGTATCAAGCCAGAAAAAGTGCTTTCTGAAAGGGCAAATCGTGCCCTCAGTTTTTTAAAAGAGCTTTTTTATTATGCAGATTTACAGATAGAAACAAAGACCAGGCTTTTAAGGGATCAAATGCAGGTAGAAATTTTGCTTTCTGGAGAGGATGTTAAGTATCTTCTTTTAAATGGTGCAGAGCCTCTTTCAGCACTTGAATTTCTTACAAACAAGATTGTTGCCAAGGCCCTTGGAGTAGGACCAAAGATAGTTCTTACTCCTGAGGGTATTAACATTGAAAGAGAAAAAAGGCTTGTGAATGCAGTTAAAAGGGCTATAGAAAGGGTAAAGGGAGAGAAAGAACCCCAGGTGATTAAGGTAGGAAATCAGAGAGAGCAGAGGATTGTGGTGAATATCTTAAAAAAAGAGAGTAATCTGGACTACAGGATTGAAGGGGAGGGTAGACAGAAGAGAGTGGTGATTTTGCCTGTTAAGTAGTTAGATGTCTGGTTTTCAGGACACCATAGCAGCTATCGCTACTCCCTTGGGCAAGGGGGCTATAGGTGTAATCAAAATAAGTGGGGAGGATGCCCTCCCCATTTTAAAAAAGCTCTTTAAGCCAAAAAGCTCTCGCTGTGCTTTTGAGTCACGCAGAGTTTACTATGGGGAGATTGTTGACCCCAGAACCGGGGAGCCTGTAGATGAAGTGCTTTGCGTTTACATGAAGGCTCCCTATACTTATACCCGTGAAGATGTGGTGGAGATTTATGCCCATGGAGGGCCTTTTCTTCTCAGGAAAATTCTTGAGCTTGTGCTTCTCTCTGGGGCAAGGCCTGCAAAGCCAGGTGAATTTACTCTCAGGGCATATCTTAATGGAAGGATAGATCTTGCTCAGGCTGAGGCTATCCATGAGCTTATTTCTGCAAGAAGTGAAGAGGCTCTAAAACTTGCCTTACGCAATCTAAAGGGGGGGCTTTCCCAAAAAATCAGGCCGCTCAGGGAAAAGCTTTTTGACATTCTGGTTCAGCTTGAAAGTAGCATAGAATTTCCCGAGGAAGACATAGATCCCAAAGGTTACGAAGAAATTGCCAGAATGATAGAAGATGAGATCTTGCCTGTTATTGAAGAGCTTATAAGGGCCTATGATCAGGGAAGAATTTACAAAGAGGGGATTGCTCTTGTGCTTGCAGGAAAGCCCAATGTAGGGAAATCTTCCCTTATGAATGCGCTTTTAAATGAAGAGAGAGCCATAGTTACTCCTGTGCCAGGCACTACAAGGGACTTTATTGAGGAAGAGGCTCTGATAGAGGGAATGCCTGTAAGACTTGTGGATACAGCAGGCCTTAGAATGACTGAAGATCCAGTGGAAAAAATAGGAGTGGAAAGGGCAAAAAAGAAGCTCAAAGAGGCAGATCTTGTAATCTGGATGGGAGATGCCTCCTGTTTACCTGACGAAGAGGACAAAAAAATTTTTACAGAACTTTCTCACTACAATTTTTTGGCAGTTGTGAATAAAATTGACCTTGAACCCAATTTTTTAGCTGAGTGGGAGAATTTTTTCAAAAACCTTGGGGTGGGGGAATGGCTGAAGATTTCTGTGAGAGAGGAGAAGAACCTGGAGCTTTTGAGGAAAAAAATTGCTGAAAAAATATTTAAGACACATGGTAAGGACATTCCTGAGGTTGCTCCAAATTTGAGGCAGAAGGCTTCCCTTGAAAAGGCAAGAGAGTTTTTACTTTCTGCTCTTGAGCAGCTCAGATCGCCTTCCTGTTTGCCAGAAATAGTGGTGCTTGAAATTAAAGAGGCTGTAAACAGTCTGGAAGAGATAATAGGCAAAATCACTTCTGAGGATGTGCTTGACCGGATTTTTTCCACTTTTTGCATAGGTAAATAAAGGAGTTCAAAGTGTTTGCCCTTTCTATAGCTGGTTTTGACCCTTCTGGTGGAGCAGGCATTCTTATGGATGTTAAAGTGTGGGCTTTGATGGGTATAAAAGGAGGGGGGGTAGTTTCTGCTCTTACAGTGCAGTCTGGAAGAAGATTTACTGCATGGAGTCCTGTGTCTGAGAGCTATTTTAAAGAGGCTCTTAAAGTGGTTCTCTCGGACATTCCAGTGAAAGGTATAAAAATAGGAATGCTTGGAAGTGAAAGGCTTGTTTTTGTTCTTGCAGAACTTCTTTCAAATGTGAGGGACAAAATTTCCTATATTGTGCTTGACCCTGTGCTAAGAGCTACTCTTGGGAAAAGACTTTATTCTGAGTCTTCTTATTTTAAGGCTTTAAAAAAAAATTTATTCCCACTTGTGGATTACATTACTCCCAATTTTGAAGAGTTTTGTGTGCTTTTTGATGCAAAAGATAAGGAGGCGTGTTTACTTGAAGAAGCTCTTTCTTTGGCAGTTTTAAAATATAGATTAAAAGGGATAATTATTACAGGGCTTTCCTTGGGGAAAGAAAAAGGAGATTTCTTTTTTGGAAAAAGGGGGAAAAAAATTTTTTTTCCTACAAAAATGCTTCCTCAGGAGTTTCACGGCACGGGTTGTGCTTTTTCCTCTGCATTTTTGGGTTTTTTGCTTAAAGGCTTTTCTCCAGAAGAGGCATTTAAAAACGCCAAAAATTGGTTATACTTATACCTTGAAAAAGCAGTAAATACTCAGCTGGAGGATGGCTTATGTCTATTTCTATAGAAGAGGTTTTAAAGATTGCAAGCCTGGCAAGGCTTGAACTCAGTGAAGAAGAGGCCAAAAACTACTCTCAAGAGCTTTCTCAGATTCTGGATTATTTCAAAAAGCTTGAGTCTCTTGATACCAGCGATGTTGAGCCCACTTTCCATGCAGTAAGGCTTGAGACGCCTTTTAGGGAGGACGAGGTGAAGGAGTTTGAGGCAAAGGAGGAGCTTCTTGCCAATGCCCCTGAGCTTCACGAAAGAAGCATAGTTGTTCCCAAGGTTGTAAAAACTTAAAAATTTTATGGAGGACAAAAATGGCAGGTGTGGAGGTAAAAGAACTTACTATTTCAAAGGCTCTTGAGTTTCTTGAAAAGGGTGAGATAAATTCTGTAGAGCTTACAAAGGCCTATCTTGATAGTATAAAAAGGATTGATTCCAAAATAAAGTCCTACCTGTTTGTGGATGAGGAGGGTGCCCTTAAACAGGCAGAGGAGGCTGATAAATTAAGAAAAAATGGCAAAAAAGCTCTTCTTCTGGGGATACCCCTTGCTATTAAGGACAATATCTGTGTAAAAGGCAGTCCCACGACCTGTGCTTCTAAGATTCTTGAAAATTATATAGCTCCTTATGATGCCACTGTTATTGAAAGGCTTAAGGAAGCAGGGGCTATTTTTCTTGGTAAGACAAATATGGATGAGTTTGCCATGGGTTCTTCCACGGAAAACTCTGCGTTTTTTCCCACGCATAATCCCTGGGACTTAGAAAGGGTGCCAGGGGGGTCTTCTGGAGGCTCTGCTGCAGCAACTTCTGCAAGGCTTTGCCTGGGGGCACTTGGTTCTGACACTGGAGGCTCTATAAGACAGCCTGCCTGCTTCTGTGGCGTGGTAGGATTTAAACCCACCTATGGCCTTGTTTCAAGATACGGGCTTGTTGCATTTGCTTCTTCCCTTGACCAGATAGGGCCTTTTGCAAACTCTGTGGAGGATGCTGCCCTTCTTTTACAGGTTATAGCTGGCCATGACCCAAAGGACTCCACTTCTGCCCCTGTAGAGCTTCCCAACTTCCTTGAATTTATAAAAGAAAATGAAAATACCAGATTTAAAATAGGGCTTCCCAGAGAGTTTTTTGAAGGTGGGGTGGAAAAAGAGATTATAGATGCCATAGAAGAGGTGGTAAAGGCTCTTGGAAAGAAGCATGAGATAAAAGAGGTTTCCCTTCCGCACACAGAGTATTCTGTAGCAGTGTACTACATCATTGCTCCTGCTGAGGCATCTTCTAACCTTGCAAGGTATGACGGAGTTAAGTATGGCTTCAGGGTAAAGGAGGGAAATCTTCTTTCCATGTACAGAAAGACAAGGGCCCTTGGTTTTGGCAGGGAGGTAAAAAGAAGAATTATGCTTGGCACCTACGCCCTTTCAGCAGGTTATTACGATGCCTTTTATCTCAAGGCTTCCAAAGTGCGCACCCTTATAAAGAAAGACTTTGAAAAGGCATTTTCAGAGGTGGATCTTCTTATAACCCCTGTAAGTCCAACTCTGCCTTTCAGACTGGGGGAAAAGATTTCTGATCCCCTGCAAATGTATCTTTCGGATATTTTTACTATCCCGGTAAATCTTGCAGGGCTTCCAGGCCTTAGTGTGCCTATAAAGGTAAGCTCTTCAGGCCTTCCCATTGCACTGCAGATAATAGGGCCACATTTTAAGGACCACCTTGTATTAACCCTTGGCAGGCAGGTTGAAAAAGAAGTGGATACTAAGTTTATTCCTCCAGAAATTTGAAAAAGTTTAACAGGAGGTAATTTGAGAAAAACAGGGAAAAAGGTCTTAGGAAGAGGCCTTTCTGAGCTTATTCCAGACCTTGAACAGGAAATATCTTTAAATACTCTTTCTGAAAAAGTTTCAGAAGGGGAAAGCTTTGCAGGGGGATTAAGGCTTATTCCAGTTGAAAAGATTCTTTTTTCTTCTCTTCAACCGAGGATCCATTTTCAGGAAGATGCGAGTTTTGAGGAGCTTGTAAGTTCTATAAGAGAAAAGGGTGTGCTTCAGCCTATTCTGGTGCGGGAGGCAGGGGAGGGGCTTTATGAGTGTGTGGCAGGGGAAAGGCGTCTTAGAGCCTGTATTAAACTTGGCATAAAAAAAATTCCTGCGGTTGTGAGGAAACTTTCTGATGAAGAAGTTTTGCTTGTTGCCCTTATAGAAAACATTCAGAGAAAGGAATTGAATCCTGTGGAAGAGGCATTGGGTTATAAAAGGCTTATTGAGGAATTCGGTTATACCCAGGAGGAGGTAGCTAAAAAAGTAGGAAAGGATCGCTCAAGTGTGGCAAATCTTTTGAGGCTTTTAAAACTGCCGAAGGAGATTCAGGAAGACCTGGCAGAGGGCAGGTTAAGTGTTGGCCATGCCAAGGCACTTCTCAGCCTTGAAAAAGAAGAGGATATGCTTTTCGTGAGGGATCAGATTATTAAAAAAAGCCTTTCTGTAAGAGAGACAGAGAGGCTGGTAAAGAGAATTTTAAGCGGAGAGCTTTCAAAGACGAAAAAAACTCCTGATCCAGACTTACTTGAGCTTTCTGAGTATTTAAGCCAGCTCATAGGTACCAGGGTGAAGGTGGAAAAAGGCAAAAAGTCAACCAGATTCGTAATAGAGTTTCAGAGCCTTGATAAGGCAGAAGAGTTTCTTGAATCAATAAAAAAGGTTTACTCTTTAGTTTGAATTTTTTCCCTGAGTTATTTTATCATGTGAGAAGGTAAAAAGAAGACTATCTGGGGAAATATAGAAATAAGCACTACTACAAGAATCATTATTAAAAAGAAAGGGAAGCTATATTTTATAATGTTTCCTACTTTTTCTCCTGAGATACCCTCAATTATAAAAAGGCTAAAGCCTACAGGAGGGGTAATCTGGGCAAGTTCTACCATAATTACCAAAAAAATTCCAAACCAGAGGGGATGAAACCCTGCCTGCTGAATGATTGGCAGAAGAATGGGAGTTGTCATTACCACCATGGACACTCCATCAAGAATTGCTCCAAGAAAAATGTACATAACTCCTAAGATGAAAAGAAGCTCGTAGGGACTCAGGTGGGATTCTGCCACTTTTTCTGTAAGTGTCCTGGTAATTCCTGTAAAGCCAGCAACCTGTGAAAGAAAGGCTGCACCTATAATAATGAAAGAAATCATTACCGTTGTTTTTATGGTATTTTTGACAGCCCTTGCAAAGTTTTCCCTGTTGAGACTTCTAAACAAAAATCCAAGGCCTATGGCTCCAGCAACTCCCAGGGCTGCTGCCTCTGTGGGAGTTGCAAAACCAAGATAGATACTTCCCAGCACAAGTAAAATCAAAAACATTACAGGCATAATGTCTTTTAAGGACCTTAGCTTTGCACTTAGAGGATAATCCTGTTCTTCAGGAGGAGTTACATCTGGTTTTAGAATTGCTATAATAGCTATGTAAAGAGAATAAAGGCCTGCAAGTAAAAGTCCGGGTATTATACCAGCAATAAAGAGCTTTCCTATGGAAACATCAGAGAGCACGCCATAGATAATCATTATAAGACTGGGTGGAATAAGAAAACCAAGGGTGCCTGCACCTGCAAGAGAGCCAATAGAGAGGCTCCTTGAATAGCCCCTTTTCTGGAGTTCACTCAATGTTATTTTTCCTACAGTGGCAGTGGTAGCAGCACTTGAGCCACAAACTGCAGCAAACATGGAACAGGCAACTACATTGAGATGAAGAAGCTTCCCCGGTATCCTTGAAAACCAGGGCAAAAGCCCATTAAAAAGCCTGTTAGAAATGTCAGTTTGATAAAGGATTTCTCCCATAAAAACAAAAAGGGCAAGGGCAACAAGGGACCATGAATCAATGGTATTCCAAGAGGAATTCGCAATAATACCTCCAATCTTGCTCCAGATAGAAATGGTGGGAGGAAGAGAAAAGTTGTAAAGAAGCATTATTACTATGCCTGTTGCAAAAAGAGAGAAAGCAATCCATAATCCTGATAAAAGGAAGATAAAAAGTACAGCCACCATTACCAGAAGGAGAATAATAGGATCTGAGATCATCTGAACTCCTTTAATATTTCGGCAATTATTTGAAGTCCTAAGACAAAAAAGCCAATAGGTAGGCAGCTTTGAGGGATCCAGAGCAAAGTTTGGGCTACTGTGTCTGCCCGCATTTTGTAAACATAAGCTTTGTAAACCATAATTCCTGCATGGTAGGCTATAAAAAAAGATATTACACCTGCTATAATTAGACTAAGAATATACAAAAATTTTTTTATCTGAAAAGGAAGCCTGTTTACAAGAAAAGTTATGCGAATATGAGCCTTTTCTTTAAAAGTATAAGCCAGACCAAACATTACAAAAGCTGCAAACATATAACCTGAATACTCTGCAGTAATTAAAATTGATTTGTTTGCCACAGCCATTAAAGATATATTTAAAAGAATAAGAAAGATAATTATGAACAGGAAAAATGCAGAAATTACTGCCAGAAAATCAGAAATTCTGTCTATTAAATTTGTTTTTCTCTCCATAAGCGGAAGGCAGGGCCCTTTTTAGAAAGGCCCTGTTAATTTGGATTATTTTACAAATTTTTCAAGGATTGCTTTTTCTTCAGGAGAAGCCTTGCTAAGAAATTCTTTTATTAACTCTTGGGCTGCCCTGTCCATGTCTTTTTCAAACTGAGGAGTAGGCTTGAGAATTTTTATACCGTGCTGTTTTATAATCTGCAGAGCTTTTGTATTGAGCTGTTTAGAATATTCCCACTGGGCTTTTTCTACTTCCCTTGCAGCTCTGAGCATGGCCTTCTGCTGCTCAGGAGAAAGGGCATTCCAGTAATCCAGATTTATGGTTACCATGTTTAAAGGATAGGCATAGTGAATGGTGGTGAAGTAGTTTAAAACTTCCCAGAATTTTCCATTTTTGGCTGATTCTGCAGAAGTGAGAACTCCATTGATGAGATTTGTTCTGAGGGCTGAATATACCTCACCCCAGGGCATGGAAATAGCATTTGCACCAAGAAGCCTCAAAAATTTGGCTCCATTTTTGTCATAGGTTCTGATTTTAAGGCCTTTTAAATCAGAGGTTTTTGTTACAGGATTTTTGGTGACGAGCCCGCTTGGAGGCCAGGGAGCAGCATAGAGAAACTTTTGATTCCACTTGAGACATGCCTTTTCATAAAGAGGCTTGAAAGCCTGATAAAGCTTCCATGCCTCATCGTAATTTTTCACAAGCCTTGGAAGCGAACTTACCCCAAAAACATGCTCACTTCCAGAGACTACACCCATTAGAATGTCAGACATAGCAACCTGGCCATCTCTCACTGCCCTTAAAAGCTCTGGTCCTTTAAATCCAAGGCTTCCGCCAGGATACACAGTAATAATTACTGTGCCGTGAGTGTATTTTTTTACAAGCTTTGCAAACTTCATAGCACCTTTGGTATGAATACTTGTGGGCCCATAAATAGCATTAAGATTCATCCTGATAACTTTTGCCTGGGCACTCACCACAAGTAAAAAACAAAAAGCAAGGAGCATATTGATAATTGTTTTTACACTGTACTTCATGATGCTGCCTCCTTTATAGATTTAACTTCGTTTTATTATAGCTGGAAGTTTTGCTTTTTGCCAGAAGTAAATTAGTGCCCATATCAAAATTCCCAGAAGGAAGGGTACATAATGGGAAGGCAGGTCAAAATAGCGATGAGCAAGATTGGGTAAGAAAAATAAAAAGGAAGCAATTAAAAATAGAATTCTCTGAATAATATTTGCCCGTTTTAGAAAAAAGCCCTGCACAGCAGAGGAAAAACTGAGCATACCCATAAGTGCCATAAAGAAAATAAATAAAATTTTTAAAGGATTGTGAATAAAGGTTACCTCGTTTAAATCCCATTCGTTTACAGAGGCAATAAGAAGAAGTTGATTATTAAAGAAAAATACAAAAGGAAGAATAGCAGTTCTTATATCATAGGAAAAACCCTGAATACCTGTTTTTATTGGATCTGAGCGGGCAATAGCAGAAGCAGCGTAAGCTGCTATACCAACAGGGGGGGTGTCATCTGCAAGAATACCAAAGTAAAAAACAAAAAGATGTGCTGCAAGCGCAGGAATAATAAAACCATTATCCTGGGCAAGCTGAAGTATTACCGGTGCAGCAAGAGAAGAGACCACAATGTAATTTGCAGTGGTAGGAAGCCCCATTCCAAGGATTAAGGAAACTATGGCAGTAAATAGCAGGATAAGAAAGATATTTCCGTGAGATAAAGCATCAATTACATCAACAAGCACCTGCCCTATACCTGTCAGGGTGATACTTCCCACTACTATTCCTGCAATAGCAGTGGCAAGAGCAATGGGAATCATGTTTCTTGCGCCTGTTACCATTCCGTGATAAATGTCCACAAAGCCCTGCAGAAAGTCCTGCGCGCTTAAAGGCTCTTTAGAAATTAATTTTTTAACAGGATTTTGAATGATCATTATTATCATAAGCACCCATATGGCAGAAAAAGCAGACATCTGGGGGGACATTCTTTTAATCATAAGCACATAAATGAGATAGGCTACAGGCACAAAATAGTGAAGTCCACTTATAAATGTTTTCCACTTAGGAGGGAGTTTAGAGGGATCTTCTCCTCTAAGGCCAAGTTTTTTAGCCTCAAGATGTACTATGTAGAGAAGCCCGATATAGCTTACCACTGCAGGGATAGCAGCAGAGATTACCACATCGGTATAGCTGAGTCCAAGGAACTCAGCAATGATAAAGGCAGCAGCTCCCATAACAGGTGGCATAAGCTGTCCATTAGTGGAGGCTGCAACTTCTACTGCTCCTGCCTTTTCTGGTGGAAATCCTGCCTTTTTCATCAGGGGAATGGTAAAGACTCCGGTGGTTACCACATTTGCCGTAGAACTTCCGCTAATAATGCCTGTAAGCCCACTTGCCACAACTGCCGCCTTTGCAGGACCACCTGTATACTTTCCAAGAAAGGCATAGGCAAGCTTAATGAAATATTCTCCAGCTCCTGCCCTTTCAAGAAGGGCACCAAAAAGCACAAATAAAAATACAAAAGTGGCAGATACTCCGAGGGGCACTCCATAAATCCCTTCAGTAGTAAGGTATATTTGGGCAACAAGTTTTTCCAGCACCACATTTTTGTGAGAAATAATCTCAGGGAGGTACTCTCCAAACTTGTCGTAAAGTAGAAAGGCAATAGCTACTCCACTCAATGCAAATCCAATTGCCCTTCTTCCAGCTTCAAGCAGAATAACTATGAAAACCACTCCTATAACTATGTCTCTCAGGAGGTAGTCTCCAGCCCTGTGGGCAAGCCCTGTAAAATCTATAGCTATGTATGCAGCACCAAAGGCTCCTATAATTGCAAGTAGATAATCGTACCAGGGCACTTTTTCTAAATACTTTTGTTTTTTTCTAAAAGGATAGATGAGAAAAGTAAGTCCCATGGCAAAGGCAAGGTGAATGCTTCTCACAATGGTAGAGTTTACAGGAAAGTAGGACACATAGAGCTGGAAAAGGGACCATGCAAAGGCAATAATAGAGACGAGAGGGGCAAGGAAAGTGCCTTCAAATGTCCTCTGTCCTTCAAGCTCAACAAGTAGCCTTTCTTCTAAATCTTTGTTAACATGCCAGGAGGCAGACTGTTTTTCAGCCTCCTGGACATCTTTTTTTACATCCATTAGAGAAGCCCTTCTTCTTTAAATGCTTTTATAGCACCGGGATGCAACATGCTTTTGTCAAATCCTTTGAGGAGATCCTTTTTAGTAAGGTGCCTGTAAGCAGGATGCATTCTCTTAAACTTGTCAAAGTTGTCAAGAATAACTTTTACCATGTGATAGACGACATTGGGATCCATATCAGCCCTTGTTACAACAGTTGCCTTTACTCCAAAAGTCTTGGTGGGATGATTTACTCCCCTGTACATACCCGCAGGAATAACTCCCCAGGCATAATAGGGTTTGTCTTTTACGAGCTTTTCAATGCAGGGAACTCCTGCCAGGCTGATAAGGTCAATAGAAACAGTATTTGCTGCATCCTTTATATTGGCAGTGGGATGCCCCACCATGTAAAAATAGCCATCAATCTTTTTGTCTCTTAAGGCATTGGGGCATTCACTTGCCTTGAGATATTCCGGAACAATATCCTTAAGGCTTATTACTCCTTTACAATAGCTGAAGATTGCCCTTGAAGTTGCCTCCTGGCCACTCCCAGGATTTCCAATGTTGATTGTCTTTCCTTTGATGTCAAGAAATTTTTTGATTCCACTGTCTTTTCTTACTACAAGTGTCATAAGCTCAGGGTGAATGGACATTACAACTCTCAAGCTTTTTATAGGTTTTCCTTTAAACCTGCCAGTTCCAGTAAAGGCCTGATATACCACATCACTCTGTGCAATACCAAAGTCAAGCTCTCCTTTTTTGATGGCATTTACATTGTAAACACTTCCTCCAGTGGATTCTACAGTGCAGCGAACGCCTGTAATTTTTTTCTCCCTGTTCATAAGTCTGCAGATAGCACCACCTGTGGGATAATACACTCCTGTAACACTGCCAGTGCCAATGGTGATAAATTTGGTAGCCTTACTTACTCCCACAAGGGATAATAAAAAAGCCAGCGCGGTTAAAAAATACACCCATCCCTTTCTCATAGCACACCTCCTTTATTAGTTTGTCGTTTTTGAGAGGATTTTTTTAAAAAGAAGACTTAAAAACCTAATACCAGAACTTTGCAAATTTTTCAACCCCTTGTAAGAGATTTTTTTTACATAATATAAATTATTCTATTTTCTTAAAATCTTCTTATCCGGACATGCTGGGGGATCAAATATGAGCCTTGCAGCACTTGCTTCCAGGCTGTAATTTCACTTTTTTCAATTTTTGCCCACTTTCTTAAAAAATAGCAAATATATGCGGGCGGACCAAATCCCGCTGCTATATTTTTTGATTTTTTCAAAACTTTGCTCAATTTATCCAGAAATTTTGGGATTTGGGAGAGATTTCTTATAATAATATAGACTATTCTACTTTAAATGAAACTTGATAAAGGGAGAAAAATTCTTATAATTAACAAAAAACTTTTTGGGAGGCAAAGCTATGTCAGCAGACAAGGCACAGGCACAGGGAGTAAGTCTTAAAAAAGTTATGGTAGGTATCCTGGGTGTTCTCCTTGTATTGCAATTTATTTCAACGGTATGGCTTTTTTATTTATTTTCCTATCAAAAGAGTTTTTCAATTGCAATAAATATTGCCGGAAGGCAGAGGATGCTTACTCAAAAAATGACCAAGGAGACCTTTATTTATGCCAAAAATCCCACCCAGGAGAATCTGAAGCAGATTTTAGCTACGGCAAAATTATTTGACGAAAGTTTAAAGGCTTTAAAAAATGGCTCCAAAAAACTGGGGCTTACAAAATTAACAGATGAGGAAGCACTTAAAAAATGGGAGATATGTAAAGAAAAGTGGGAGAAGTTTTATTCCCACATAAAGGCCCTTGCCAATGTGCCTCCGGACTCTCCTGAGGCAGAGGTTCATTTTAAATATATTAAGGAGCACAACATAGAGTTGCTTAAAGCTGCTCACGCATTTGTAAAGGCTCTTGAAAAGTTGTCTTTAAAAAAGGTCCATGAGACTCAGGTATTTTTAATAATCTTCCTAATTATGAGTTTTATAGCAGTAATTATAGGTTATAAAATTGTAGTAAGTAAAGTAATAAATCCTATTGAGAAACTTGTTAAAGTTTTTGATAGGATTGCCAAGGGAGATCTTACTGTGAAGATTTCTGAGGAAGGAGTTATAGAATTAAGGGGGCTTTCAAGGGCTGCCCAGGCTATGAGTACTTTTATAACCAAGACAGTGGAGGCTTTAAAGAATCAGAGGGAGGTTCAGGAGGATACCAAAGCCCTTGTCACCTCCAATGTGGAGAGTGTTCTTCATGGGGCAAGGGAAATTGGAGATTTTGTAAATCAGGTTACCCAGGCAGCACTTAATACCAAACAAACTGTTGAAGTTGTAAATTCCTCTGCTGGAGAGCTGTCTCAGGCCATAAATGAGATCTCCCAGAGTGTCACTATGACTGCTTCAGCTGCTAATGAAGCAAGAGAAAAGGCAGAGAGAACAGATGCTATTGTAAAAAGGCTTGGTGAGCAGGCACAGCAAATTGGGCAGATTGTGGAGACCATTCAGAAAATTGCAGAGCAAACCAATCTTCTTGCCTTGAATGCTGCAATAGAGGCAGCTCGTGCAGGTGAGGCAGGTAAGGGTTTTGCAGTGGTGGCAAACGAAGTAAAAGAGCTTGCTAACGAGACTGCAAAAGCTACAGAAGAAATTGCCAAGACTGTGCAGGTGATTCAAAAGGATGTTCAGGAGGCAGTTGTTTCAACAGATGAGATTACAAAAAGTATAGTAAAACTTAGTGAACATGCCAATACCATTGCAAGTGCGGTGGAGGAACAGACAGCTGTAGTAAACGATGTTACGGCCAATTTAAATAATACACTTACCGATGTTGAGACACTGAGCCGTGAGGCCGAAGAGCTTAAAAGAGTAAGTGGAGAATTTATGGGAATAGCTTCCAATCTTGAAGTATCTGTTGATTCTTTAAAAGAGATGGTAGCTGAGCTTACCGAGCTTATTAGTTTATTTACTGTTACTGAAGAAAAGCTCTCTTTTGAAGAATTAAAGAATATGCCCATAGCAGTAATTTTGCAAGAAATTCTGTTAAGGCACCTTATCTGGAGGTCCAATGTTATGAAGGCGGCTGTGGAGGGGCAAATTCCTCAGGTAGAAAGAGATTATACCAAGTGTCTTTTGGGACAGCTTCTTAGTAATATAGAAATAGTAGAAAATCCAGAGATAAGAAATATCCTTGAAAAAGTCTATGAACCTCATAAAAAGGTGCACACCTCTATTGATGAATACGAATCCTTTGTAAGGCAGAATAATCCTGATAGTAAAGAGAGAATTGAATGGCTGGAAAAGAACTTAACTCCGCATTTTAACGAGATGGTAGCTATCCTTAAACAGGCCCTGGAAATAGCAAGAAAATTGTAAGGTTTTGTATTATGGGAAGCCTTTTTTGAGGACCAAAATTTTCTGATAAGCTAAGCAATATTTTGGAAAATCAAGTAATCTCCCCTCCCATCCCCCCAAAGGGGGAGGAACTTTTTATTTTTTAAGCGGGAATCTTGGCTTGAGAAGAGACTTGGTTATTTATTAATTAATTTTTCGGCTTCTTCAGGGGGGAGGGGAGGAGAGAAGAGAAAGCCCTGTAAAAAATCGCAGCCAAGATTTTGTAAAGCCTTCATCTCCTCTTCTGTCTCTACTCCTTCCCCTATAGTTTTTAATCCCAATTTTTTGGCAAGATTTATTAAACTTTCTACAATGGAATAAGTGCGCTTATCCTTAAGCATGAGTTTTACAAAGCTTCTGTCAATTTTTACAATGTCAATGGGCAGATCCCGGAGGTAATTAAGAGAAGAATAGCCTGTACCAAAGTCGTCAAGCGCAATTTTGGCATTATATGCCTTAAGAACGCTTAATATCTTTCTGGTTTGTTCAAGATCGTGGGCGAGTTTTCTTTCAGTGATCTCCAGAATAAAATAAGTGGGAAGATTTTTTAAAATACTTTCCCATTCTTTAAAAATTTTTAAAATGTGAAGAGACTCTATTCCTGTAAAAGAAAGATTTACTGAAATAGGAATTTGCCACTTTTTTAAAATTTCAATGTTTTTATAAATTAAAAAACTTTCTACATCTTTTAAATAAGAACTGTTTTCCAGAAATTCTATGAATTCAGAAGGAGGAATTATTTTATTGTCTCTTTTTATCCTTATCAATGCTTCAAAACCTGCAACTTCAAGTGAATTGCTATCAAAATAGGGTTGATAGTAAAAAACAAATTGATGGTTTTCAAGGGCGCTTTTTATAAGTTGCTCTGTATAAAAAACTTTTTGAATACTTTTTTCTATGGAGGGGTTATAAATTTCTATATCTTTAATCTCTTTCTCTTTTACCTGCTTTAAAAGAAGTAGAGCTTTTTCGTAAAGTTCTTTAGAATTACTGGCATCGTCCGGGTAGTATAAAGCACTTCCGTGAAAATCTGGTTTTATAGAAATGTTTTTAAAAATGAATGGTTTTGAGATAAGTGTTTTTAACTCTTTTAAATAAGAAGGGATCTTTTCTTTATCTGTATCTACCAGAAATATAGCAAAAGTATTTGCTGCAACCCGTCCTACTATTCCATTATTTTTCACAAAATTTTTGAGCCTTTCCGCGAGATCTTTTAAGCATTTTTCTCCTGCTTCTATACCATAGAAATGATTTATCATACCAAATTTGTCTATGTCAATAAGGATTAAAATGCCTTTTCTCTTAAATAAATCTACCAGGTCTTTAAGCTGGTCAATAAATCCATAGTGATTTAAAATTCCGGTTAAAAGGTCATATTCTTTTAATTTCTTTTTTTCTTCTTCAAAAATTATGTCTTTATAAAGATCCCTTCCACATAGTAAAATTTTTTCTGCTCTGTCAGAGAAGGAAAGCCGAAGTATGCAAATTTCAAGCGGTATCTTTTTATTCTTTTTGTTATAAACCACTACTTCATGGTCTTCCGTTTCTTTAATTTTTTCCATTTTGTTTAACTTTTCTCGGATTTCGGGAAAGACGTTCAATATGTTTTCTCCTTTTTCTATCCCAAGAAGTTTTCTGGCATAAGGATTTATGTATTCAATCTCTCCGGTTTTATCAGCAATTATCATTAATTCGTTTATTCTTTCAATAAACTTTGCTATTATGTATTTTTCCTGCAATAATTCTATTTTTTTCAGGGCAAAAGCAATGTCTTTTTGAAGTTCTGTAAGGAGTTCTTTAAATTTTTCAGTAAAAAATTTAGATTCCTCCGTTGCCATGGAAATCAAACTTACTACTTTTCCTTCTTTTACAATAGGGATGTTACAGATGGAATGGACATTGTCCCTTTTAGCATAGTTTTTCAATTCTTTCGGATACGGAAACTCCTGAATTTCAGGCACTATAAAAACTTTTTTGTTTTTAATTGCATTTACGATACAGAGAAATTTAGTGTTTTTTAAATCTACAATGCCATTTTTTGTAAAGCCGATTGATTCAAGAGCCTGTTTTGCCATAGCTGGATAGCCTATTTTAAATTCTACAATTCCTTTATCTTCATCCACTTTTCCAATCCACGCCCCTTTTAATTGAAGTTCTTTTGCCAGGACAGGCAGGATGGCGTTGTATATTTCATCCTCGGATTCACAAGATATTAAAATTTGATTTATTTCTTTAAGTACTTTATAAAGCGCTTTAAATCTTTCCTCTTCTGTTAAATCAAGTAAGCCAATAAGTATAGCGTATTTCCCGTGATATAAAATTGTAGCAAAACACGCAAGTACATAACATTTTTGACCGCTTTTTGTTTTGAGAATAAGTTTTTTGCAAGTTTTTTCAAAAAAATCACTTTCTAAGCTTTTTTTGATAGGTTCTTTAATTATTTCTTTATCTTTTCCGTAAATAATATCTTCAAGTTTTAATTTTTTGAACTCTTCTAAAGAATAGCCCAGAAGATTGCATACATATTCGTTGGCATAGACAAAGTGATTCTGATAAATAAGAATTCCAAAATGTGGGAGGGTGAGAATATTTTTATAGTTTGCAAAATTTTCAAGGAGAAGAGAGAAGCTTTCACAAAAAAGATAATAACTTAGAATGCTATCCATTGTCCAAGAAGGCAAAATTTCAAAATTTTCTAAATTTTTAGAAGCTTTCAAAAATTTTTCAGTGTTTTTCCCGTTTTCTGGAAGCATAAAATAGTGAGTGGTTGGAATCACAGAAAGAATAAAAAGGGAACCTGAGGAGGCCTTTTCTTGAAAAAATTTCTCAGGAACAATTCCAGCATCAATTTCTCTGGCTTTAAGGGCTTTTATTATTTCATCGTAAGAATTGAAAGAAATCATTCCAAGATTTGATAAAGGCAAATTGGTATGCAATGTAGCAAAGAGGAGTAATCCTGGAATTGCAGGATGATTCAAGATTCCAATTTTTATTAGTTTCCGTTTCTTTAATGTTTCTGAAGATTGGTAACTTATCAGAACAAAAGGATTTGTGGGAGGATCTTTAAATCTGGCAAAGGGTAAAAAGTTTCTCTTTTTATAGAGTTCATAGACATAAATAGGAAAAGGTACATAAACGGCATCAAAGTCTTCCTTGTGAAGGATTTCAGATTGACTTTTTTCATCTTCAAAAAAGACCAATTCAATTTTACATTTTAAAAGCCTCTCTAAGTCCTTTGCAAATAGCTTCCACCTGTCTTTATTATTTTTTTGACAATAACAAATACCTATTTTCATTGCTACTTTTGTTTAAATTTTAATTATAAAAAATTTTAAAATTTTGTCAAATCTAAATATTTTTAGTAATTTTTTTT
>JAMOQE010000077.1 GCA_027064165.1 Thermodesulfatator sp. | reverse complement strand
TCTTGAGAGGGCGGATTTAGAGGGTTTGAGGAAGGGTTTTGAGAGTTTTTTTGCGGGGATACCGCATGATTGGTACAGGAAGACGGAGCTTGCGGGGTATGAGGGTTTTTATGCATCGGTGGTATATGCGTATTTTGCTGCGCTTGGGGTAGAAGTGAGGGTGGAGGAGGCGACGAGCAGGGGGCGTTTAGATATGGGGGTGATTTTTGGGGACAGGTGTTATTTATTTGAGTTCAAGGTGGTGGAGCTTGAGGGAGAGGGGAGGGCTTTAGCTCAATTAAAAGAAAAGGGTTATTATGAAAAGTACTTAAATCAATACAAAGAGGTTTATCTCATAGGAGTGGAGTTCAGCAAGGAAAAGAGAAACATAGTTGCCTTTGAATGGGAAAAGTTATAAGTATCATAATTTGTGAGAGAGTTCACTTGCACTGTTAAAATTTCCGTAGAGCTGTTATTGTTAATTGCAAATTTTTAAATTTTCAGGAGGTGTGAAAGATGAAGGTTTACAAAGAGCAGGATGCAAACTTAGATGTGATTAAAGACAAGGTAATTGCAGTTTTGGGGTATGGAAGCCAGGGGCATGCCCATGCTCTGAATTTAAGAGACTCTGGGCTTAATGTAGTGGTTGGCGTGAGAAAAGGAGGACCAAGCTATGAAAGGGCAAAAAAAGATGGATTTGAGCCCCTTTCTGTAAAAGAGGCCTGTGAAAAGGCTGACATAATTATGATCCTTCTTCCTGATCAGACACAGCCTGCTGTTTATAAAGCTGAGATAGCCCCGGCTCTTAAACCCAGAAAGATGCTTCTTTTTGCTCATGGCTTTAACATTCACTTCAATCAGATAGTTCCTCCAGCAGATGTGGATGTGGCTATGGTAGCTCCTAAGGGCCCTGGGCACTTGGTAAGAAGACAGTTTGTAGAGGGGAAGGGGGTGCCCTGTCTTATAGCTGTGCATCAGGATGCAACCGGAGAGGCGTTTCAAAAAGCCCTTGCGTATGCAAAGGGAATAGGGGGAACCCGGGCAGGGGTTATTGAAACAACTTTTAAAGAAGAAACAGAAACAGACCTTTTTGGTGAACAGGTGGTGCTCTGTGGAGGAGTAAGCGCACTTATTAAAGCCGGGTTTGAAACCCTTGTTGAGGCAGGGTATCAGCCAGAAGTAGCTTACTTTGAGTGCCTTCACGAGCTAAAACTCATTGTTGATCTTATTTACGAAGGCGGGCTTTCTTTTATGCGTTATTCAATAAGTGATACTGCAGAATACGGAGATCTTACGAGAGGCCCGAGAATTATTAACGAGGAAGTGAGAAAGGAGATGAAAAAGATTCTTAAAGAGATCCAGAGCGGGGAGTTTGCAAGGGAGTGGATTCTTGAGAATCAGGCAGGAAGGCCTGTTCTTAATGCCTTAAGAAGAAAAGAAGCCTCCCACCCCATAGAGGAGGTGGGTAAAAAGCTGAGGGAGATGATGCCCTGGCTTAAAAAGAAGCCTTCTTAGGCTTCTAAAGCCTCAAGGCTTTCGTAAACTACCTCAAGAGTGTCTTCTATCTCCTCCTCTCCGTGGGCTAAAGAAACAAACCAGGCTTCAAACTGGGAGGGGGGGAGATATACACCTCTTTTTACCATTTCTTGCCAGAACCTGGCAAATTTTTCTGTATCAGAGGAAAGGGCTGTCTCAAAATCTATCACTTCTTTGTCTGTAAAGAAGAGAGTTAGCATGGAGGCTACTCTGTGCACCCTGTAAGGAAGTTTAAGCTCTTCAAGTATTTCTTTTAATCCTTCTTCCAGGAGTTTTGCCAGGGCTTCAAGCTTTTCATAAGTGCCGGGTTTGAGGAGTTCTTTTATGGTAGCAAGGCCTGCTGCAACAGCTATAGGATTTCCAGAAAGAGTGCCTGCCTGATAAACAGGACCTTCTGGAGCTACCATTTCCATTATTTCTGCCTTTCCTCCATAAGCCCCAACTGGAAGCCCTCCACCTATGATTTTACCGAGGCAGGTAAGATCAGGTGTGATTCCAAAGGCTCCTTGAGCACCTGATAGCCCAAGTCTAAACCCGGTTATAACCTCGTCAAAAATAAGAAGAGATCCATGTTCAGAAGTAAGCTCCCTTAACAGCTCAAGGAAGCCCTTTTTGGGAGGGATAACCCCCATGTTGGCTGCAACTGGCTCAACAATTACTGCAGCAATCTCCTTTTCATATTCTTTAAAAGCCTGTTTTACTGCTTCAAAATCATTGTAAGGAAGGCTTATGGTGTGCTTTGTGAGCTCTTCAGGGATGCCTGGGCTTGCAGGGATGCCAAAAGTGGCAAGGCCTGAGCCGGCCTTGACAAGTAAAGAATCAACATGCCCGTGATAGCACCCTTCAAACTTTATAATCTTTTTTCTCCCGGTATAAGCCCTTGCAAGGCGTATGGCACTCATAGTGGCTTCAGTGCCAGAATTTACCAAACGCACTTTTTCAATGGAAGGTATGCAGGATTTTATAAGCTCTGCAAGCTCTACTTCCTGCCAGATGGGAGCTCCAAAGCTTGTCCCTTTTTTGGAGACAGAGTATATAGCTGCCGTTACTTCAGGATGTGCATGCCCCAAAATAAGAGGACCCCAGGAGCATACATAGTCTATGTATACATTTCCATCCACATCAATCAGATAAGGGCCTTCTCCTCTTTCAAAGAAAATAGGATCACTTTTTACTGCTTTGCAGGCCCTGACAGGACTATTTACTCCACCTGGAATACTTTCAATTGCCCTTTTATAACAGGCTGAAGACCTTGTAAACATTTTTTTACCTCCTCCTTTTGGTCAAAATTAACCATTCTATTTTGCAGAGCTTTTCAAATATCAGGGTAAGGTTTACTGCCTCTTCAAGACTGGCTCCAAGAGTTATAAGCCCGTGCCCTTTAAGAAAAATTACTTTATAGGATCTTGCAAGATTTGAGGCAAATTCCCAGAGGGCAGGTGATCCTGGCTCAAAATAGGAAAGCACCCCTATATCTCCGAGCAATAGCTCTGCTTCTTTTAAAGAAAATTCCCTGAAGCTGAATCCCAGAGCCTCAAGGGAAAGGGCATAGGTGGGATGAGTGTGTACCACTGCCCTTATATGTGGATTTTTTTTGTAAGTCAAAAAATGCATGCCCCATTCAGAAGAGGGCTTGCCTTTGATAAATTGGCCTCCCTCATTTATAAAACAAAGCTCCTTTTCCGTGATAAATTCCTTTATTCTACCTGAAGGCGTGATCCATAAGCCCTCTTTTACCTTTACCGAAAGATTTCCTTCTGAACCAGAAATAAGCCCTTTTTCAGCAAGATATCTGGTAAATTTTACGAGTTCTTTTTTAATCTGTCTCTCCATTTTACACTTTGACGCTCTTTACGAGTTCAAGATTTTCAAGTGCCCAGTTTACAGTGCGTTTTAGTCCCTCTTCAAGAGGCACTTCTGGCTGCCAGGAAAGGAGCTTTTTTGCCTTTTCTATCTCTGCCCATGTAATTTTAACATCTGCTTTATGAAAAGGAAGGTGCTTCTTTTTTGCCTTTTTTCCAAGGAGTCTCTCAAGGATTTCTATGATTTCATTCAGGGAAACCGGGTTTCTTCCTCCTCCAAGGTTTATTATTTCATAGCCAAGTGGTTTTAAGGCAAGAAGAGTGCCTTTTGCAATGTCGTCAACATAAGTAAAGTCCCTTGCCTGGGTGCCATCTCCATAAATTTCAATGGGAGTTCCCTCAATAATCCACTTTATGAATCTAAAAATGCTCATATCTGGCCTTCCAGCAGGCCCGTACACCGTGAAGTATCTAACCACACTTATGTCAAGCCCGTAAAGGTGGTGATAGGTATAAGCCAGGACTTCTGTCCCTTTTTTAGTTGCTGCATAAGGGGAAAGAGGAGTATCAACTTTTAGCTCCTCGTGAAAAGGCGGCTTTTTTCCAGCATAAAGAGAAGAGGTTGAGGCAAGCACCATCTTTTTTATTCCGCTTTCTTTCATACACTCAAGTAGATTCAGGGTGGCAGTAATATTGCTTTCCACATACACCCAGGGGTTTTCTATGCTCTGTCTGACTCCAGCCCTTGCTGCAAGGTGAATAACAGCTTTTATGGAATAAAGCTCAAAAAGGAGCCTCACAGCTTCAAGGTTTGCAAGATCAAGCTTATGAAAGACGAAGTTTTCTCTTCCCTTTAGCCTTTCAAGCCTCCACTCTTTTAATTTTGTATCATAAGCCTGATTGAGGTTATCAACTCCAAGCACCTTTTCTCCCTGGTCAAGCAAAAACTCAGACACCCTCCAGCCTATAAAACCAGCACACCCAGTAACAAGATAATAAGACAATTTATTCCTCCTCTTTAAGGTGTAAAAGATAATTTTTTATAAGATAATCACACATTACAAAGGAGAGGTTTGCCTCATCTTCCATAGCATTTTGAATGGCTTTTAGTCTTTCCTCTCCTAAGAAAGCAGAAAGCTTTTCACAAAAAAAATTTCTGCAAAATATGGGAGGCATGGGAAGAAGGCAGCCATTTTCTCCAAGAAAGAGACAATCTTCAGGTCTTTCTAAGTTATAAGAAAGTTCTTTGCCCTTTCTTTCACACAAAAGCAGATTTAAAAAAAACTCACAAGGAGTTACCTTCCATTCAAGCCCAAGCCCACAGCACTTTTCTCCTTCAGCAGCACACCGTGCACAGAATGTAAAAGAACCATTCTCCTCAAAAGCCCTGCGCGTTTTTAAAATTGCTGCCTCAAGCAGGGGGAGCTTTTCCGTTAAAAAGGGGTCTTTAAGAAGTTTGGGCTTAAGTGAGTTATAAAGAGTTTTTAGCCTTTCAAACCTTTTTAAACTTTCTCTTTCCATGGTTAATTTTTAAGCAGGCTGCCTCTTGCTTCTTTTAAGAGGAAGCCTGTTAAAATTTTGGGATAAAAATAGGTGCACTTGTGAGGCATCCTCTTTCCTGCAGAGGCTATGTCTTTGAGTACCAATGGAGAAAGCACTGGGAACACCACTCCCAGGCCTTCTTCACTTTTTTCCATCAGCTCTTCCATCTGGCTGAAAAAGAGTACCTTTCCTTTCTCTTTAAATTCTTCTTCTTTTGCTCCTGTGATTTCTTCCCACACTTTAAGAAAGTTATGCAGGGTAACTTTTGAAAGCACAGGGTCTTCCTTTTTAAGCCTTTCCCAGATGTCCTGCTTAAGTCTTGCCAGAAAGATTTCCTTTCCAGCAAAAAAAAGCCATTCCCTTTCAGGATGGGTAAATAAGCTTTCAGAAAAGAGCTCAGGCCAGTCAATTGCCTTTATTTCACATATTAAAGAAAACTTATTTATAAGGCTTCTGGGATCCTCCACTTTATAAAGCCTGTGCGTGGGTAGCATAAAGAGATTTTCTTCCTCAAAGGCAGTAAGATACATGGCAATGTAGTTATAATCCCTCAGAGGGTCTTTGCCGTGGATGGATTCCATGTAATCCCTGTATCTAAGGGCAGTGGTATAGCGATGATGCCCATCTGCAATGTAAATTTTCTTATCAAGAAAATGGCTCTGCACATGTTTTGAAAGTTGGGCAGGTATTTTATAAAGACTATGGGTT
>JAMOQE010000076.1 GCA_027064165.1 Thermodesulfatator sp. | reverse complement strand
ACTTTCTCAAAAACTCGGGATTTCAAAAGAAAGGGTGAGACAGATTGAAGAAAAAATAATAAAGAATTTAAGAAAATACTTTCAGGAGAGATTGCCAGATGCTCACTATTATCCTAAGGCCCTCCCCTACCAAAGTTAAAAAAATTTTTTTAATACTAATTCTGGTTCTTCTTTTCTATTCACCTATAACCGCTGAGGCTTATCACTTTTTTTATTATCCTCGGGACTATTACAATTATTACTATTTCCTTCTCGCCCTGAATACAGACAATCCATCTAAAAAAGAATATTATCTTTTTAAAGCAATTGAACTTGACCCCGCGTCATTTTATCTGAAAAAAGAACTGTTTTACTTTTATCTTCAACACAAAAAGTTTAACGAAGCAGAAAAACTTGGTGAAAACCTTTATAAAACCCATCCTGATGATAGAGATTTGAATCTCTGGCTTGCTAAACTTTATTTATTAAAAGGAAGAACTCAAAAAGCAATTTCTGTCCTGGAAAAATACTTAGAAAAGCATCCTTCAGATAAAAATGCCCTTACTTTACTAATAAGTATTTACATAGAAAGAAAAGAATGGAGCTCTGCACTTCAAAAGCTTGAAAAATTTATTACTCTTGAGAAAAAAAATTATGTGGCCTGGCTTTTTAAAGCAAGAATTCTAAACAAACAAGGAAAGTATGAAGAAGCTAAAGATGCTTATTTAAAGGCACTTAAACTCTCTTCTTATAATAAAATGGTTCTGATAGAAGTGCTTAATTTTTTTGAAGAACACGGAGATATTCAGGCAGAAGAAACAATTTTGAAAACCTATCTGACGAAACACCCTAACGATGAGCCTTTTTTAAAACTCCTTATCGGGTTTTACTTTCAAAAAGATGCCTGGGAAAAAGCAGAAAGACTACTTGAGCAATATCTGAATGAACATCCAAATAATGCAGAGTTTCTTTATTTTCTTGGCTATGCCATGGAAAGAAAAGGAGACTGCGAAGAGGCTTTAAAAATTTACGAAAAGCTCCTTTTTAATAAGGAGTTTGCCCAGGAAGCAGGATCAAGAATTATAAAAATTCTCAAAGGCTTCCCAAAAGAAAAGGCCTTATCCTATCTGAAAAATTTATATAAAAAATTTCCCAAAAAAGAGGCACTTTATCTGTTTTTGACACAGGCCTATGAAGCCCTTGATGAGTGTGCAAAAGGTGCTCAAATTGGAGAAGAAGGATTAAAAAAATTTGATACCCTTGACCTCATTCTCTCTGTAGCATCAAATTATGCCTGTCTGAATGATTACGAGACCGTTAAAAAACTTGTGGAACCTCTCCTAAAACAGCATCCTCAAGATCCCTATATACTAAATTTTGTAGGTTATACTTATCTTGAAATCGGAATTCATATTAAAAAAGCCGGAAAACTCCTTGAAGAGGCCCTGAAACTCAGGCCTGAGGATCCGTATATCCTTGACAGTATGGGCTGGTATTACTTTAAGATAGGAGACCTTGAGAATGCCGAAAAGTATTTGAAAAAGGCCATTAAAAAGCTTTCAGAGCCAGAAGCTGTAGTTTTTGAACACCTGGGAGATGTGTATTTTACCAAAGGAGAAAAAGAAAAAGCCTGTAAAATGTATTCCAAGGCTTTAAAAGCTTCCATTCATCAAATAGAAAAACAAAGGATTAAAAAGAAGCTGGAGAAGGTGTGTCAGGAAAAGTAAAATCAGTTTTTTTTCTCCTTTTGGTGATCTCGCTGTGCTCCTGTGCAAAGGTATCTGTTTTAAAAAAAGGAGAACCTCTTTATACTGGCAAACTCTGGATAGATCTTACTCTGAAAGGAAAAAAAACAAAAAGAATCTGCACCTATGCAGAGTTTAAAAGTTGCAGAAAGTTTTTCTTTTTGAGAATAAAAGGCCCTTTTGGAGCAACCCTTGGAGAACTCTTCTGGGAAAAGAAAAACTCTTCCCTTCTTAGATTTTATGACTTTGTTTCCAAAAAAAGTTATTTTGTTTATCTTCCCAGAGAGTTTGAATTTCCATTGGTGAAAGAAATTCCAGAAAAAAATGAAGGGAAGGTAGAAATGTCTTTTTTCTCTCTAAAATGGAAAATAAAAAAAAGAGAATCTTTAATAGTGCTTTCTCCTGAAAAGGAGCTACCCCCTACCCCTGACTTCAAACTGGTGAAAGTAATTAATCTTATTTCACCTTGATAAGGACCTCTTCAACGCCGTTTGGTTTGGCCTTTGTAATTTCCATCTCAAGTCCATTGTAACTTATGACTTCTCCTTCAGAGGGGATTCTTTTAGTTATGAAGTAAATAAAACCAGCCAGGGTTTCATAATCACCAGAAGGAATAGCAATCCCGAGTGACTGAAGCTTTTCCACTTCTATATGAGCTTTACAGAGAAACACTCCTTCTCTCAGTTTTTTGTACTCCGGAACATAATAGTCTAAAGCGTCTCTAAACTCTCCAAGCACTTCCTCAATAAGATCTTCCACAGTAATAAGGCCTGTAGAATAGCCATACTCGTCTACTACAATGGCAAGATTGTTCCGTGTCTCCTGAAGGAGGGAAAGAACCTCATGAGCAGGCACAACCTCCGGCACAAAAAGGGGCCTCTTCCCAAATTGAGAAAGAGGAGTCTCAGGAGAAAGAAGGGGCTTCCCAATAAGGTCTTTTATCTTTACAATGAGCTTTATCTGAGAAGGTTCGCCTTTGTAAAGGGGGATGTAGGAGAAGCCGTATTTTTTGCTAAACTCAAGGGCATCCTTTATCCTGGCAGAAATAGGAAGGGCTTTTACCTGGCTTATAGGGATCATGACCTGGGCTACTTTCTTTCTACCAAATTCTACAATTTTTTCCATAAGCCTTTTTTCTGTAAGGTCAATTTCTTCTTCATAGTGAATAAAAGTTAAAAATACTTCCCGAAATCTTGTAAGAAAAAAAGGATTCTCTTTTTCTTTTGTTTTTAAAAAAAGCGAAGTAAGCCTCTGGTTTATCCAGATCACAGGGAAAAAGATAAAAGAAATAAAATAAATTACCGGGCTTACATAAAGCACCAATGGATAAGCCACTCTTTTACCAAGGCTTTTTGGGAAAACCTGCCCAAAAAATACCATGGTTACAGGAAGCACAGTAGAGGAAAGAACCACTCCTTTGGTACCAAGGGCCTTTATTAAAAAATAAGAAGTAAAGACACCGTTTCCAGCCACAGAAAGGGTTACTCCAAGCACAGTGGTGGTAAAAAGCCTCTCTGGATTTTTCCAGAATTTTACACAAATTCTGGCAAGAGAGCTTTTCCTGGAGCGTCTTTCAATAAGTGCTTTCTCTACAGAAATAAAGGCAATTTCACTCATGGCAAAAAATGCTTCACAAGTAAGAAAAAAAAGAAAAGATAAAAAAGCACTAATCATTTTGCAGCTTTTCCACCTCTACCCAGACTATTTTTCTTTTCTTTTTCTGTTTAATGGTAAACCGAAACCCACCATACTCAATGCTTTGGCCTTGCTCAGGCACTTCTTTAAAAAGAATAAGCAGAAATCCACTTAAAGTGCGTGCCTCCTTTAAATCGTCTTCCACTTCAAGGCCAATTTCATGAGCAAGCTCTTCAAGAAGTACCCTTCCATGAACAATCCATTTCCCCTTCCCTATTTTTCTGATTTCTTCAATCTCTGGCTCTTTTTCATGATAAAATTCTCCAAAAAGCTCCTCAAGTACATCTTCAAGGGTGATAAGCCCTTTAAAAACTCCATATTCATCCACCACAAGAGCAATTTTTACATTGCGCTTTTGAAATTCAAAAAGCAGATCTCTTAGTTTAAAATTTTCGTTTACAAAAAAAGGTTCTTTTAAAAATTGGGACAGACGGGCTTTACCAAGTATCTGTGGAGTAAACTTTTTAATAAAGTCTTTTACATAGAAAATGCCGAGAATATTATCAAGCTCTTCTTTATACACTGGAAACTGATGATATGGAAAGTTTTTCAATTTCTCCAGAAGTTTCTCAGTGATTGGTTGATCTTCAAGAGCTACAACCTCTGAACGAGGCACCATGGCAATAGAAATAGGTGTCTTTTCAGAAAGAAAGAGCCCATAAATAAATGTCTTTTCCTTTTCGCTGATTTTTTTTTCTCTGTAAGCTACCTCAATTGCCTCAAGAATTATTTGTTCCACAGGAGTGAAAAGTTCTCCTTCTGCGACTTTTTGTTCCTTATTTTTTAAGTATTGTTCTGTGCTTCTGTAAATAATACTGAAAATTTTTCTTAAAGGATAAAAAAGATAGTAAAAAGCAGTAATTATGGGGAAAACTTTGGGAGCAAGTTTTGTGTTATACTTAAATCCCACAACTTTGGGAAAAAATTCTCCCAGCCAGAAACCAGTAATTCCAAATACAAAAAAGGCAATTTCTTTTCCATAAGTCTTTAAAACTTCGTTAAACCCCCTTGCAAAGCAAAAACTTGCAAAATAATCTACAAGTTCATTTCCTGCAATAAGCACAACAAGCAGCTCTTCAGGTTTTTTGAGAATAGTTAAATATTTCTCAGAAAGGTGAAAACTTTTTAAAGAAGCAAGCTCAAGCCTTGAAAGAGAAAAGATACTTGCCTCACTTGAGGTAAAAAGCATTGAGCAGGCTATAAAAAGTCCTGCCAGGAAAAAATATAGTTCTGCCATTTATTCTTTTAAATAAATTGTAGTGGGAAACTGGCTATCTTTTTTCTCCAAACTGATTAGTTCTATAATATTTGCTTGGGCAGAAAAAATTTTAAAATCCTGAGAGCTTCCCAGCTCCTTAATTTCAAAAACTTCAGCAAATTTTTCAATAAGAGCCCTTTCAGTAATCAAAAGAGAGGACAGATCAGGAAAAGTTATGTGTGGTAAGAGAATTTTCCAGGCTACCAGCCTTTCATTTAAAAAAGACAGGCTTTTAAAATCAATAAAAGGCTCCGGTAGGTTTTTAATCTCTTTTAATTCCTCAAAAGTTTCGTCTTCTCCAATAATTTTTTCTTCAAAAATGTGGTGATACCGTTCTTCAATACTCTCAAGGCTTTCTTTGATATCTTTTATTTCTCTATCAAATTTTTCAGCAAGACCAAGTAAAAACAAAGCATTTTTAAGCTCCTGCAAAGGCTCTTTTTTAGGTGGCTTTAAAGACACATAAGGCAAATTTTCTTCCAGGAGGCCTTCCACCCTGTCTTTGAAAGTAAGGAAGTATTTTAATACTTCCGGAGTTCTGAAATTAAGCCCCCAGTCACACAAAGCCTGAAATTCTTTTTTTAATAAGTTCTCTTCCCAGGGAAGATCAGGGATAATTGGAACAAGCCTGTTATTTTCTTCAGTCACAAAAAAGGGTAATTTTAAATAATAAATCTGAGAAAAAGGAAGCTCCTTTTCATCAAAGAAGCAGTAAAAGCAGGTTTGAGGGAAAAGAAGCACTTTATCGTCTAACATACCCAGCTCTTATGGAATCAACTTTTCAAAGAGATTTTTAAAATACTCAAGAGGCCTTCCGTACTCCTGATCAAGACGCTCTTTTATTTTCTGCCACTCTTCTTTAAACTGAGGATGGTTTTCTATAGAAACTTTTACCTGTGCTCCCATCTGTTCTGAAAGAACCTTTTCAAGATCCTCCACACCTGCAGCCAACCGCTTCTTTAATTCTTCGTAAATAGTGAATAAATTTTGATAGTATTCTTTTAACAGCCTTTCCACCTCAGCACAGAGCTTTTCTACTTCTGGAACATTCTGAAAAAGAGATTTTATACCCTGAAGGGCAATCTTGGCATTTTGAAGCTGGGATTCTCCCCGGGGAAGCACAATATTTTTCAAAAATACTTCCAGAGCTGATTTAAAAGCTGCCTTCTTAAATATGTCCGATTTATCTATAGTTAATGAAATTAGTTCTTCCTTTAAATTTACTTTCTGATTTTCCATAAATTTTGCAGCAAGTTTTTTTGCCTGTTCTTTTATTTTTTCAAGCTCAAGCTCTTCCTTGGAGGCTTTTCCTATTTTTTCAGCCTTTTCAAGTGCAATTTCCAGAGTACTTCTTATTTCCTTCCCCATAGTTTGCCCCCGTAATTACATATTTTCATAAAGAAAACGCATAAGATCTCTTTCTGTAATTATGCCTATAAGAGCACCATTTTCTTCAACCAGGGCTGAGCCAGCCCTGTTTTCAAGCATTGCTTCAACAAGGTCTGAAATTTTGTCCCCCGGGTGAAAGATAAGAGGCTCTTTATATTTAAGAACATCAGAAGCTTCAATAAGTTCTCCAATTTTCTTATTGAGTGCCTCTTCAATAGTTCCTGTCTCTATAAGCTTAAAAGCTTCTCCACTAAAGTATCTCAAAAAGTCTGTAGAAACTATTAATTTAATTATGTGATTATGTGCTATTACAGGGAGCCTCCTAATTTTTTTACCAATAATAATTTTAATAGCCTCTCCTACTGTAGTTTCAGGCGTGATGGTTAATAAATTTTTTTGCATATAATCTCTTACATAACCATCAAGCCTTTTTTGAATGGCAAGAAACTTTACGATATCCCTTTCTGTAACTATGCCTATAACTTTATCTTCTTTATCTACAATAGGACATCCACCTATTTTTTTCTCAAACATTGTTTTTACTGCATCTTTCCAGGAATCGGTTTCTTTTAAAGTTATTACATTCCTTGTCATAATTTCTTCAACATTTTCGTTTACAGCACGGGCAAGGTTTCCCTGATAGCGTTTTTCCACTATTTGATATTTATCCCCCCCTCCTAAATAGCTGATTAAATCAGTTGCAGAGAGAATTCCCATTATCTTTTTTGTGCCGGCATCTGCTACAGGCATTCTTCTGAATCTGTATTGAACCATGGACTTAAGGGCATTCATTACAGTGGATCTAAGAGGAATAGTCTTTACATCTTTAGTGGCAATCTCCATAACAGAATGATTTTTCATACCTCCTCCTTTTTTAATTTATTATTTTATAACTTTAATGTGTGTTTAATCAAATTTCAAGAGTTTGCAGAAGAAAGTTATTGAGTATAATTATTTTTAAAAAGATGGGATAAAACACCTAATTTCTTTAGATGAGGACTTTATTATTCCTTGTGATAAAGAAGGAATTATTTTTATTGATTCTACTAAAAAGCTTAAACAAATTTTAAATCAGAAGTTTTGATTAAAATCGGGGCGAGAGGATTTGAACCTCCGACCCCCTGCTCCCAAGGCAGGTGCGCTGCCAGGCTGCGCTACGCCCCGATTTTTTTAAAATTATAATCCCTTTTTTCTCTTTGACAATAAGATTTCACGAAAAATTTTTACTCCCCTTTGATTAATACTATGCTTGACATGTAAAGTTGTTGTAGTATTTTTTGGAAAAATCTGGATAGTGAGGAACTACTGGATGTCCAGGAAGTTTATTAAAAATACAAAAGAGAATATTCTTGACATTGCCAGGAATCTTTTTGCAGAATACACCTATCTATGCGTCTCAATGGACGATATCGCAAATAAACTTAACATTACTAAACCGGCACTTTATTATCATTTTAAGGGTAAAAAGGAGCTCTATAAAGAAATTCTGGAAAAAGTATTTAAAGAATTAGAAACAGAAATTTTCAAAGCTATAAATCAAGTACAGGATCCTAAAGCAAAATTATGCCAACTTATAAACAGTTATTTAAGGTACGGCCAAAAGGAGAAATTTTTAATAAAATCTTTGCTCCTGTGTTTCGCAAAAATAGATAGTTCTTTAAAAAAAGAAGTTATTAATTTCTGGAATAAATTGAACCTTTCTCTTCAGAAAGTATTTGAAGAAATTTTTTCTACCAGCCAAAAAGATGTAAAAACTGTCTCTTCTCTTTTTGTAAGCATAATGAATGGTCTGCTTTTAGAACAATTGCTAAACAATAGTCTTGATCTTGAACAAATTTCTAAAAAACTTATCAACATTTTAGAAATTGAATAAAATACGCCACTTCTCTATTTTCCCAGAGTAAAATCCCAGATTTTTCTACACCCTTGACAAATTTTATTTTTTATAGTAGTATTTACTTACTGGTAAGTAAAATCAAAAATAGGGGGGACAAGATGTTTGGCTTTGAAAAAATCAAAAAAAACTTCTTTCTTTATTCAATTGAAAAAGCTCTCCACACAAAAGTTGGACGAGATGTAATTCTAAAAAAATTTGAAGAAAAGGTATATGAAAGCTTTTTTAGTGAAGAAAACCAATTGCCAAAGGTTCAATTAAAGAAATATCAATGGGTAAGGGCCTTTGTTAGACAGTTAATAAAAAATTTTGATAAAAATTACATTTCACAAGATGTTTTTAAGAAAACAATTTATACTCTGGGGCTAAATAATTTTTTTAAAAGCGAAAATTCTGAAGCTGAGAAGGCAAGAACCAGATTTAAAGAAAAATATGGTACAGAGCCTCCACTTTTTATTACAATTTCTCCCACACAAAAATGCAATTTAAAATGCATAGGATGTTATGCCTCTTCTTCTCCACAAACAGGGAAAAGTTTGCCTGCCTCAATAGTTGATCGTATTTTAAAAGAAGCCTATGAAGAGTTTGGTAACCGCTTTCTTGTTATCAGTGGAGGAGAACCTTTGCTTTATTCCAGTGAAGGTAAGACTTTGTTTGATTATTGGCAGCAGTATAATGATGTTTTCTGTATTTTTTATACTAATGGCACTTTAATTAATAAACAGGTTGCAGAAAAACTGGCTAAGTTAGGCAATGCTTTTCCTCAAATTTCAGTAGAAGGTTTTGAAAAAGAAACAGACGAAAGGCGAGGAAAAGGTGTTTTTAAAAGGATTTTAAAAGCAATGGAGAATCTGAGAGAAGCAGGTGTGCCCTTTGCTGTTTCTGTAACTGCCACAACCAAAAATTTACCTCTTTTATTAACCGATGAATTTTATCAATTCTGGTTTGAAGAACAGGGAGCAAGTTATATGTGGATTTTCCAGTTAATGCCTATTGGTAGAGGTAAAAATGTATTTGATTTAATGCCATCCCCTGAGCAAAGGGTGATGCTTTATAGAAAATGGGAAGAACTATTAGAAAAAGGTTATCCTATAGCTGATTTTTGGAACAGTGGGCCTCTTGCCAATGGTTGTATTGCTTTTGGTCGTCCAAATGGTTATTTTTATATTGATTGGAACGGGTATATCACTCCTTGTGTTTTTATACCGTACTATGTAGATAATATTTACGATTTGTATAAAGAAGGTAAAACCCTTGCTGATGCTTGGAATAATCTATTCTTTAGAAATGGTAGAGAATGGCAAAAAGAATATGGCTATCCTTATAGTAAAAATGCCAAAAATTGGCTAATGCCTTGTGCTATTCGTGATAATTATCATACCTTTCGCACAAAAATATGTACACCAGATGTAAAACCGGAAAATCAAGAAGCAAAAGAAGCTATGAATTCAGAAGAATATTATCAAAAACTGGTAGAATATGACAAACAATTAGAAGCTCTTACTTTACCTATCTGGCAGAATGAATATTTAAAAACTGAGAAGTCTGAAGCAAGCAATAATTCCAAAATGGCTGCGTAATTTTTATAAAGCCCCCGTAAAAAGCCTTACGGGGGTTCCTCATTTGAGATATTAGTTACGCGCTTTTATGAAATTTATAGCTTTTTGAATTCTTTTTATTACTCTCTCCTTTCCAAGGACTTTGATTATCTCAAAAAGTCCTGGACTTACTGTTTTCCCAGTCAAAGCAAGCCTCATAGCCTGAGCAATGAGCTTTAGCTTAAGCCCCATCTCCTCTGCAAGCCCTCTTAAAAAGGCCTCAAATTCCTTTTCTTCAAGCTCTTTTTCTTCCAGATAAGCTTTAATCTTTTCTAAAGCGGGCAAAACTTCTTTCACAAAAAACTTTTTCTCTCCCTTTTCATCGTACTCCACTTCTTCCACCAGATAGAAATCCATCATTTTAGCCATTTCAACAAGGGTCTTGGCACGGGTCTTTACCGTTTCTATAGCAGCTTTAAGATAGTCCTCAGAAAATTTATCCAGCTCATACTCTTTGAGAAAAGGCTTTAGCTGAGAAAGAAGATAGGAGGCATCGCTATTTCTTATCCAGTAGGCATTTACTGCAAGGAGCTTGTCAGGGTCAAATCTTGCAGGAGAGAGATTTACATCTTTTATGTCAAAAAGTTTTATTAGCTCCTCTACAGTAAAATACTCCTGATCCCCATATCCCCAGCCAAGCTTGGCAAGGTAATTTACAAGTGCCTCCGGGAGATAGCCTTCATCTCTATACTCTAAAATAGAGCGTGCACCGTGCCTCTTAGAAAGCCTTGCTCCATCCCTTCCAAGCACCATTGGGATGTGGGCAAACCTGGGAGGCTCAATTCCAAGTGCCTGGTAAATCAAAATCTGCTTGGGAGTATTTGAAATGTGGTCATCCCCTCTTATTACATGAGTTACCCCCATGGTAAAATCATCTATCACCACGGCAAAATGATAGGTGGGAGTGCCATCAGAGCGCATAATAATAAAATCGTCTATTTCTTCTGCAGGGAAAGAAATTTTCCCCCTTAAAAGATCCTCAAACACCACTTCTCCCACTGCCTCCACTCTTAACCTGAGTGCCCTACCCTCTCCAGGACCAAGCCCTTTTTCACGGCATGTGCCATCATATCTGGGTTTAAGGCCCTTTTCAAGCATCTGCTTTCTCTTTGTCTCAAGCTCCTCTTTTGTGCACTCGCAATAATAAGCCTTGCCTTCTTCAAAGAGCTTTCTTGCATACTTCTGATAAAGCTCAAGCCTCTCAGTTTGAAAATATGGGCCTTCGTCCCAGTCTAAACCAAGCCATTTAAGGGCCTCCAGAATAGATTCCACATACTCCTTTTTTGACCTTTCCCTATCTGTGTCCTCAAACCTGAGTACAAGCCTTCCTCCATGATGCCTTGCATAAAGCCAGTTAAAAAGCGCTGTCCTTGCTCCTCCTAAGTGAAGATGTCCCGTTGGACTTGGAGGAAAACGAGTTATAACTTCTGCCATTTTTTACCTCCCCTTTAGTAGATCACTATACCGCCGTAGCCTACAACTGAGCTGTAGTCTCCTATTACATCACCAGAAGTTTGATATGCCACAAGCTCAGCTTGAGGTTTTTCTTTTATCCCCTTGCTTGCCACCATAGCTACTGAGACGGGCACAACCCCGCACATGCTTATTCTCTCCTCAACCACCCGCTTGATAAGGCCTTCTTCATCAAGATTTAAAATCTTTTCTATAGCTCTTTTATCCTTCTCCTTAGCTACTTCATGAGGAACATAGTGGCTGAAATCCGAACTGGCTACTATAAGAATTTTTTTCTCTGGAAAAGCTTTAATTACTTTGGCTATAGTTTCTCCAAGTTCTTTTATTTCTTTTAAACTTATGTAAGATAAGCAAACAGGCACAATTTTCACAATTGGGTTTAAATATTGCAAAAAAGGCACCTGCACTTCCAAAGAGTGCTCGTGTTCATGTGCTTTAACATCTGGAGTAAAAAGGCTGCATTCTTTAAAAAGGGCTTCTCTCAGCTCTTCATCTATCCTTGCTTCTCCAAGGGGAGTAACGAAAGCTTCGCCAGGATAAAGAGAGATGGCTGCTCCAAGGCCTGTGTGATTTGGGCCAAGAATAATGGCGGTGTCCGGTGCTTCAATCCTGCCAAAAACCCTGCCTGCCACTTTACCGGAATACATATAACCTGCATGAGGAGAAACTACAGCAATAGCCCTTACTCTTTCAGACGCACTTTCTATCAAAAAATTTAGTGTTTCTCTTAACTCTGCCGGTTTCCCGGGATAAAAAACACCTGCCACAGCTGGTCCTCTTTTCATGGCTTCTCTCCTTTTTAAATTCTAACAGTAGCAGTAAGTCTTTTTTCTTTCAATAAAAGCTCAAAAGCATCAGCAATGTTTTTAACCACAACTTTTGCACTAATGAGAGCTCCACTCCAGGCTCCCTCGTCTCCAATCACACAGATTCCGAGATCAGCATTTTTGAGAAGAAGCTCGTCATTTCTACCATTACCTATGGCAACAAACTTCTTTCCGGGGAAGTTTTTCCTTAATTCCTCAAGGACTTTAAGCTTGGCTTCTGCCTCATTGATTGACTTGAGCACAGCTATGTTTACTCCCTCTACTCCAAGCTCTGTTGCCACTTCTTTCAAGGTACCTCCTGTATCTGCTGACACAAGAAATATCCGGGCAATCTTTTTAAGGGCTTCAAGCCTTTCTTTTACTCCTGGAAGAAGCTTCCCATCAGTTGCAATAGTACCATTAAGATCAAGAATGATTATCATTTTTCCCCCACTTTTCCAATACCTCCAGATCTTCTGGTGTGTCAACCTCAGGAAAATCTGCTTCAACAACTCTTACCGCTATACTATAACCATACTCAAGAGCCCTTAATTGTTCAAGTTTCTCCAGCCTTTCAAGCTCCCCCTCAGGAAGACTTACAAATTTTTTTAAAAAACTTACTCTATAGGCATACACTCCAATGTGTTTGAGATAAGGAAACTCAGGGCTTTTATCCCTTATGTAAGGAATGGGAGAGCGAGAAAAGTACAGGGCATTCCTATTTTTACTTAACACAACTTTTACCCTGTTTGGATTTTGCACTTCTTTATAGTTCTTAAAAGGGGTTGCAAGGGTACTCATTTCAACTTTTTCTTTTAAAAGAGGCTCTACAAGTGGTGCAAGGTATTCAGCAGGAAAAAGGGGTTGATCTCCCTGAAGATTTATCACTATGTCTTCTTCAGAAAGTTTTAAAATTGAAGCTGCTTCGGCAAGCCTTTCTGTGCCACACTTATGCTCAGGAGAAGTCATGACAGCTTTGCCTCCAAAAGCTTCCACGGTTTTAAAAACCTCTTCGTGATCTGTTGCCACATAGGTTTCTATCCCAGACCTTGCTGCTCTTTCATACACATGCTGGATAAGGGGTTTACCCCAGAGAATTGCAAGGGGCTTACCTGGAAGTCTTGTTGAACCATATCTTGCCGGAATTATTATTACCTTTTTCATACAATTATAATTTAATATAAACTCAGAAAAATAAAAGAGAGGGCTTGAATTTTAAAGCTTTGCTATTAAACTTATCACAATTAAATTCCTGTACAGGAGAAATTATGGCAAAAGTTAGAGTAAATGAATTGGCACAGGAGCTTGGTCTTGATCCTGAAGAATTTGTAAAACAACTTAAAGAAAAAGGTTATGAAGTTAAATCTTCCTCTTCCTGGCTCTCTCCTGAAGAAGTAGAAGAAATAAAAAAGAAGTTCAAAAACGCTTTAAAAGATAAAAAGAGCGGGATTATTATTATAAGAAGAGAAGAAAAAGACGAACTTTCTGTTTTTAAAAAGAAGGAAGAGGAAGAACTTCGTCCAAAGAAGAAAAAATTGGTCTTGAAAAAGAAAAGAAAGAAAGCTATTGAAGAAAAAAAAGAAAAAGGAGAAAAACAGAAGTTAATTTTAGAAGAAACTGAGAAAAAGAAAAAAATAGAGGAAACAGAAAAACTGGAAGAAAAAAAGGTAGAAGAAGCAAAAGAAGTAAAAGAAGTAAAAGAAGAAGAGAAACCAAAGGAAGAAAAAGAAAAGTTTGCTCAGGAAGCACCTAAGAAAAAGGTAGTTATAGAATTCCAGCCCAAAAAAGAGAAAGCCAAAAAAGAAAAAAAAGAAATTTCTGAAACAAAGTTTGCTGGTAAAAAGAAAAAAGAAAAAGAGTTTAAAGACGAGTACGAAGAAAGGAGAAAAAAGAGAGGCAAGAAGAGAGGAGCTCCAAGGCGAGGCAGAGAAGAAAAAGAAGAACTTGAAGAGTTGCTTGCAGGAGAAGAAGAGCCTACCTCTCTTTATGAAGAAGAAAAAGAAGAACCTGAGAAAAAGGGAGAAAAAAAGAAAAAAGAGCCTGCTCGTCCCTCTACTCTTCCCAGGAAACAGAAAAAAATAAAGATTTATGAGACTATTCAGGTGGGTGAGCTTGCAAAGCTCATGGGAGTTAAGGCAAGCGAGCTTATAAAGAAATCCATGCAAATGGGAATGCCCGTTACTATAAATCAATCCATAGATGCAGATACTGCAGCGATCCTTGCAGATGAATTTGGTTATGAAGTGGAAAAAGCTCCTGTTGAAGAGGAAATTTTGCTCCAATACACTCCCCCCTCTCCTGAAGAATTAAAACCAAGGCCCCCTGTGGTAACAGTTATGGGACATGTTGACCATGGGAAAACCACCCTCCTTGATGCTATAAGAAAAACCGATGTGGCAAGCAGAGAGGCAGGGGGAATTACCCAGCATATAGGTGCTTATACTGTAAGGCTTGAAGACGGAAGGCTTATTACTTTTATTGATACACCAGGGCACGAGGCCTTTACTTCAATGAGAGCTCGTGGTGCTCAGGTTACCGACATTGTAATTCTGGTGGTAGCGGCAGATGACGGGGTTATGGATCAAACGAAAGAGGCTATTGAACATGCAAGGGCTGCCAATGTACCTATAGTAGTAGCCATAAACAAAATAGACAAGCCAGAAGCAAATCCTGAACGAGTAAAGTCCCAGCTTGCAGAGCTTGGTCTGGTACCAGAAGAATGGGGTGGAGATACCCTTTTTGCCAATATTTCTGCCAAGAAAAAAATAGGGATTGAAGAACTCCTTGAGTTGGTGCTTCTTCAGGCAGAAATGCTTGAGCTTAAGGCTGCCTACGACAGGCCTGCAAGGGGAAGGATTATTGAAAGCAAGTTGGATAAAGGAAGAGGTCCTGTGGCTACGGTACTCGTACAGGAAGGTACCCTGCGAGAGGGAGATGTTTTTGTTGCCGGCCTTACCCATGGAAGGGTAAGGGCTATGTTTGACAGCTATGGAAAAAGAGTAAAGGAGGCCACCCCATCCATCCCTGTGGAGATACTGGGCTTTGAGGAAGTGCCTCAGGCAGGAGACGATTTTATAGTAATTGGAGATGAGGCAAAGGCCAAAAAGATTGCTGAATACAGGCAGAGAAAGGCAAGAGAAGCAGAAGCTGCCAAAGAAGCCAAGATTTCTCTTGAGAAACTCTTTGAAAAGCTTAAAGAAGGCGAAATAAAAGAGCTAAAAATAGTTCTCAAAGCAGATACTCAGGGAACCCTTGAGGCTCTTCAGGCCTCACTTGCCAAGCTTTCAACTGAAAAAGTAAAAGTTAGTGTAATTAGAGCTGGCATAGGTGCTATTTCTGAAAGCGATGTAATGCTTGCTGCTGCTTCTGATGCTATTGTAATAGGCTTTAATGTAAAGCCCACTCCTCAAGCAAGGGAAGCTGCCAAACGAGAAAAAGTGGACATCAAGTTTTACGATGTAATTTACCAGCTTCTTGATGATGTGAAAAAGGCCATGGTGGGTCTTCTTGAACCGGTATATAGAGAAGAAATTACTGGTCTTGCCGAAGTAAGAGCTACTTTCAAAATTCCTAAAGTGGGAATAGTGGCAGGTTGTTATGTAAAAGAAGGAGTAATTAATAGAAATAACAGAGTAAGAGTGATAAGGGAAGGCATAGTAATCTATACTGGGCAAATTGCTTCTCTTAAAAGATTTAAGGATGATGTAAAAGAAGTGGCGGCAGGTTATGAGTGTGGTATAAGAATTGAAAATTTTCAGGATATAAAGGTGGGGGACATTATAGAAGCCTTTGAGCTTAAAGAAGAAAAGCCAGAGCTTTAAGGGTAAATGGTCGTAGGAGTTGCCAGAATAGAGCTCTTTTTCCCGTCTCCCAACTCTCTTAAGGCAAAGAGGCAGATTTTGAGAGGGCTTATGCAAAGGCTTGAAGCCCATTTTAAGAAAGTATCCTTAGCCGAGGTGGATGCCCATGACCTCTGGCAAACTGCAGTAATAGGTATAAGTATTGTGGGAAAGGATCAAAAGTTTGTGGATAGAAAAATGAATTCTATTCTGGAATTTATCCAGAAAAATGGAGAGCTTGAGCTTATAAAGGCTGAGGTAGAATTTCTCTCTTATTAAAAGTCAAAATGAAACAGGGACGCAGGCCACAAAAAGTAGCAAGTTTTATTAAAGAAGAGGTTTCTCAGATTCTTATGTATGAACTTAATGATCCTGTATTTAAAAATTTCATCAGTATTACCGAAGTTAAAGTAAGCGGAGATCTTAAACGGGCACAAATTTTTTTCCGGGTTTTTCAAGGAGATCCTGAAGAGGTAAAAAATGCTTTTGAAAAGGCAAAAGGCTATATAAGAAAGCTCCTTGCAGAAAGGATGAATATTCGCTTTGTGCCTGAGCTAAGCTTTGAAATAGATAGAACTTTTGAAGAGGAAGAAAGGCTTGCAGAACTTTTTAAACGCATAAAAAAAGAGGAAAGCTAAGTGAAAAAAATAAGAGAACTTTTGTTAAAGGGAAAAAATTTCGTAATAGTTACTCATGTTAATCCAGATATTGATGGAATATCGTCACTACTTGCTACAGGCCTGGTTCTTAAAAAGCTCGGGAAAAATGTAATAGGACTTATGGAAAGCCCCCCAGATAATATAGAATTTTTGCGAGGGAAAGAAATTTTAAAATTTTTGCAAAGTACCTCCGGAGAACTTGCTCTTCCTGATAATTTTTTTACAATAGTAGTGGATACTGCGGAATTTGAAAGGACAGAAGAAAAAATAAGGCCCTTTTTAAAAAAATCTAAAGCATTTATAGTCTTTGATCACCATCAGCCAGGAGAAAAACATGGATTTCCAGAAGAACCTTATTTTTTCGTTAATCCAGAGGCAGCTTCTACTACAGAGCTTCTTTATAATTTTTTTAAGTCCTGTGGCTTTGAAATTTCTCCTGAAATAGCCCACAATCTCCTTGCCGGTATATATTATGACACGGGGGGATTTCGCTATGAAAATGTAACTGCAGAAACTTTTAAAGTAGCTTCAGAGCTGGTGAAACTTGGGGCCTCATCTTCAGAGATTGCGAGAAACCTGTTTGAAAACACCCCTCTTGTTCAGGTAAAACTTTTGAAGTTTGTAATAGAAAGGATGGAGCTTTTTTGTGAAGGGAAAGTTGCTCTCTCTTACATTACAAAAGAAGATCTTGAACTTCTTGGGAAGCCCAGGTATATAAATGATTTTGCAAGCTTTATGAGGGGAATTGAGGGAGTTGAACTTTCTGCCCTGGTAAAAGAGCTTGAGGAAGGGCTAATAAGTGTGAGCTTAAGAAGTACCCCTCCTGTAGAAGTTGTTTACTTTGCAAAGAGCTTTGGAGGGGGGGGACACAAATATGCAAGTGGTTTTAAAATAGAAAATCAAGACCTTTCTGAATTTTTAGAAAAATTTAAAAAGGAGCTCACGAGTTATTATGAAAGGTATAAAAAAACTTAACGGCATTCTGGTAGTAGATAAACCAAAAGGTCTTACTTCTACTCAAACACTTGAAGAGGTAAAAAGGCTTCTTCGTGTAAAAAAAGCGGGGCATGGAGGAACTCTTGATCAGATTGCAACCGGGGTGCTTCCCCTTTTTTTAAATTCTGCCACTAAAGTGGCCCAGATTTTTCTGGAAGGGGACAAAGTTTATGAAGGCGAATTTATTTTAGGGTTTAGTACTGTGACTTACGATATTACAGGAGAAAAAGTAAGTGAAAAAACCCCTCCTGACTTAAGCATGGAAGAACTTCAAAAAATGGCAAACCAATTTGTAGGAGAGCTTGACCAGGCCCCTCCACCCTACTCTGCGGCAAAGTTTAAAGGAAGGCCCCTGTACAAATATGCAAGAGATGGCCTCCTTATCACCAAGGAACCAAAGAAAGTAAAAATTTATGAATTTAAAATCCTTGAAAAAGAGGGGGAAAAGGTAAGGTTTAGGCTTCACTGCTCTAAGGGCACCTATGTAAGATCAATTGTAAACGAATTTGGGGTGAGAATTGGATGTGGAGCTGCGCTTTCAGAGTTAAGACGTATTCAGAAAAGTATCTTTACCCTGAAGGAATCCATAACTCTGGAAAAACTAAAAGAGATTATAGAAAATAACCCACAGGAAATTGAAAATTTACTTATCCCTGTGGAAAGAGCCCTTGAATTCCTTCCCAAAATAACAATCAGTGAAGAATTTTCTCAAAAAGTGAGGACCGGAAGGCAACTCTATACCACAGCTTTTCTTTCTTTTATAAAATTTCAGAAAGTAAAAATTTCTCCTGATGAAAAATGGGTGAGATTAGTTACAACAAGAGGGAAACTTGTAGCAATCATAGAAAATCCTTTACGCAATCCTTCAAAGCCTTACATTTCATATTTCAGGGTGTTTAAAGATTGAGGAAAGCTAAAAAAAAGTCCTTATTGTTTTTTCTAATCAGACTGGGAATAACATGCACACTTCTTTATTTTCTCTATCAAAAAACTGACCTTCAGAAATTAAAAGAAGTTTTTAAACACTTAAAAATCTTTTATTATGGAGTGGCGGTACTGTTATGCTTTCTTTTTCAGGCAGTGCTTTCTTTCAGATGGCAGCTAATCTGTAAATCGTGGAACATAAGTGAACGCTTTTTTTTCTTTTATAAAACTTATTTAATAAGTTTTACTTTTAACACAGCATTTCCAGGTATAGTTGGAGGAGATTTACTAAGAGTTTACTACTTAACAAAAGCCGGTCTTGACTGGAAAAAAGCTACTTTTAGTGTTTTTCTGGACAGGGCCTTAGGGCTGGCTGGAATTCTTACTATACTTGTAGTAGTTACTTTTTTCTTCGGCGGATTTTTGCCAGTGAGGCTTCTCTGGTTTATAAGAATCCTTTTCCTCCTGGGTTTTATAGCTTTTTTAGGAATCTTTTACTATAATATGAAAAGCACTCCAAAAGAATTGTTAAACCCTTTAAAACCTGCCATCTTTCTTAAAGCCTATTTCCTGGGCATATTTGTACAGCTTATTTTTCTGGGAGAATTTATTTTTCTTGGCAAAGCGCTTAGCCTACCTGTGCCATTAAAATATTATTTAGTAATCATACCTATAGTAAGCTTTCTTTCTGCCCTGCCCATTAGCATTTCTGGTCTTGGAGTAAGAGAAGGGAGCTTGAGTTTTTTCTTCAGTCTGCTAAAATACCCTCTTGAATACGGCATTTCCCTGGGTCTTTTGGGCTACACTTTAATACTTATTGGCTCAACTCCAGGCATTTATTTATATTTAAAAGAAAGAAAAAAATGATTAATTACGGATTTCTCATAAAAAGTTTTGTAGCCCTTTTTACTATTATTGATCCTATTGGAGGTGCTCCATTTTTTCTCAGTATTACAGCGGGTTATACTACAGAAGAAAGAAAAAAAATAGCTTTTAAGGCAACACTCACTGCCTTTATAACACTTTCTCTTTTTTTGTGGATAGGGCAAAATATTCTATCACTTTTTCAAATTTCTATTTACTCCTTTAAAATTGCAGGTGGGGTCCTTTTGTTTTTAACCGCTATTGAAATGCTTTTTGGAAAAATGAGGCAGGTTAAAAGTTCCCCAGAAGAAACTACAAAGGGGGTTACAAAAGAAGATGTATCTATTGTTCCTCTGGGAATACCTTATCTGGCCGGTCCTGGAGCTATTACTACAGTAATAATACTTGGGGAAAACTCCGATCCCCTGGGAAAGTTTATGTTGCTTTTAATACTATTTTTTATCTGCAGTTTTACATATTTTGTTTTTTGTAGGGCAACAAAAATATTTGCTCTTCTCGGTGAACTCGGTACAAAAGCCCTTATCAGAATTCTTGGACTCCTCCTTGCAACTATTGCTATTGAGTACATCATTCATGGAATTAAAGAAGCCTTTTCTTAAACTCTGTAATTTTTGCAATTTTGTGCGATGAGATACGAAACCTCCTGTGGAGAAGTTTTTGAATGGAAGCCAGTTCCCCTGCCCTGTAAATGTAAACATTGCAAAAACAATCAGGCCCTTGTTAGGCTTGAAGCTCAAAGGCTTGCCCTTTGTAAGGAGTGTTTCCTAAAATTTTTTGAAAACAGAGTAAAAAAATGTATAGAAACTTATAAAATGTTTTTCAACGTAAAAAAAATAGGTATTTTTCTTTCTGGAGGAAAGGATAGCTCAAGTCTTCTCGTTGCCCTGAAACATTGTTTCCCGGAACTTTCTCTTATAGGAATTCACATAAATCTGGGGATTAAATATCATTCAGAAGAAGTGGAAACTCTGGTAAGGGAAGTTTGCCAAAAATGGGAAGTACCTCTCTATGTTTACGACTTAGTAAAAGAAGAAGGCTTTAGCATAGATGATTTCGTGTTCACTCATTTTAAAAACAAAATTTGCTCCGTGTGTGGAGTGATTAAAAGGGGGCTTTTTTCGCAAATTGCCAGAAAACTTGAACTGGATGTGGTTTGTACAGGGCATCACTTAGATGACATGCTTTCCACTATGCTAAATCTTTTTTTCCAGGGAAGCTTTGAATCTCTTATAAGACTTACACCTACCCTTCCTCCTTTAACAAAAGGGCAGGTTAAAAAAGTAAAGCCTTTTTTTACCACGCCGGAAAAAGAAATTTTTTATTATGCCGTGCTGAGAGAAATTCCTATAAAACCCCTTGAGTGTCCTCACACTGAGGGAGAAAATATTCCCGGGAAGAAATACAGAGAATTTTTAAATTACTGGGAGAAAAAAAATCCTCAATTTAAATATCAGGCACTTTCTGTTTTCACAAAAAAGTTAATTCCCCTTCTCAAAAAGTCTTTTAAAACAGAAGAAGAAATATCTTCTTGCAAAATATGTGGAGAGCCCACTTCTTCCAAGGATGGAATTTGTACAAGGTGCAAAAGAAAAGAGCTCCTTTCTCAAGTAGAAAAAACGCCGCTTGAGTTAAGTTGGGAAGAAGCCCAAAAAGAAAAAGTTCGTATATTTCCTCTTGAGGAACTTCCTGAAGGCGTGCTTGAAAAAAGAAAAAACGCTATTTTAAAATTTTTCAAACCTTATAAAAAAGAAAAAATTGGTATTAAAGGTGAGAATTTAAAATTAGTTTACTCACTTGTCTTAAAACTAAAAAAATTGGGTTTTGAAGCTTATCTTATTAAGACTTAGTTAAAGTTTGTTAAAAATTTCTTAAATTTTTTCAAAAAACTTTAAACTTTTGGTGTTTTGAAGTATAATACTAATGTCAAATAAAGCAGAAAGGAGCATTCTATGAGGATAGCCCTCCAAAAAGAACTTCAGGTTCTCAAAAATCTTATTCTTGATATGGCCAAAATAGTGGACGAAGTGCTGAATGCAGCCATAGTTTCTGTAGAAAAATTTGATCCAGAACTTGCTAAAAAGGTAATAGAAGCTGATGAACAGGTAGATTATTATGAAAATATGGTTTGCCAGACAGCTCTTGAAATAATAGCCCTTCAGCAACCTGTTGCCAAAGATTTAAGATTTGTCATAACTGCTATAGATATTGCAAGAAATCTGGAAAGAATAGCAGACCAATCTGTAAACATAGCCTATCACCTCAGAGACATTACTGCAGAAAAAGAGAGGCCAAGGTGCGATGTTCCTATTATGGAAATGGCTCAGGAGGCCTTTTTTATGCTTCAATCTGCTATAAACGCCTTTGTAGAAGAAGATCCTGAAAAGGCAAGAAAAGTGATTGAGTACGATGACATAGTGGATCGCTTCCAAAAGGAAAACATTCAAAAAATCAAAGCCTGCATGAAAAATAATCCAGAGCTTGTAAATAGCGGTGTAGATTATATTATAATTGTGCAAAATCTGGAAAGAGTAGCTGACCAGGCAACCAATATTGCAGAAGGTGTAATTTTCACTATAGAAGGCATAAACCCCAAGCTTGATCAAAAACAGATAAAAGAGCTCAAAGCACTTAAAGAGATTATGTTAAAAGATTTTCCGATATTTGACCTTTTAAAAAAGCATGCCCGTCTTGTGCTGGAATGTATTGAAAGGCTTCCCCTTTCCCTTGAAGCTTATGAACAAAGAGATAAAGCAAGACTTGACGAAATAGTAAAACACATCTTTGAGATTGAAAAGGAAGCAGATAAAGTAAAGAGAAATATCAGAGGTCACCTTCCTAAAGGGATTGTCCTTCCCGTGGAAAGATTTGAGCTATTCCTTTACCTCAAAGAGCAGGATGCTATTGCAGATGTAGCAGAAGAAATTTTAAACTGGCTTTCCTTTAAAGAAGTAGAAATACCAGAAGAAATTTTTTCTTCACTTCAAAATCTTTTGAATCAAAGCATAGATTCTATCAAACAAATTGAGCCTATGATTTTATATTCTGCAGGTTTTTTGCTTAGGAGAGACAAAGAAAGTAGAAACAAAGCTAAAGAAATTATAAGAGAAATACGCTATACTCAATATCTTGCTGAAGAATTTGGAAACAGGATTAAAAAGAAAATTTTTGAAAAAATCAATGATCCTATTACCCTGTTTTTTGTATTAAAGCTGGTGGATCTTATTTTAGGAATTTCACATCATGCCGAAAATACTGCAGATCTTATGAGGGCAATGATTGCCAAGTAAATGAAATTTAATGAATAATTTTCCCAATACGCTTTAATCTCGGCCTGTGATGGACTGAGTCCCAGGAAAAGTATATGATTAGAGCCCTGCCCTTAAGATTGGAAATAGGAACAAATCCCCAGAATCTACTGTCATAGCTTTCATCTCTGTTATCTCCCAGTACAAACAGTTTCCCGGGCGGCACTTTAATAGGACCAAAGTTGTCTCTCGGACTTACTTCCCTTGGATAAATCGTGGGATCTGTATGCTGTACATAAGGCTCTTTTAAGGGTTTGCCATTAACATAAACCTTTTTATTTATGATTTCTACTGTGTCTCCGGGAAGTCCTATTACTCTTTTAATAAAATCCACCTTGGGGTTTACAGGATAACTAAACACCACCACTTCCTGGCGGTGAGGCATGCCCCACCTATAAAAAAATCCATTCTTAAAAGGCTCTCTTATACCATAGGAAAGTTTGTTAACCAGGAGATAGTCTCCCACAAGTAAAGTGGGGATCATGGAACCAGAAGGAATTTTATAGGCCTGTACAATAAATGTTCTTACTACAAGAGCAAGAACAAGTGCTATAGCTATGCTTTTTATCCAATCAAGGATTTTTTCCTTGGTTTGCTCGTTCATAAAACCTCCTTTAGATTTTAAGCACTGCTAAAAATGCTTCCTGAGGGATTTCTACCTGGCCTATAGCTTTAAGCCTCTTTTTTCCCTCTTTTTGTTTTTCAAGGAGCTTCTTTTTTCTGGTTACATCACCTCCATAACACTTGGCAAGCACATCTTTTCTAAGAGGAGGAATTCTTTCCCTTGCAATAATTTTACTACCAATTGCTGCCTGGATTACAACTTCAAAAAGCTGTCTGGGGATAACCTCTTTTAATTTTGAAGCAAGTTCCCTCCCTCTGTAATATGCCTTGTCTCTATGTACTATAAGAGAAAGGGCATCTACTGGCTGTTTATTAATAAGAATATCCATCTTTACAAGATTCCCGGGCCTATAGCCCACGAATTGATAATCAAGGGAAGCATACCCTCTTGAATAACTTTTTAGCTTGTCGTAAAAATCAAGTACCACTTCACTAAAAGGCAGCTCATACACCAGCACACATCTATCTGGTGTGAGAAATTTTATCTCCTTTTGCTCTCCCCTCTTTTCCTCACAGAGCTTTATAAGAGAACCTAAATATTCCTTAGGAGTATAAATTTCTGCCCTGATATAAGGTTCTTTAACTTCTTCTATCAACCCTGGATCAGGCCAGTCTGCAGGATTTTCTATTTCCAGCTCTTTTCCATTTTTTAATTTAACTTTGTATTTCACCGAAGGGGCGGTGGTAATAAGATTGAGATGGAATTCTCTTTCCAGCCTTTCCTGAACAATTTCCATGTGCAGGAGGCCCTGGAAGCCACACCTGAAGCCAAAGCCAAGTGCAGCAGATGTCTCCATTTCATAGGAAAAAGCAGGATCATTTAGCCAGAGTTTTTCTATAGCCTCTCTTAAGTCTTCAAAATCATCGCTTTCCACAGGGAAAATACCTGCAAAAACCACAGGTTTTGTCTCTTTAAAGCCTGGAAGGGGCTCTACATCGGCATCCGCTTCAGTGATGGTATCTCCTATTCTTGCTTCTCTGACCTGCTTTATACCTGCTGCAATAAACCCCACCTCTCCAGCATAAAGTGCATCAAGGGTAGTAGCCTCTGGAGCAAATACCCCCACTTTGGTAATCTCGTAAGTTTTCCCTGTAGAAAGAAATTTTATTTTTTGTCCTGGATAAATCTTTCCATCCACCACTCTTATAAGAACAACCACGCCAAGATAAGGATCATACCAGGAGTCAAAGACAAGTGCCCTTAAAGGGGCTTCTCTTTTGCCTGATGGAGGAGGGATTCTCTCCACAATGGCTTCAAGTACATCTTTTATCCCTATACCGAGCTTGGCACTAACCAATATTGCATCATCTGCAGGAAGGCCTATTACCTCTTCAATTTCTCTTTTGGTGCGTTCCACATCAGCCTGGGGAAGGTCTATTTTATTAATCACAGGTACGATCTCAAGATCATTCTCCAAAGCGAGATAAACATTGGCAAGGGTTTGTGCCTCAACTCCCTGAGAGGCATCCACCACAAGAAGGGCTCCCTCACAGGCAGAAAGTGCACGAGAAACTTCATAGGAAAAATCCACATGTCCGGGCGTATCTATAAGATTAAGCTGATAGAGATCTCCATTTTCCCTCTGATAATAAAGCCTTACGGCCTGAGCCTTGATGGTAATGCCCCTTTCTCTTTCCAGATCAAGACGATCCAGATATTGCTCTCTCATTTCCCTTTCTGATACAGCGCCAGTGTATTCAAGAAGTCTATCTGCCAGGGTGGACTTCCCGTGATCAATGTGCGCAATAATACAGAAATTTCTGATCCGTTCCTGGGGAATGACTTTCATAGCAAGATAAAAATACCAAACCTACCAAAAAATACAAGAGTGCTTTAAAATTTTCCTTGTTTTTAAAAAAACTGAGAGGGCGGGTAGAAACCCCGCCTTTGCTTACTTTACTTTTGGATTTTTAAGTTAGGAACCTATGCCTGATCAGAAGAGATTTTGGCCTTTTCCAAACGAGCAAGGGCTTCGTCTAAACTCATAATACCCTTAGCCACAGCATAGGCCACATAAGAATAAACTTTTGTATCATAACCCTCAGGTCTTGGGAAAAGACCTTTAGCCCTGAGCTTGGCAAGCTTTGCCCTTCTTCTTCTCCTCCTTTCAATTTCTCTTTCCCTTTCTCTTTTCTTATGCCTTGCCACACTGACCCTCCTGTAAAAATTTGTCTTTCAATATAAAATTTTTTTACAAATTGTCAAGCTTCTTAACAAACTTTAAGTAGCCTGGATAAAGAATCATTCTGTGGTACAAAAAAGGATCATATTATAAGAATAATTTTTTAAATTTAAAGGGATTTTTTGGGCTATACTTCTTTACTAATTCCTTAATTCTGTTAAAATGTAGCAAATTTAATTACTATCAAAAATTTTAGAAAGGAGTGTTACTATGAGTGAGGATACTAAAATTTTTTTGTCAGAAAAAGAGCTTCCAGAGGCGTGGTTTAACATTATACCCAGGCTTCCCTCTCCACCTGCTCCTCCGTTAAATCCCAAAACAGGCAAGCCTGTTAATCCAGAGGAACTACGCCCAATTTTTCCCCAGGCTCTTATAGAACAGGAAATGAGTCAGGAGCCCTGGATAGAAATTCCTGAGGAAGTAAAGGCAGTTTATAAACTGTGGAGACCCACTCCTTTACATCGTGCTAAAAATTTAGAAAAAGCCTTAAAAACACCTGCAAGAATTTATTTTAAAAATGAAAGTGTAAGCCCACCAGGGAGCCATAAACCCAATACCGCGGTTGCCCAGGCTTATTATAACAAAAAAGAAGGTATAAAACGCTTGGCTACAGAAACAGGGGCAGGTCAGTGGGGAAGTGCACTTTCCTTTGCATGCAAACTTTTTGGTTTGGAGTGCACAGTTTATATGGTAAAAGTAAGCTATTATCAAAAACCTATGAGAAAGAGCCTTATGCAAATATGGGGAGCCGAGGTTTATCCCTCTCCCACTGATCGTACCGAGGCAGGAAGACGCATTCTTAAAGAAAATCCAGACACTAATGGAAGTCTGGGAATTGCCATTTCTGAAGCAGTGGAAGACGCTGTTACTCACGAAGACACCAATTATGCATTGGGAAGTGTGCTAAACCATGTACTTTTGCATCAAACCATTATTGGTCTGGAAGTAAAAAAACAGCTGGAGCTTGTGGGAGAAAAACCTGACATACTTATTGGCTGTGTAGGAGGAGGGAGCAATTTTGCTGGTTTTACTTTTCCTTTTATAGGAGATATTCTGGAAGGGAAACTTTCTGCGGAAGTAATTGCTGTTGAACCCACCAGTTGCCCTACCCTTACCAAAGGAGTTTATCAGTACGATTATGGAGATACCGTTGGGCTAACTCCTCTTCTTTTAATGTACACCCTGGGGCACACCTTTGAGCCTCCAGGTATTCATGCAGGAGGGTTGAGATACCATGGAGATGCTCCACTTTTGTGCCAGCTCGTTAAAGAAGGACTGATAAAACCCCGCGCCTATCCCCAAACTGCCTGTTTTGAAGCTGCAGTGCTTTTTGCAAGAACAGAAGGCATTATTCCGGCTCCTGAAACAAGCCACGCCATCAAAGCCGCGATAGATGAAGCTATTAAGTGTAGAGAAACCGGAGAAGAAAAGGTTATTGTATTCAACTTTAGTGGACATGGTCACTTTGACCTTGTAGCTTATGATGCCTATCTGGAAGGCAAACTGAAAGATTATGAATATCCAGAAGAAAAAATTAAGGAAGCTCTGGCACACCTTCCTAAATTTCCTACAGGAATTTAATTTATAACCGGGTTTACCCCTTCTCCGAGAAGGGGTAAACCCTTCAGGCCTATGCTCTTAAACATACTTGCTTTATGCAACT
>JAMOQE010000075.1 GCA_027064165.1 Thermodesulfatator sp. | reverse complement strand
TTAAAACCTCTCTACTATTTGAGCGTCAGGGAGGTTTTCTTTTAAAAACTTTGCAAAACTTTTTAAGTCCTCTTCTGAATAGGGGGAAACAGGTTCTGGATTTAAAGTTTTCCCAGGAACAAATTTCTGTAAAGCAATTGTTTTAAAACCTTTTAAATAGGGCAACATCTCGTTCAAAGTCTCTTTATCTATTAAAGGCGGATAGCAGGTTATCCTTACTTCACTTTCTATGGAGGACTCCTTTAAAATAGAAAATGATTTTTCTACCTGTTTAAAACTTCCACCAACAAGAGCATACTTTTCAGGAGAAGTTTTAAAGTCAATAGCCACAAAATCAACCAGTCTTGATTCAAGAAGTCTTTTCAATACTTCGGGTAGAGAACCATTGGTATCTATTTTTGTAGGAAGTCCTGTTTCACACTTTACCCTATCAAGAAAAGAAAATAGCTCATCCCCCCACAAAGTTGGCTCTCCTCCTGTTATCACCAGGCCTTTGATAAAACCTTCCCTTCTTTTAAGCTCATTTATAATCCAGTCCCCGGAAATGGTTTCAAGGGTTTCATATCTTTCTGGAAGCACGAGATCAAGATTATAACAATAAGGGCAACGGAAATTGCACCTATAAACAAAAACCACTGAAGCAATCCTGCCAGGAAAGTCCACAAGACTCGTTCCTATAAAACCTTTGATCATGCTCTTTCTCCTTTAAGTTTTAGTGAGTTTTCCCCACAACCTCTTTTACAAGCCTCTCCCCTACATCAAAACTTACTCCCACCTTTACTACTTTGTAGCCCTTTGCCTGATATCTTTTGGCATAGCCCCTCTCCTCTATCTGTTTTATTGCCTCCTCTGCACTCACTCCAGCTTTAAACTCTATCACAAATGCCTTTCCCCTATATGTCACCGCCACATCACATCTGCCTCTGCTTGAAAGCACTTCACTTCTTGCATCATATCCCAGAAGATTCAAGCACAGGTAAAACACCGTGTGAAAAAACTTCTCATCTGCTTTTGTGTAAAGTGGATAAGGAATTTCTGCAAGTATCTCATTAAATATCTCTTTTACCTCCTGCCAGTCCTCTCTTAGCAAAGCCTTCCCCAACTCATCTGCGAGCTTCCTTGTGCCAGGACCTGCCCTGTAAATCTTTCTAAGCAAAATTTCACTAAAACTCTTTTTTACTTCTATATTGGGATATCCAAGCCTTATAAATTCCCTCCCATCAAACTCTTTAATTGTGAGATAGCCTGTCTGAAACAAAAGTGCTTCAATTGGGATATCCTCAAGCTCATAAGCAGAAATAAAACTTGTTGTAACTTCAAGCTCCTCAAATCTTGGAATGTAATAGTTCCCGGTTTTAAGAAGGTTCACTAAAAAGCTTGGTGTCCCTGTCTCAAACCACCAGTTGGAAAAATAACCCTCTGTAAATGCCCTCATTATGGAAACAGGATTATACACCCTTACATCCTTCCAGGGTGAAAACCTGTAGCCATTATACCAGTAGCGAATCATCTCCATACACTCATCCATGTCTTTAAAACCCTGTGCCTTGCAAAAATCTCCCAGATATTCTGCAAAGTATTTAAAAATTTCTTCCTCTGTGTAGCCGAGAAATTCTGCATAGTGAGGTGAAATAGTGATGTTGTTTAAATTGTTCCACTTGGAGAAGATGGACACCTTTGCAAAGGCAGAAACCCCTGTTACAAAAACAAATTTTAGCACATCAACTACACTTTCTCCCTTAAGCACTCCAAAGAAATTTTCAAGGAGTTCTCTGTTTTCTATTGCCCTTTTCAGCCCTTCTTCACCCTTGCCAAGGTGCTCAACTATGGGCTTGTCATATTCATCAACAAGCACAACCACCTGGTTCCTGTATTTTTTATAAAGCCCTGTCAATAAGCTGACAAACAGGGATATTACACTACTTCCTTCAACTTTTAAATCATAATTTCTTGCAAAGAGTAATATTTTTTCTTTTAATTCCTTCTCCAACTTTTCTTTTGTTTCAAAATTTATTTCGTTAAAGTCAAACACAAGCACAGGATACTTCTCAAACTCCCACTTGTCATAAATGTAAAGCCCTTTAAAAAGCTCTTTGTTTCCAGAGAAGAGCTCCTTGAGTGTGCTTATCGTTAAAGACTTCCCAAATCTTCTTGGACGGGAGAGGAAGTAAAGCTCTCCCTGAGTGAGCATCTTATAAATCCACGGCGTCTTATCTACATAAAGAAAGCCATGTTCTCTTATTTTTCTAAAAGAAGAGGTGTCAGGAAGTCTTTTTTTAGGCATACTTTTTTCTCCTTTTATTTTAGCTTTGGTTTTTATTTTAGCACAAAGGAAAGGAGAAAAAACAGCAGTGGTAATTTTAAACTTGAAAAATGCCGTCACCTTGCTTAATATTAAAAAGCCATGGAATTCAAACTCAAAAGCGAAGTAAAGCCAGCAGGGGATCAGCCAAAGGCTATTTCTGCCTTGGTAGAGGGCTTACAAAAGGGTGTAAAGCACCAGGTGCTTTTAGGAGTTACAGGTTCTGGAAAAACTTTTACCATGGCAAATGTAATTGCCAAGGTAAACAGGCCCACCCTGATTATTGCCCCGAACAAGACCCTTGCTGCCCAGCTTTATAATGAATTTAAGAAGCTTTTTCCAGAAAACGCTGTGGAATACTTTGTCTCTTACTACGATTACTATCAACCAGAGGCATATATTCCCATAACTGACACTTACATAGAAAAGGATGCATCTATAAATGAACTCATAGACAGGCTTAGACACTCAGCCACCTCCTCTGTGCTTACAAGGCGAGATGTCATCGTGGTGGCAAGTGTGTCCTGCATTTATGGCCTGGGATCTCCTCATGAGTACTTTCAAAAGCATCTTTATCTCAGGGTGGGCGATGAGGTGAGCAGAGACGAGCTTCTTCTTCGTCTCGTTAAAATGCACTACGAAAGAACAGAGTTTGACTTTACAAGAGGCACATTCAGGGTAAGGGGAGACATAATTGAAATCTTTCCAGCAAGCGAGGAAAAAGTAGCTTACAGAATCTCCCTCTGGGGGGATGAAGTAGAAGAAATAAAAGCCATTGATCCTTTCAGAGGAAAAACCCTGGGCAGACTAAAAGAGGTGTTTATTTTTCCCGCAAGTCATTATGTAACTTCTGAGCCAAGGCTTCAGCAGGCAATAGCCTCTATAAAGGCAGAGCTTGAGGAAAGGGTAAAATACTTTCGGGAAAAAGGACAACACCAGTACGCTGAAAGGCTTCTTAAACGCACCCTTTATGACCTTGAAATGCTTGAGGAAATTGGCTATTGCAAGGGGATTGAAAATTACAGCAGGCACCTTGACGGCAGGCGCCCTGGAGAACCACCTTACACCCTGCTTGACTACTTTCCAGAGGACTTCCTCATTTTTATAGACGAGAGCCACATCACCATTCCCCAGCTAAGGGCAATGTACCGAGGAGACAGAAGCAGAAAGGAAACACTTGTGGAATACGGCTTCAGGCTCCCCTCTGCCCTTGACAACAGACCCCTTACTTTTGAGGAATTTGAAGAAAGAGTAAATCAGGTTATTTATGTTTCAGCAACTCCTGGAGACTACGAACTTGAAAAGGCTGAAGGCAGGGTGGTTGAGCAGATTATCAGGCCCACAGGGCTTCTTGACCCAAAAGTGGAAGTAAGGCCCCAGCAAACTCAGGTTGACGACCTTTACTTTGAAATTAAAAAAAGGGCTGAAAAGGGAGAAAGGGTGCTCGTCTGCACCCTTACCAAACGCATGGCTGAAGAGCTTACAGACTACTACAGGGGTCTGGGAATAAAGGCCTGCTATATGCACTCAGACCTTAAAACCCTTGAAAGAGCAAGGATCATAAGGGATTTGAGAAAGGGGGTGTACGATGTACTAATAGGGATCAACCTTCTTAGAGAGGGGCTTGATCTTCCTGAAGTCTCCCTTATTGCCATTCTGGACGCGGATAAAGAGGGATTTCTTCGCTCAGAAAGGAGTCTTATTCAGATGATGGGAAGGGCAGCAAGGAATGTAAATGGCACTGCAATTCTTTACGCAGAGAAAATCACTCCTGCCATGGAGCAAGCTATAAGAGAAACTGAGAGAAGACGCAAAATTCAGGAGGAATACAACAAAAAGCATGGCATAAAACCCCAAACCGTGATAAAATCCCTTGATGATCCCTTAATGAAGGTGGTTGAGGCAGACTTTGTTGACCTGGAAAAAGTGCTTGAAGTGGAAGAGGAGTTTAAGAGCCTTGAAGAACTCAAGAAAGAGATAGCCAAGGTAGAGAAGGAAATGAAAGAGGCAGCAAAAAAGTACGAGTTTGAGCGGGCAGCAGTGCTGAGAGACAGGCTCTTTGCCTTGAGACAAAAGCTGCTCCAATGGGAGTAAAAAATGCCAAGACTTCCTAAAACCAATCCAAGAGCTGTAGCTTTAAAGGTGCTTATCCGTTGGGAAAAGGGGAAGCCTCTTCTTGACGAGGTACTATCCCAGGTGCTTACAAAAAGTGTGCTTCCTGATGAAAGGGATAGAGCACTTGTGGGAGAACTCGTTAATGGTGTGGTAAGGCATCTTTATTACATAGATTTTGTAATTCAGCGTTTTTCAAATGAACCTCTTGAAAAGATGGATGCAGAGGTAAGAAATATTCTTCGCCTTGGCACCTATCAACTTCTTTATACACGGATGCCTGAAAGAGTAGCCCTTGCAGAGAGCCTGAAAATCCTTTCCCATAGAAAAAGAGGAAGCTGGATAAAGGGTTTTGTAAATGCCATTCTCCACAAAGTACTTGAAGCCAAAAACAATCTTCCAGAACCACCAGATTTTAATGAGGTGTATTATCTTTCTGTCAAATATTCTTTTCCTGAGTGGTTGGTAAAGAGATGGCTTTCCCGGTTTGGAAGGGAAGAAACGGAGGCCCTTTTAAACGCCTCAAATGAAAGGCCTCCCCTTGTAATAAGAGTTAACCCCCTAAAAGTAACACGGGACAATTTGCTTACCTATTTTCAAAAGGATGAAGTGCCTCATGCAGAGGCCTGCCCCTATAGCCCTCAGGGAATTGTGCTTAAAGACTTTAGAGGCAAAGTAACAGAGCTTAAGCCCTATCACTTTGGCTGGATAAGTGTGCAGGACTCAGCAAGTCAGCTTGTAACTCTGCTTTTGAATCCAAGGCCCGGAGAGAGGGTGCTTGATGCCTGTGCAGGTGTTGGAGGAAAAACCACTCACATGGCAGAGCTTATGGAAAATAAAGGCTCTATCTGGGCATTTGATTTATATCCCTGGAGGCTTGAAAAGCTTAAAGAGAACTTTGAAAGGCTTGGGCTTAAAGAGCCTAAGGTATTTCAGGGAGATGTGGTGGAAGAGCTTGAAAAGATGAATGCTCCACTTTTTGATCGTATTCTTATAGATGCACCCTGCACAGGAACAGGCGTTATAAGAAAACACCCGGACATCAAGTGGGCAAGAACAGAGGAAGATTTTCTTAAAATCCCTGAAAAACAGCTCAGGCTGCTTTCCGGCCTTGCTCCCTTTTTAAAAAGGGGCGGGGTTATGGTGTATGCCACCTGCTCCCTTGAGCCAGAGGAAAATGAACAGGTGATTGAAAAGTTTTTAAA
>JAMOQE010000074.1 GCA_027064165.1 Thermodesulfatator sp. | reverse complement strand
TACTTCTCTCTCTAAAAGGTTAATCACTGCTTCTTTTTCAGATATGCCTTGTTTCTTTTCTTCCAAAAGAAGAACCATATCTCCAACTTTTCCCCCTATGTAGTCCCAGATTAGCTCTTTTTCTTTAAATCCAAAGGCTTCATAAAGTTTAAATGCCTCTTCTTTTTCAAGGTCGTCAACCAAAAACCCTTTTGCCCTTCCTTGAAGATGGGCATTTTTATAAATTTCTTCCATAAAAAGGCAATCACTTGTTGCACAAAGACAATGACAAAGATGGGTTTCTTTAGTCAAACGCACTAAAAAGTTAAACAGGCTTGAAAGCACAGGTCTTCCTGCTGTGTTTACTACCTCCTTTATCACCTGAAGCTCATCAAGGACAAATACCACTTCCTTTCCACTGTTTTTTATTTCTACAAAATACTCTTCTAAAAAACTATAAATATCTTCTACCTTATCCTTACTTCTAAAAAGGACCTCAAAAATGCTTTCTGGAATAGGAATCCCTTTTAACAAGAGCTTCCCTATCACACCTGAGCCAATTTTTAAAAATTCCTTTACCACATCTTTTACCTCGTCACTTACCATCTCTTTTGACTTCTTTGTCTTAAAAAGGGCTCTAATTAAATCTTCCACCCTGCTAATCTGTTTTCCACGGAAGTTTATGTAAAACACTACATATTCTTCAGGAAGCTCCTCACACACCTCAGTAATAAGTGCTGTTTTCCCGCTGTTTATAGGTCCATATATAAACCAGATGACATTTGGCTCTCCAGATAAAATCCCTTTGAGTCTTTTTATCTCTTTTTCCCTGTTAAAAAACTTCAATTCTTTATGCCTCCTTTAAATTCTTTGCATTTCTTAAGCTCTTTAACTTCTAATTTTAAACAAGGCACATTTAAAAATCAAGAAAAAAAGCCAGGATTCCTGCTTAAGATTGAAGGAGTAAACAGATTAGCCTCAGCTTCCTTCAAAAGTTCTACTATCTTGGATATCAAGATTTGGAAGGGCACCTCCCCGGTAAAAGGGTTTGGTGCCCTTCCAAATCTATTTTAGTTTCAATATAAACAACCTCTTCTCATACCCCAACAATCACAAACTTGTATTCCTTTTTGCCTTTTCTGAAAGAATTTAATCTTAATTTCCTCCTCTCTTGACAAAATAAAAAAATTTATAAAAATTTTTCAAACTTTTTAAAAATTATAACAAATGATTGACTTAAGAAAACTGGAAGTTTTTGTTACTGTTTTTGAAACAAAAAGTTTCTCAAAAGCTTCTAAAAAGTTATATCTCTCTCAGCCCACCATAACCCTTCACATAAAGGAGCTGGAGAAAATTTTGGGGGTGCCTCTTTTTGACAGGCACACACGGAAAGTTGTTCCTACCAAGGCTGGAGAAATTGTTTATCGTTACGGAAAAGAACTTTTGAATACCCTTAAGCTCCTTGAAAAAGAGTTAAAGCCATTCAAAGGTGAAGAATGTGGACTTATAGAAATAGGGGGGAGCACCATTCCCGGGCAATACTTGCTGCCTCCCTTAATAAAAGTTTACAAAGAAAAAGAACCTGAAGTCTCCATTTTCCTTACTGTAGGAGACACCCAAGAAATTTTAGAAAAAGTACTTACAGGAGAGGTGGAAATAGGAGTGGTGGGAGCTATTGAAAGAAATAAAGACTTAAAGTTTTCCACCTGGTATCAGGATGAAGTCGTACTTATTGCTCCTCCAGATGCAAAAAAAGAAAGAGTGACACCTGAAGAACTTACGAAAATTCCCCTTATTAAAAGGGAAGAAGGCTCTGGCACATGGAAGACCGTGCTTTCAGCTCTTGAAAAGGCAAAAATTGACTTTATGAAGCTCAAGATAGTGGGAGAAATGGGATCCACCGGAGCTGTAAAAGAGGCTGTAAAGGCTGGCCTTGGATGGGGTTTTGTTTCAAAGCTTGCAGTAGAGGCTGAATTAAAACTTGGCCTTCTAAAAATTGTAAAAATACCTGGATTAAACTTGAAAAGACATTTTTACCTTGTGTATCACAAATACAAGAAACTTACTCCCTGTACCAGTAAATTTGCTAAGTTTTTAGAATCTCTTAAAAAGGCTTAACTTTTTTCACAGAAGGTGAAACTTTCTTCCTCTTTACCAGGTTTTCTCCATAAAGCACAGTTTTTAGCCACTTAAAACCAAACTGAAGGAGCTTTAAGTCATCCTTTTTTATTTCCTCAAGGGTCTTTTCATCCACCTCAAAAATCTCAAGAAACTTACTTTCAAAAACAAAGGCACGGAACCTATCAGGATTACTGCTTACCATAAAAAATAGTTCAACACTCTTTTCAGGCACTTCTACAGGACCCCAGGACTCCTTTCTCATAATAATTTCAGCCCAGTCTTTTATGGGTTCCTCAAGCTCAGGAATCCCCTGAGATCTGCGATACTCCTCAACTGTCATTTCTTTCCCTGAGTCAAGCCCCTGGCAAAAGCCCTCTTTAACAAGATAATACATCTCCTCGTTTTTCCCCTTATCCCTGTTTCTGAAAAGACCAAACCCCAAAGGATAATAACGGCAGGCAAGAGGCCTAACTTCGTAAATGGTGCAACCTTCCTCACCAAGAAATGGACAGGTCTTGTCCTTGTTGTCAAGCATCTTGAGCCTTACGATGGGAAGCTTTGATTTGGGCAAAATAAAAGGCTCAGTATACTTAAGCAAAAATTCGTCTGTAGTGAGCTTTAAGAAGTCTCTTATTCTAATAATATCGTAAGGAGTAAGAGGTAAAAACAAATCTGAGCAGCAGAGTTTAAAGCAGGGCACCCCAGGAGAACACTCAAACTTGAACTTTGACTGTGGAGTAAGCCTTATGGGAACTATTATTTTGTCTGTACCACGCAGAGGGATTGTCTCCATAATCTATCCTCCTATAGTTCTTCTATGTAGTCAGGGTAAGTATATACTTCTATACCCAATTCTTTGGCAACTTCTTTTGCTGAATCTTCCACCATAGGAGAAATTATTAGTCTCCTTGATACTTTTCTTCCAGTTTTTCCCTCAAAAAATTTTACTTTTTTGTCAAACATATATACATCTGATTTGCTCATTGAAGATTTTATTTCTGCTGCTATTACTTCACCATTTTTTATAATAAGATCAAGCTCAATCTGATCCGGCCTACCAAAGACTTCTCCTTTTTCATCTTTTGCCCAGAATCTTTCAACCTTTACAGGAAAAGACTCTTCAAGAATCCCTTTTATGGCTTCCCTAAAAGTAGACTCTGCTTTTATTCCCCATCTTGCACCAAGAGCCCCTACTCCCACATCATAAAGCCTGTGAAGCCTTTTAAGTTCTTTCTGATTTTCCTGCCATCTCTTATCATTTCCCTCCCACCTCTTTTGCTGCTCCTCTCGCATCATTCTTATTTCCATAAGAAGCTTCTCAAACCTATCCTCGGCTTTTGCGTGATATGGACATTCCCTTATGAGTTTCTCCAGAAACTCCCTCACCTCAGGATGCTCTTTTTTATAAACCGGCAATACCCTGTAAACAATCTCCTTAATCACTTCTTCAGATACATGCATTCTCTATTCTCTTGAAAGCCTCTTCAATTACAAAGTTAACATTTTTTTTGAAATAAACAATGGCAGGAAAGTAAAATCCTATCCTGAAAAATTTAAAACCATGTCTGGAAATTCCTTTATCAAATACTCAAAGCTTTCCTTTTTTAAAGGAAAAGTAAAGCCATTTGTTTCAAAATGTACTGTACAGTCGGGATAAAAGAGCTTAAGCCTCACTTTAAGTCCATTATCCTTTGTAAAAAGTCCTTTTAGCACCTCCAGAAATTCTTCATTGGCTCTCACATGTGGAATCCCAATCTCAAGGACCCCTTCAGCAAAAAAGCTTAAATCTTCAATAGGCTTAATTTCCTCTACAATTATTACCAGCCTGTCATCTCCTTTATCAATTGTCCCCTTGAACCACAGGGGCTTTTCTTCTAAAACAAGTGAAAAGTATTTTTTATAAGCATCGGGAAACATAAGGGCTCTTACTAATCCAAATTCGTCCTCAATGGAGAAAAATGCCATTTTTTCGCCACTTTTTGTATTTTTGAGCTTCAGCCCTGAAATAAGGCCAGCAAGGACAACCTTTACCCCTTCTTCCAGCTCTTTTGCCTTTTCAGTAGTGCAGGAACTGAGCACATTAATCCAGGGGCGCAGCCTTTTTATGGGATGGTCCGTAAGATAAAAACCAAGTGCCTCCTTTTCAAAGGAAAGCTTTTCTTCCAGGCTGAAATCCGGCACATCCTCAAGCTTAAAGGCAGAGCTTACAGAAAGGAGTGCTCCCTGTCCAAAAAGGCCGGAGAGCTTTGACTGGTTGCAAAAAGAAAGCACTGCAGGCAGATTGTGAAGAAGCTTTGCACGGTTTGGTTCAAGACTATCAAATGCACCTGCCTTTATAAGGGCCTCTATAGTCTTTCTATTCACCTTTTGCGTATCAACCTTCTGGCAAAAATCCACGAAAGATTCATAAGGCTTCTTTCTGAGTACCTCCTGCACAGCCTCTTCTCCCACATTCTTTATGGCATGAAGCCCTATCCTTATGGCCCCCTCTTCTATGGTAAAACCTGCTCCACTTTTGTTTATGTCTGGAGGCAAAATCTTTATTCCCATCTCCTGGGCAACAGAAAGATACTTGCAAACTTCCTCGCTTTTGTCTGCTTCATAGGTCAGAATAGAGGCCATAAAGTAAATGGGATAGTGGGCCTTGAGATAAGCTGTCTGGTAGGCAATAAGGGCATAGGCAGCAGAATGACTTTTATTAAAACCATAACGAGCAAACTTCTCTATTAAATCAAACACTTTTTCTGCAACCTCCCGAGGAATCCCTCTTTCCACAGACCTTTCTACAAAGTCGCTCCTCAGTTTTTGCATTAGTTCTTTTTCCTTTTTACCAATAGCACGCCTGAGAAGATCTGCTTCACCCAGAGTATAACCTGCAAAGGCACGGGCAATTTCCATCACCTGCTCCTGATAGACTATCACGCCGTATGTTTCCTTTAAAATAGGCTCAAGTAAGGGATGAAGATACTCGGGCTTTCTTCTGCCGTGCTTTGTGTCAATGTACTGATCTACAAGCCCTCCCTCAAGAGGGCCCGGGCGGTAAAGGGCAAGCACTGCTATAAGATCGTTAAACTCAGAGGGCTTAAGCCTCCTTAAAAGATTTTTCATTCCCGCAGATTCCAGTTGGAACACTCCGTCAGTATCTCCTCTTCTCAAAAGTTCAAAGGTCTTTTCGTCGTCAAGGGGGATGGAATTCAGGTCAATTTCCTTTTTCTCGTATTCTTTTATGAGCTTTAGTGTGCGGTCAATTATGGTAAGGGTTTTAAGGCCGAGAAAGTCAAACTTAATTAAGCCCACGCTCTCACAGGACTTCATGTCAAACTGGACTACCCTCTCTCCCTCTTCTCCCTTCATCAGGGGAGCCACTTCTTCAATAGGCTTTCCCGCAATAATGACACCTGCTGCGTGCTGACTGGCGTGTCTGGGAAGCCTCTCAAGCTTAAGGGCAAGCTCAAAGAGCTGTCTTATCTCCTCGCTTTTTTTCATAAGCTCTTGAAACTCTGGCCTCTTCACTTCATCCTCAAGCCTTACATCCACTCCAGGGCTTATCATCTTGGCAATGGGGTCTATGTCCTTAGGCTTGAATCCAAGAACCCTTCCCACATCTCTTACCACCTGACGGGCCTTTAACTGCCCAAAAGTTGCAATCTTTGCAATGTATTCCTCTCCATAGGTTTTTGCCACATAGTCTATAAC
>JAMOQE010000073.1 GCA_027064165.1 Thermodesulfatator sp. | reverse complement strand
TTCGCTTACTTTTCTTAATCCTATATTAGCAGTATAACCGCTACTTACTCTACCAGCAAGTAGTATGCCGGTAATAAGAGGGGCAAGTTCTCTAAAAGTTGAAATTCCAATTAAATTAACAATATAGATATTGGCTCCCAAAGTTTTTAATTGTACCGCACTTTGATATCCGATTACTATTCCTATTAAAAAAGAAAGCAAACCCAATATTCCAAGACTACCAAGTCCTGAACTTTGTAAATCTTTAAAAAAAGATGACCATTCAAGTTGCCTAAAATTTCTAAAACTATCTATAAGAATAAGTCCAAGGTATTCGCAAAAGTAGATAAAACTTAGAAAATGTTGATAAATAAAATTTAAGGAGAACTTTTTAATTTCTCTTTTTTTATCTTCAGGATAAATCTTCCAAAGGTTTTCAAGGAACTTAAGGTGTTTTTCTCCAGCTTTAACTTGAGCTAAAGTAAGATGATTTGTTTTTAAAAGTTTTATAATATAAGTCGCTCCAAAGGTATCTAATTTATTAATCTGGGTAAGATCTATAGATTTTACCTGTGAATATAAAGGAAGATTTTTAACTTCTTCAAAAGTAAGGTTACCTTTTAAAACTAACTCTATAATTTATCTCCTTTTTTGTGTGTAATCCGCTTTTAAAAATTTATAATAAAATTTAATTCTTTCAATAAAACTAATTGCATGGTAAAATGATTATAAATGAGAGCATATAAAAATTTGCAGGAATTTATTGAGGTTCTGGAAAAAGAGGGTGAGCTCTGTAGAATAAGCACTGAAGTTTCAGCAGAGCTTGAGATTACAGAAATTACAGACAGAGTCTGCAAACTTCAAGGGCCTGCTCTTTTTTTTGAAAAGGTAAAAGGGCACAAAATCCCTGTGGTAACCAATCTTTTTGGAAGCTATAAAAGGATCTGCCTTGCCTTTGGAGTGGAAAGTTTGGAAGCTCTTTCTCAAGAGCTTGTAGAATTTATGGAAATTAAACAGGCAGAAGGCTTTTTAGAGAGATTAAAACTTGTTCCTAAGGTGCTGAGAGCTAAAAATGTTTTTCCCAAGCTGGTTGAAAAAGCTCCTTGTCAGGAGATAGTCTGGAAAGGTGAGAAGGTAGATCTTTATAAATTTCCAATTTTAAAATGCTGGCCTAAGGATGGAGGGCCTTTTATTACTCTTCCCTGCGTAATTACTAAAGATCCTGAAACCGGTGTAAGAAATATAGGAATGTATAGAATGCAGGTTTTTGATAAAAATACTACAGGAATGCACTGGCAGATTCACAAAGTAGGGGCAAGGCACTACCGTAAGGCAGAAAAAATGGGGCAAAAACTTCCAGTTGCAGTGGCCATAGGCCCTGATCCTGCAGTAATTTATTCTGCAACTGCCCCAGTTCCTGAAGATGTGGACGAGTTAATCTTGGCAGGTTTTTTAAGAGGAAAACCAGTTGAGCTTGTTCGGTGCCTAACTGTGCCACTTGAAGTTCCTGCTGAAAGTCAGATAGTTTTAGAAGGATATGTGGAGCCTTTTGAGAGAAAACTTGAAGGACCCTTTGGAGATCATACAGGTTATTACACTCCTCCTGATTATTATCCAGTGTTTAAGGTAACCTGTATAACCATGCGAAAGGATGCCATTTATCCAGCAACCATTGTAGGGAAACCTCCTCAGGAAGACTGCTATCTCGGTAAGGTTACAGAAAGACTTTTTTTGCCTTTAATAAAAAAGATTTTGCCAGAGGTGGTGGATATTTGCCTTCCATGGGAAGGAGTATTTCACAATCTTGCTTTTGTATCCATAGATAAGCGCTATCCAGGGCATGCTTTCAAAGTAGCCTCTGCTCTCTGGGGACTTGGACAGATGATGTTTACCAAGATAATAGTTGTGTTTGATAAAGAGGTTGATGTTCAGAACTTAAGTGAAGCTTTGTTTTACATGGCTGGAAACGTAGATCCAGAAAGGGACATAATGATAGTAAAAGGACCTGTTGATGCCCTTGATCATGCAAGCCCACAGCCTGCTTTTGGCTCCAAAATGTGTATTGATGCTACACGAAAGTGGAAGGAAGAGGGTTATACTCGGGAATGGCCTGAAGAAGCAGTAATGACATCCGAAGTTAAGAAAAAAATAGACAAAATCTGGAAAAAACTTGGAATAGAAAAGTTTTTGAAAGGGAGGTAGTTATGAAATTCGCTATAATGAGTGATAGTCATGATTCTATTCCTAATCTGGAAAAGGCTATAAAACTTGCCCAGGACAAAGGGGCAGAAGTTCTTTTCCACTGCGGAGACTTGATTTCTCCTTTTATGGTGCCACTCCTTGCAAAATTCGGAAAAGAAACTCACTTAATTTTGGGAAACAACCGAGGGGATATTTACTTAATGTGTGAGCACTTAAAAAAGTATCCTCACATAAAATTTCATGGAGAACAGGCATTTTTAGAAGTAAAAGGGTTTAAAATTGCCATGGTTCATTATCCCAAGATAGCCTATGCCCTTGCTTCTACTGGGGAATATGACTTTGTCTTTTGCGGACACACCCATGTTTACGAAGTAAAAGAAATAGGAAAAACCCTGGTTATAAATCCAGGAGAAATTCTGGGAAAAGAAGGGGCTCCAAGTTTTGTAGTGCTTGATCTTGAGACCAAAGAAATTGAAAAAGTAGAGCTTTAAACTTTCTCTTGCAAAATTGGATTAAGAACGATAAATTAAAAGAGGATTACCTAAAAATTTAGGAGGAGGAAAGTTATGTGGAAAAGAGGAGCTGAAGCGGTAATATATGTTTGGCAGGAAAAACTTGAAGGGGTAAAAGGAGTTTCTCTTGGCATTTTTTCAGCCCTCATGCTTGCCCTTTCTGCCAAAGTAAAAATTTATCTTCCCTTTACCCCTGTGCCAATTACTGCTCAAACCTTGGCCCTGTTTTTAATTGCCTTGTTCTTAAGGGGATTTCTTGCTCCTCTTGCAGTGAGCTTCTATTTACTTTTTGGAATGCTTGGGCTTCCCTATTTTGCTGGAAGTACTGCAGGAATTTCTTACCTCTTTGGACCAACAGGAGGATACTTAATAGGATTCTTGATTGCAGCCTGGATGGTTTCCAGATGGGCAAGTCCATCCTCCTTCTGGAAAACTTTTTTCGTTCTTATCCTTGCAAACTTTATTATCTATGCTCTGGGCGTTCTCTGGCTTTCTCACTGGGTAGGGGGGCTGAAAAAAGCCATTTGCTTAGGGATGCTTCCTTTTATCTCTGGAGATCTTTTAAAAATTCTTCTTGCTGTTTCCATCTACAGGAGTGTGTATGGATTTTGCTCTGCAAGAAGATTTAAAAAGAATAGTTAACTTTTTTGCCAAAAGGAAAGAGGTGCTTGCTCTATATTTTTTTGGCAGTGTGGCAAAAGGTTATTTAAGAAAAGAAAGTGATATAGATATAGCGGTTTTAATTTCTCCAGAGTTTCTGGAAAGAATCCCGGAGGTAAAGGAAGAATACTATAATGCGACTCCTTCCTTTTCTTTAAGACCTGTGGATGTGGTGATTTTAAACACAGCTCCTCCACTTTTAAGATTTGAAGTTTTTAAACACGGAAAACTTTTACTTGATAAAGACCCGGAATTTAGAAAAAACTTTTTGTGCAAGAGTCTTCTTGAGTATTACGATTATCTTTATATGGAGAAGCTCTGTTTTAATTATGTAAAGCAAAGACTCAAAAAGAATTTGGAAAGCGAAATAAAACCTGCTCATGGTTAATCGCTCCCTACTAAGAAAAAAGATTTCTCAAATAGAAGAGCATCTTAGAAGAATTAAACAGCTTCCTCAGTTAAGCTATGAAGAATTTTTGCAAAACACCGTGGTCCAGGATGTGTTTTTGTTTAACATAACTCAGGCTATTCAAAAGTGCGTTGATATAGCTTTGCATATTGTAAGTGATGAGGGCTGGGGAGTTCCTGCCACTCAAAGGGAGGCTTTTGAAATTCTCTGTGAAAAAGGAATTCTGTCTGAAGAATGGTTAGAATTATTTACAAAAATGATTGGATTTAGAAATAGAATTATCCACGAGTATGAAAGTATAAGATGGGAGCTGGTGTATAAGATTTACGAAAAGGGAGTTGAAGATATTCAGAACTTTTGTGTTTTAATAATGGAAAAACTTGGCTTGTAAAAATCAAAGATCTTGAAGAACCGTTTCTATTAGCGCTTTTGAGTAGGTGTTAATTTTAAAACAGAAATCTTCTTGACAAATTTCAATATTCAGGTATTTTAATACCTAAATATTAAAAGTGATAAAAAAAAATGAGCCAGAGGCTTCTTAAAATAAACGAAAGTCTTTGTATTGGTTTACACGCAATGGTATTTCTTGCTAAGATTTATCCAGAAGGAAAGACTATTAAAGAACTTGCCCACAGGGTAAAAGCTTCACCTGCACACCTTGCAAAGGTATTTCAGCAATTACAGAAAGCTGGTCTGGTTTTAGCTACAAGGGGGCCAAAAGGAGGGTATATACTCTCTAAACCTCCCTCTGATATTACACTCCTTGAAATATTTGAAACGCTTCAGCAGCCAATAAAAGAACACTTCTGTCTTTATCCAGAGCCAGTATGTAAGGGCACCGATTGTATCTTTGGAAATATGATTAAGGATGTAACCAGGCTTATAAAGAATTATCTTTCGCAAACTACTCTTGAAAAGGTAAAAATAGTTTTTTAAAAAACTTAAAAAGGAGGGGAAGTATGTTAAAAAGTGGAGAGAAGGGAGCAGTGCTTCAACGGGATAATCAAACCTATGCAATTGTTCCTCACACATCCTTAGGAGTTATATCTGTAGAGTTTCTGGAAAAACTTGTAAAAGTAGCAAAGGAATTTAATGTTCAGGCAATTAAACTTACGAGCTCTAATAGAATTGCTATAGTAGGGTTAAGAGAGGAGGACATTGACAAGGTTTGGGAAATTTTGGGAGTGCCTCCTGGAGCAGCTGTTGGATTGTGTATAAGAAGTGTTAAGGTATGTCCTGGGAAAGCCTTCTGTAAATTAGGGCAGCAAGATACTCTTTCCCTTGGAGCTGAGCTTGATAAAAAATTTCACGGCCTTTCTATGCCAGCAAAATTTAAAATTGGTGTCTCTGGCTGCGTGAATGATTGTGCTGAAGTATGTATAAAGGATTTGGGGTTTATTGGGAAACCCAAAGGATGGACTCTGATGGTAGGAGGTACTGGTGGAGCAAAACCCATGTTATCAAAAAAACTTGCTGAAAATTTAAGCACAGAAGAAGCTCTTATTGCAGCTGAAAAGCTGATAAATTTTTATAAAGAAAATGGGAAAAAGGGAGAAAGATTTGGGAGATTTATTGAAAGAATAGGAATTGAAGAAGTAAGAAAAATTATTTAAAAAATAAATGGGCTTATGCTCTTGTCTGTTCCCTCTCCACCTTTACGGGTGGGGGGATGAACCAGATTAAAATCTATGAAAAAGAAAAAATTCTCCTGGTGAAGTAGTTCCTTTATAAGTCTTGGGATTTCAGTGTGTAAGAGCAGGATAAAATCAACGAAGGATTAGAATAATCTTAAGATTCTGGCGGAAGCGTGTGGGAATTGAAAAAATATCACTGTTAAGTTTCACTTTTCAGAAGAAGTAATTTCTTAATCTTCTGTATCTAAGAGCTGTTCTACATTGAGTCCTAAAACTTCTGCTATTTTCTCAAGTGTTTTTGTTCTGCGTAAATTTTCTTTTCTTTCTAATTGAGATAAAGCAGACTGGGAGATCCCCACTTTTTCCGCTAACTCTTTTTGAGTTAAGCCTTTG
>JAMOQE010000072.1 GCA_027064165.1 Thermodesulfatator sp. | reverse complement strand
TATTCTATGATTTTGGTAACAACACCTGCTCCTACTGTCCTTCCTCCTTCCCTGATCGCAAACCTCAACCCCTCCTCCATAGCCACAGGCTTTATTAACTCCACCTCTAACTCCACATTGTCCCCAGGCATCACCATCTCCACTCCCTCCGGCAACTTCACCACCCCCGTAACATCCGTCGTCCTGAAATAAAACTGCGGCCTGTATCCATTAAAAAACGGTGTGTGCCTCCCTCCCTCCTCCTTCTTTAACACATATACCTCCGCCTTAAACTTCGTGTGCGGCGTTATACTACCAGGCTTCGCCAACACCTGCCCCCTCTCTACATCGTCCTTACCTACACCCCTCAAAAGCACTCCTATATTGTCACCCGGTAACGCCTCATCCAGTATCTTCCTAAACATCTCTATACTCGTCGCCACCGTCTTTATCGTCGGCCTTAACCCTACTATCTCTACCTCCTCTCCAGGCTTCAATACCCCCCTCTCTACCTTCCCTGTAACCACTGTCCCTCTTCCACTTATGCTAAATATGTCCTCTATCGGCATCAAAAACGGCTTGTCAAGCTCCCTCACCGGCTCCGGTATATACTCATCCATCGCCCTTAAAAGCTCCCATATCTTCCCACACCACTCACAATCCTCCTTCCCACATCCACACTCAAGTGCCTTTAATGCACTCCCCCTTATCACCGGTACATCATCCCCAGGAAAACCATACTTGCTTAAAAGCTCCCTCACCTCAAGCTCTACCAAATCAAGAAGCTCCTCATCATCCACCATGTCCACCTTGTTCATAAACACCACTATCGCCGGCACATTCACCTGCCTCGCAAGAAGTACATGCTCCCTCGTCTGCGGCATCGGACCGTCTGTTGCCGCAACCACAAGTATAGCACCGTCCATCTGAGCCGCACCAGTTATCATGTTCTTTATGTAGTCCGCATGCCCAGGACAGTCTATATGCGCATAATGCCTCTTGTCCGTCTCATACTCAACATGCGCAAGCTGTATCGTAATCCCCCTCTGCTTCTCCTCCGGCGCCTTGTCTATGTTGTCAAATGGTATCCACTCCGCATACCCCTTTGTAGATAATACCCTGGTTATAGCACTCGTAAGCGTCGTCTTCCCATGGTCAATATGACCTATCGTCCCCACATTCAAATGCGGCTTCTTACGCTCAAACTTCTGCTTACTCATCTCCCACTCCTCCTAAAAATTTTTCTAATTTCCCTTGGCTTTCTTTATAATCTGCTCGGCAATATTCTCGGGCACCTTCTCATAGTGAGAAAACTGCATAGTAAATGTTCCTCTCCCCTGGGTTATAGATCTAAGGGTGGTTGCATAACCAAACATCTCACCAAGAGGAACAAAAGCCCTTATAACCCTTACATTACCCCTCATGTCCATTCCTTCCACTCTTCCCCTTCTTGAAGAAATATCTCCCAAAACATCACCAAGATACTCATCTGGCACAACAATCTCCACCTTCATTACTGGTTCAAGAAGAACTGGATTGGCCTTTCTACAGGCCTCTTTAAAACCAATAGAACCTGCAATAGCAAAGGCAAGGTCTGAAGAGTCCACCTCGTGGTAACTTCCATCAACGAGCCTTACCTTTACATCAATCACTGGATAACCAGCAAGCACGCCCTCATTCATAGCTTCTTTAATTCCCTTTTCCACAGAAGGGATAAATTCTTTGGGAATTGCACCACCTACGATCTCAGAGATAAATTCAAACCCCTTTCCAGGATTAGGCTCAACCACAAGTTTTACATGTCCATATTGACCTCTACCGCCTGTCTGCCTGATGTACTTTCCTTCTGCCTCAGCAGTAGTGGTAATAGTCTCTTTATAAGCAACCTCAGGTTTACCTACATTTACTCCCACCTTGAATTCTCTTACAAGCCTATCCACAATAATATCTAAGTGAAGCTCTCCCATTCCCCAGATAAGGGTTTGCCCTGTTTCATGGTTAATAGTCACTCTGAAAGAGGGATCTTCAAGGGCAATCTTTTGAAGGGCAATGGAAAGCTTTTCCTGGTCGGCCTTTGTTTTAGGTTCCACAGCAACAGAGATTACCGGCTCAGGAATCTCAAGCTTTTCAAGCTCTATAGGATGGGCTTCGTCACAAAGAGTATCTCCAGTAGTGGTAACCCTAAGACCTATAGCAGCTACAATGTCTCCAGCAGCAGCTCCGGTAATTTCCTCTCTCTGATTGGCATGCATTCTAACCAAACGCCCAATTCTCTCTTTCTTTCTTTTAGTAGAATTATATACAGACATCCCTGACTGCAATCTGCCAGAGTAAATTCGGAGGAAAGTAAGGGTTCCTACATAAGGATCTGTCATAATTTTAAAAGCAAGAGCAGAAAGAGGCGCATCAGGATCAGTAACTCTCTCTTCTACTTCACCAGTGTTGGGATTTATTCCTTTTACAGGAGGAATATCAAGAGGTGAAGGCAAAAAGTCCACTATGGCATCAAGGAGTGGCTGAACGCCTTTGTTTTTAAAGGCAGCTCCACAAAGCACAGGCACTGCTTTAAAAGTTACAGTAGCCTCTCTTATAGCTTTTCTTATTTCTTCAGGACTGATTTCCTCACCTTCAAGATATTTCTCCATTATTTCGTCATTTATATCAGCAAGAGTCTCAAGCATCTGAATTCTATACTCTTCGGCTTTATCTTTGAGATCAGCAGGGATTTCTTCATAATGAAACTTCGCACCCAGAGTTTCCTCTTCCCATACGATGGCCTTCATCTCAATAAGATCAACAACTCCCACAAAGTTTTCTTCCGCCCCGATAGGAATTTGAATAGGAAGAGGATTGGCTCCAAGCCTCTGCTTCATCTGCTCAATAACACCCTCAAAATTGGCACCGAGCCTATCCATTTTATTGATAAATGTAATTCTGGGAACTTTATACTTATTTGCCTGACGCCAGACCGTTTCTGACTGAGGTTCAACACCACCAACCGCACAAAAGATAACCACGGCACCATCAAGGACTCTAAGACTTCTTTCAACCTCAATAGTAAAGTCCACATGCCCTGGAGTATCTATAATGTTAATTCTGTGCCCGCGCCAGAAAGTTGTGGTACAGGCAGAAGTAATGGTAATTCCTCTTTCCTGCTCCTGCACCATGAAGTCCATAGTAGCAGTACCTTCATGAACCTCTCCAATCTTATAAGTCTTACCTGTGTAATAAAGAATTCTCTCCGTAGTAGTGGTTTTACCCGCATCAATATGAGCAACCAAACCAATATTTCTGGTTGTTTTCAAAATTTTCAACTCTTCTGGTGTCATAACTCTTCACCCTCTTGTTTTTTTCAAAATGTAAAAAAATAGTAAATAAATACTTTCTTATTCTTTAAAATCCACCCTTAATACAAAAAGACCTTACCAGCGATAGTGAGCAAATACCCTATTTGACTCAGCCATACGGTGCGTATCGTCCCTCTTTTTAATAGCAGCACCCCTTTCATTATAGGCATCCCAGAGCTCGTTAGCAAGCCTTTCAACCATAGTCCTTTCACTCCTTTCCCTTGCAGCACGAATAATCCACTTAATAGCAAGAGACACCTGCCTCTCTGGCCTCACCTCTACTGGCACCTGATAATTTGCACCTCCCACTCTGCGGGACCTTGTTTCAAGAAGAGGCTTCACATTTTCCACTGCCTTTTCAAAAATTTTAAGAGGATCTTCTCCCCCCGATTTCTCCTTCAGCCTTTCTAAAGCATCATAAAATATCCTGCGGGCTACATTCTTTTTCCCATCCCGCATGAGATTGTTTATAAATTTAGCTACAAGTACACTCCCATACTTTGGATCAGGCGGAATTTCTCTTTTGGGTACCGGTCCTCTACGCGGCATAAAAGCTCCCTCTCCTTATCTTTTTATTTTGGCCTGGGTGTTCCATATTTGGAACGAGATTTCCTCCTATCCTGCACCCCAGCGGCATCAAGAGCACCACGAATAATCTTATACCTCACGCCAGGAAGATCCCTTACACGCCCTCCCCTTACCAATACTACGGAGTGCTCCTGAAGATTATGCCCTATACCAGGAATATAAGCAGTCACTTCTATGCCATTGGTAAGCTTAACTCTTGCTACCTTTCTCAGGGCTGAATTAGGTTTTTTAGGAGTTACCGTATAAACCCTGACACACACCCCTCTTTTCTGAGGGCAACCCTGAAGAGCAGGCGCCTTAGACCTTTTCTCTTTTTTTCCTCTCCCAAGCCTTACTAACTGGTTAATTGTCGGCATAACTCCCCTCAACCTCTCTATTTTTGTTAAAAATTGACAAGCCCTTTATATACAACTTTTTTCTTAATCTGTCAAGAGGCCTGCCTAAAAAAAAGCAAAAATTCTTTTTAAAAGGTGTCTTTAATTTTACAATTTTAAAAATTTTTTTCAACCTTTAATTTTAACAAATTTTAGAAAATAAAAAAACCTTGAAATAAAATTATTAGTTCTTATTATATTGCTTAAATAGCGGTTATTGAACATTTAAAAACAGGTAAAAATGTCTGTTAAACGAAACTTTATTAAAATACTATATTAAAAGGAGGTGGATTATGAAACGAATTAGTATGGTGCTTGTCATGGTAGCTTTACTCTCACTTTTTTTGGGATGGGAAACAGGAAACTTCTTTACTGGTAGGTCTTTTCAAAGATTAATTTCTACAATACCTGCCTCGCCTATCGTGACGGAAGTAAAATACGAAAAGCAAAAACACACTCTGATTTATTCTCTGTTTAATCCGGGTGGAGTTCCTATTTCTGTAATAGAAGAAAATTTTGTCTTTAAACCCGGGAAAAATACTACCCAGCAAAGTTATGTGGTCTCTAACATTCCTTTACATGTTATTATTCCTCCTTCAGGGAAGGCTTCTGTGAATCTAAAGTTAAAGGCAGGCACTCCCAAACTTGCTTTGGGGGATGTGGTATTGGCCACTTTTACCTATACCCATCCACTTTCCAAAGATCTTTATACGGTGGGACACATTTTCACAATGAATAAAACTGGACAAGAAAAAACAAAAATAAAAAATCAAAAGAAAAAAGAATAAAAAAAATGGGGGAGGTAAAAAATGAATAAAGAAAGAATAATATGGTGGCTATTTTTCATTCCCTTTGCTTTAGCTATGGTGCTTGCAATAATGGGGGTAATCTCTCTTGCCACGATAATTTCTTTCAGTCCTGAAGCAAGTGCCTTTTTATTAGGATTTATTGGCTTCTGGCTGTTTGCCAATCGTTTAATATTTGGATATGGTGGAATAGCAGATGCTATTTACCAATTCAAAAAAGGAGTGCCAGAGGAAAATATTATAAATAAAAAAGAGCTTGCTAAAAAAACAAATAGAGCCCTGGAAGAACTCCAAAAAATGAGCTTTATTTCCCTTATCTTGTTATGGAAAAGCTGGCTTGAACCATTTAGATATGCCTTTTATCTTGCCTTTTTTCTTATCCTAATAACAGTAGAAATTTTCAATGTAGGAGGAGATATAGGAAAGGCCTTCCTCTTGGGAAGCAGCTTTTCCGTTATACTTGCATGGGGAATGGAAATGCTTGCAGCAGCTGCTTTTACAGACTATAATTTGCTGGAAGAAAAGTAATGTTTAGCAAGGGGGGTAAAAGTCCCCCCCTTCAATTTTAAAATGCTTGCAGAACAACTTAGGCCTAAAACCTGGGAAGAGTTTGCAGGTCAGGAGCATCTTGTTGGAGAAAGGGGAATTTTGAGAAAGCTCATAGTCCAAAGAAAAAAGCCTTTTTCTTTTCTTCTCTGGGGCCCTCCTGGCACTGGAAAAACTACTCTGGTCAAGCTCATTGGGAAAGAACTCAAGGCTGAGCTCTTTTCTATCTCTGCTGTTGATGCAGGACTAAAAGAAGTCAAATCTTTTATAGCCTCAGCCAGAAAAATAAAGGCCCTTGGTGGAGTGCCTGTACTATTTATTGATGAAATCCATCGCTTTAACAAAGCTCAGCAGTCCTTTCTTTTGCCTTATGTGGAAAAAGAAGAAGTCTATCTCATAGGAACCACCACGGAAAATCCCTCTTTTGAAGTGATTAGCCCTTTGCTCTCAAGGCTGAAGGTGTTCCAGCTTTTTCCACTAACAGAGGGAGAGCTATTAAAGGTGCTAAAAAGAGGAGCCGAGCACCTTGAGAAAAGGTTAGGAATCAAAATAAAAGAGGAAGTCCTCTCTCTTATAGCCTCTTCTGTAGACGGAGATGCAAGAAAGGCACTTAATCTTCTTGAGTTAATGGTGGAATGTGCAGTAGCAGAAGGGAAAAGAGAGGTTAACAAAGATGAGATTTCCAAAGAGCTTCTTAAAAGCCCTTTAAAATACGACAAAGATGGAGAGGAGCACTACAATCTGATTTCTGCCTTTCACAAAAGCATGAGGGGAAGTGATCCTGATGCTACCATATACTGGATGGTAAGGATGCTTGAAGCAGGTGAGGACCCACTTTACATAGCTCGCAGAATTGTGATCTGTGCAGCAGAAGATGTGGGGCTTGCAGACCCAATGGCCTTAGTTGTAGCAACTTCTGCTTATCAGGCCTATGAAGTGCTTGGCTCTCCTGAGGGAGAAATTGCCCTTGCAGAGGCAGCTATTTATGTAGCCTGTGCTCCAAAAAGCAACTCTGCTTACAAGGCCCTTAAACTTGCCAAGGAAGAAGTGAAAAATTCGGGCAGTCTCCCTGTTCCCATGCACCTCAGAAATCCCGTTACAAGGCTGATGAAAAAATTGGGCTGTGGCAAAGGTTATAAGTATCCTCACGATTATCCAGAAGGGTTTGTAAAACAGCTTTATCTTCCCGAAGAGATAAAGCACAAAATTTTCTACCATTTCTCTGACAGGGGCGCAGAAAAACAAATAGGAGATAGACTCCTAAGGTTTAGAAGAAAGATTTAATCTTTTAACAAGTTCGTAGGGGGTACAGCCAGCAGAAGAGGCGGCCTCTTTTAAAGAAGTTTTTTGAAGCTTCTCAAGACAGTTATCCAAAGAAATACCAAACTCTTTACAAACTTCTTTCACTGTCCTCCTTCCCCAACCTGTCGCAGGTAAAATTTTTTCAGAGTTTTTCTTTATTTTGTTTAAAAGGATCGCATAAATTTTTGCAGGAGATGTATGATTTTTTAATGCAATCTCTCTAAGACTCTCATGAGGGGAACCTACCTTCAAACCTTCCTGTTTCAAAATTTTTAAAGCTTCTTCTCCAGAAAGATTAACAAATTTAGCCACTTTGTTTAAAGAAAAAAGCTCCATGTGCGGAAATGGAGGATTAGGAAGCCTCGTTCCCCAGTAATCTTTTATCTTCTCCCCTAAATCTATTATAGTACTACAAGGAGGAACATTAAGTAAGGTAAATGTAAATATAGCAGTGGTAATTCCTGCTGTTATCCAGAACTCTTTGGAAAAGAAAAGCACCGCTTTCTTTAAAATGTAATTTTTTATCACTCTCCAGTTTAAACCAATATGCCAGATACTCAAAATGATAAAAAGGAAACCAAAGATAGTGTGAACAGCCTCCCAGTCCTGTTTCTGAAGTCCTAAAAAACTCCAGAAGGTCCAGTAAGCCACTCTCCCGTGAGGAATTATATAAAGGACGATCCCACTAAACCCCAAAATAATTAAACTAAAAAATAATAAAAGACCTAAATATTTCCTCATCTTTTGCTCCTTTAATTAGTTTTGTTTTTGAATTTCAATTTTAGTTGACTTTTTAAATTTGTAAATATCCCGGTGAAATTTCCAAAAATATCAAAAATAGTTCTTCCATTACGGAAGGACTTTTGTTTTTCATAACATTAAAAACCCAAAAATCTAAACACCTAAAATTAAACATTACTTTTGCTAAAAAAGTGGTAAATTTTTGTTTAACAGTTATACTTTTTACAAAACATTAAAAGGAGGAGAGAAAATGGAAATATTTAAAAAGGCCATGTTAATGGGATTAGGCATGATGAATCTTACAAAAGAAAAAGCTGAAGCACTGGCTGAAGAGTTGATTAAAAAAGGAGAAATTGCTAAAGAAGAAAAGTTTAAGATAGTTGACAAATTGCTTAGTCAGGCTCAGGAACAGGAAAAAGAATTGATGAAAAAATTTTCAGAAATCATCAAAAAAACAATAACTGAGATGGGGATTCCTACTAAGGAAGATATTGAAAAGGTGTTAACCAAACTTGACGAGATAGAGAAAAAAATTTCTTAAGAATTATAAAGAAATCGGTTCTATTTAGAGAAAGTGTTTATTTTTAGAATTCGTCAAAATTATAAAGAATTTAAGCGTTATCTTAAAATTTTTGCTGTTTTAATCCGTTATGGATTTGAAGATATCGTTGATAAAATTAGCGACAAGTTAAAATTTAAGTATTTTATTCTCTGGCGAAGATTTATAAAGAAAGAGCAGGAAGAGGTAAAACGGCTTTCTACTGCTGAAAGAGTCAGATTGGTTTTAGAAGAGCTTGGTCCTACCTTTATAAAATTTGGTCAAATATTAAGTTGCAGACCGGACCTTCTTCCTCCTGAATTTATTAAAGAATTCAGCAAACTTCGTGACGAAGTTCCTCCTTTCCCTTTTGAAAAAGTCAAAGAAATTGTAGAAACTCAATTGAAAAAACCTTTAAACGAACTCTTTTCTTATTTTGAGAAAAAGCCTTTAGCCGCAGGCTCGGTAGCTCAGGTGCATAGAGCAAAAACCAAAAATGGAGAAGAAGTGGTTGTTAAGGTGCAGCGCCCCGGAATAAAAGAACTTATAGAAATTGACCTCCACATACTCTACGATCTGGCTTCTCTTTTGGAAAGACGCTTTCCTGAAATAAAGTATTATGAACCTACGAAAATTGTAGAAGAATTTGCCAAAGCCCTTCGTAAAGAATTGGATTTTATTAGAGAGGGAAGAAACATAGAACGGTTTAGAGCCTGTTTTAAAGATGAGCCCAGAATTCACTTTCCGAAAGTCTATTGGGATTTAACTTCTTCCAGGGTACTAACTATGGAATACATTAAAGGAATTAAGCTCTCTGAAATTGACGGACAAACAGGTGTAAAAATAGACAAAAAAACTATAGCTCTCATAGGTGCGGATTTTATTCTTAAAGAAATCTTTGAATGCCATTTTTTCCATGCTGACCCACATCCCGGAAATATTTTTATTCTGAATAACAATGTGATAGCCTTTATAGACTTTGGAATGGTGGGAATTCTTGACGATGTAATGGTAGACTGGATTATTAAAATCTTAAAAGCTATTTTAGATAAAGATATAGACTTGTTAATAAAGGCTATTTTGAGTCTTAACATTGCTTCAGCCCCGTCAGACATAATAACTTTTAGAGCAGAATTGTTTGATTTTCTGGAGCGCTATTACGGAGTACCTCTGAAAGATCTTGACATAAACAACCTCGTAAATGAATTTTTGGAAATTATGAGAAAATATCGTGTGCGTTTTCCTCCCTCCCTGGTATTAATGTTTAGAGCTTTAGTAATTCATGAAGGAATTGGAAGAACTCTTTATCCAGAGTTTAACATGATAGAACATATAAAACCCTATATTAAAAAACTTCTTCTAAAAAAATTTGATTTATCCAAACAATGTAAAAAATTTAGCCTATTTCTGGAAGATTCGGCTTTACTTCTTAGAGAATTGCCTTCAGATTTAAGAGAAATCTTTTTAAAGCTAAAAAAAGACGATCTTGGTATAAAATTTGAACATCAGGGTCTGGAAAAGTTTATACATCAACTTGACAGGGCCAGCAATCGGCTCAGTTTTGCCATGATAACTGCCGCTTTAGTGATAGGGTCTTCCATTGTGTTTCAGACGCAAGCAGGACCAAAGCTTTTTGGATATCCCTTATTAGGATTTGCAGGTTTTATTTTAGCAAGTTTATTTGGCATAAAGCTTCTTATTGAAATCTTAAAATCAGGAAAATTCTAATCAAGATTTTAATCTCCCCTCCCATAGTCCTCAATCCTATTTATCCGAAAATCGTGTGTTGTAAAATTTTGATTTTACAACTTGACAATACTCAAAAATTAAGCAATCTTTTTTGAAAATTAAAAAAGGAGCAAAGATGGAGAGAAGGGACTTTTTGAAAGCTTTTGCTTTAACTTCTGGCGTCTTTTTAGCCTCACCTATTCTGAGCTACGGGAAAGGAGAGTATCCTGTTAATCCTGAACCCAATAAGTATCACAAAGTTCCTCTTTTACCCTGGGGATATGTTGAACTTGATCCAGATGAAGCCTTTAAAAGAGGCCATCTTGGTTACTTTGCTGGAGAATGTGGAGCAGCCACTTTCTGGGCAGTTATTTCTTCACTTACTTAGAGAAAACAAAGGCTATCCTTATAATTATTTACCTATTCCATCCTTAGACATAGTATTAAAGGCTGTAAAAGCCCATAAGCATTTACCTATGCCTATGAAATATATGAATGGAGGAGTAGAAGGATATGCTACTTTATGCGGAGCTTTGAATGGAGCTGCTCTTGCTATTGAATGGGCTATGGGGCCTGAGAAAGCCAAACCCATCATTATAAGACTTTTTAAATGGTATGAAGTAACATCATTTCCTACAGAAATGACAAACGAATGGGCTGTAAAGCATAAATTTTATACTACCGGAAAAACAGATAAAGCTCTACCTTCAATTCCTGTACATTCTGTTTTATGCCATGTAGTTGTTTCTACTTGGTGTAAAAAGGCTGGCTTTGCCAGTGGAGGAAAAGAGAGGTCTGAAAGATGTGCCAGAATCAGTGCTGCAGTTGCAAGACAATCTGTTTTATTTATGAACGCTGCATATAAAGCCAAAAATGAGGAGGAATTTGAGAGAGCTCTTGACAAAGTATTTCCATTTAAACTTGATGAAAAAACAAGAAGCTGCCGTGCCTGCCATTATAAAGGAAAAGACTATAAACATGCTCAGTTTATGCGTGGTTTCATGCAATGTGATACCTGCTATGATGTCAATTTGCAAGAGCACATGAAAGAAGTCATGTCCAAAATGAAATAAACCCTTGATTTTCTCTCTTTGATTTTTATCTTTTAATTAAAAGCCTCTTCGCCCTCCCCAGATTGCTGGGGAGGGTTTTGCATTTTTAAAACATCTTTATGGAGGTGCTAAAACCATGGCTAAGGATTATTACAAAATACTTGGAGTTCCAAGAAATGCTACACAGGAAGAAATAAAGAGAGCTTATAGGCGCCTTGCAATGAAATATCATCCGGACAGAAACAAAGGGAACAAGGAAGCTGAAGAAAAATTTAAAGAAATAAACGAGGCTTATGCGGTGCTTTCAGATCCAGAAAAAAGAAAAATGTATGATATGTATGGCTCTGCGGAATTTCAGAGAAGATATTCCACGGAAGACATTTTCAGGGACTTTAACTTTGAAGATGTTTTTCAGGACATAGGGATTGACCTTGGAAGTATTTTTGGAAGAAGAGGCAGGACAAGAAGTAGAACCTTCTTTTTTGATCTGGGAGACATTTTTAGCCATCTTTTTGGCACAAGATTTGAGCAAGATGAAGAATTTTCTCCTTTTGGTGAAGTTTATGAGACTGTCCAGATTGATCTCCCCCTGACATTAGAGGAAGTCTTGAAAGGGGGGGAAAAGGAAGTTATCCTTCCTGGAACCTTTGAAACAGTAAAGATTAAAATCCCAAAAGGCATAAAAGATGGGCAGATTTTAAGAATAAGAAAGCCCAGTGGAAGAAAAGTAAGGGAATATTTATTTAGAGTAAAAATTCTTCCGCATAAAAACTTCAGGGTAGAAAACGGAAACATTATTCTGGAAAAAGAGATTCCTTTTACTTCTTTTTTCTTAGGGGGGGAAGTAGAAGTTGAAACCCTTGAGGGAAGGAAAATAAAAGCCAAGGTACCTCCTCTTGTAAAGCCGGGAGCCAAGCTCAGACTGAGGGGACTGGGTCTTCCCAAAGAGGATGGCACAAGGGGGGATCTTTATATCCACCTTCAGGCAAAAATGCCTGAAAGACTTACCCCTGAACAAGCAGAACTATTAAAAAAACTTCAAACCACAGGACTTTAAGCCCGATTCTTATTGACAAAGCTTTTTTCAAGAGGTAAATTTGTAAAAAAATCTTTCTTTTATAAGGGGTGCCTCCTATGGTCAAAGAAATTATGGCTAACTCATTACCCACCGGGCCCAAAGGTATAAGGTTTCTCTTTGGAGAATTTGTTCATTACGACTACTTTTTCGGCTACATAGGCACTCTTCTTCATGCTGAATCAGGGATCCAACACATACACATTATGGAAAACGAGTTCTGGGGAAAAATGCTTTTTATAAATAACTGCCTTCAGTTCACAGAAAGGGATGAGTTTATTTATCACGAGGCTCTGGTGCACATCCCTGTACAGGCCTCTCCCAAAGGAAAGATTAAAAAAGTACTTATCTGTGGAGGGGGGGACTTTGGAGCTTCAAGAGAGCTTCTTAAGTACCCTGAAATAGAAGAAGTAATAATTGTGGATATAGATCCTGATGTGCCTAAACTTATAAAAAAGTACTTTCCCAGTCTCCTTCCAGAAAACCCCAAAGATCCCAGGCTAAAGCTTATTACTGCTGATGCTTATGAAATGGTAAAAAAGTTCACCAGAGAAAAAAAGAACTTTGATCTTATCATCATAGACACCACGGATCCTGATGTGAGCGTGGAAGGGGGGAAGACTCAGGAGCTTTCCCATGCCCTTTTTGCAGAGGAGTTTCACAGGATGCTTCTTGAAATGTCTCCAGAGGGTATAGTGGTTCAGCAGTGTGGCACTCCTTTTACCATGAAGGACATCCTGAAAGGGACTTATCAAATATTTAAAAAAGTGTATCCTGAAAATGAAATCTATTGCTATCGTGCAGATGTACCCTCCTTTGGAGGAGATAATGCCTATTTAATGCGTTTTCCTTTTGAAGATCCAAAGACTCCCAAGTGGGAGGAACTTGAAAATACACTTTATTACAATCATGAGGTGCACAGGGCCTCCTTTGGCCTTCCAAAATTCTGGAAAGAGGTACTGGAATAATGAAAGTATTAGGAATTTGTGGGTCTCCCCATAAAGATGGAGGATCAGCACAGCTCCTTCTTGCTGCCCTAAAAGGGGCACAGAGGGAAGGGGCTGAAACAGAGTTTGTAAGTGCATATGACGGAGAGATAAAGCCCTGCAAGGGCTGCATTCAGGATGAAGAACCTGATTGCAAGTATCCCTGTGTCTTTGAAGACTTTGGGAAAGCGCTTCTTGAAAAAATTTACTCTGCAGATGGGGTTATCTTTTCCACTCCCATTTACTGGTTTGCACCTTCCGGGCCTCTTAAAGTGCTTATAGACAGAATGACCTGTCTTGAGAATATGGTTGCCTTTGGAGAGCCAAGTTATATGGAAGGGAAAGTCTTTGGAGCCATAGCAGTGGGAGCAGATGCTGGAGGGCCTTATGTAGGTGGATACTTAATTACTACAATGACCTGCATGGGAGCTATTATTCCTCCGTGGGGAATTGCATATTCTCACAAAGGAAACAGGGCTATTCACGACGAAAAAGCCCTGCTTGATGCCATAAATGTGGGAATCTTGGTAGCAAGAATGATAGCTGTGCTGAAAGGCCAAAAAAAAGAGCTCAGTTTTGTTGACGATGTGGAGCTTATGCGTAAAATAAAAAAGAAGATTATTGAGGAGCTTGGTCTTGGAGGAAGCACTTAACCTGATAAAGAAAAGACGCAGTGTAAGAAAATATGTGCAGGGAAAAGTTCCTCCCGATGAGTATATTTTAAAGATCATTGAGGCAGGAATCTGGGCACCTTCAGGTCTTAATAATCAGCCCTGGAGATTCGTAATTGTCAAAGAATCCAAAGTAAAAAACGAATTAGCAAAGCTTACCCGCTACAGTAAAATAATAGAAGAAGCTCCGCTTCTTATTGCTGTTTTTCTGGATAAAGAGAGAATGTATCATCAGATAAAGGATCACCAGTCCGCTGGAGCCTGTCTTCAAAATATGATGCTTATGGCAACAGCCCTTGGTCTTGGCACCTGCTGGCTTGGAGAAATTTTAAAAAATGAAGACAAAGTTAAAGAAGTGCTCGGGCTTGATAAAGAGAAATACGAGCTGTGTGCCATTCTTTCTATAGGTTATCCTGCTGATAATACTCCAAGAAAAGGAAGAAATCCTTTAGAAAGCTTTATATTGAAAACCATTTAACAGGAGGATTTTATGTCAAAAAGCAAAAACCTTTTTGTTCTATTTCTTTTTCTGCTATGTTTTTCAACAGGGGGGATTAAAAGTGGATTAGCAAAAAAAACTCCCTGCCCGAGTGTAAAAAAATTAGAAAGTGCCTTTAAAAGGCTTCATTCTCGCAATGTCAAAATAGAAAAAATTGACAGATCTCCCGTTCCCGGGCTTTGTGAAGTAATTATAAGTCTGTCTCCGTCCAGAAAAACAATAGCTTATACGGATTCTCAGGGTCGCTATCTTATTGTGGGAAGGATTATTGACCTCAAAACAGGAGAGAGGCTCACCATAAAAAGATTAAGAGAACTTTATGCAAAAAGCCTCACTCACTCCAAACTAAATAAGTCTCAACTTGCAAAGCTGGAAAAGCTGGTAGATATGGTATATGGAGACTCTCCAAGGGTTCTGTATTTTATTACCGATCCCGAATGCCCCTTCTGTGGAAAGGCTGAAGAACTGGTGTATGAACTGGCAAAAGAAAAAAAAGTAAAGCTAAAAGTTATCCTCTTTCCTATTGAAAGCATCCATCCCCATGCCAAGGCCATTTCAGAGTATCTTATTTGTAATAAGAAGGGATATCCCGAGGTGGTAAAAATTGCAGAACTGATAGAAAAGTATAAAAAAGAAAGAAGATATAAAGAACTTCAAGAGGAACTCAAAAAATATGAAGGAAATTGTAAAGAGGCAAAAGCAAAAATAGACAAAAATATAGATTTTGTTCTCAAAAAGCTTCACATTAGGGCTGTACCTACCTTTATTTTCCCGGATGGAGAGGTAATGATAGGATTAAGAGACAAAAATGCAATTTTAACTAAATTTAAGGAGATAGAAAGGAAAAATGCTAAGTAAAGAGGAAAAAATTTATCTTCTTAAGCTTGCAAGAAAAAGTATAGAAAGGGCATTTGAGGGAGAAAAAAAAATAGAGGTACCCCCTGAGGAGTATCGGGGGCTTTTCAAAAAGGCAGGTGCTTTTGTTACCCTTCAAAAAGAAGGACATTTGAGAGGATGCATTGGGATACTTGAGGCGCTTTATCCGCTTTATGAGGTGGTGCAGGACATGGCAGTATCTGCAGCATTCAGAGATCCCCGTTTTCCTCCACTTCAAAGAGAAGAGCTTCCTCTTGTGGAAATAGAAATTTCTGTGCTCTCTCCCATGAGAGAGGGAAGTCCTGAAGAAGTGGAAGTTGGAGTGCATGGAGTTTATGTGGTAAAGGGCGGCTATAGAGGGGTACTTCTTCCACAGGTGCCTGTAGAATTTGGCTGGGACAGGGAAACTTTTTTGAGGCATGTATGCCTTAAAGCCGGGCTTCCTCCAGAGTGTTATAAAGATCCCGAGTGCAAATTTTACCTCTTTACTGCAGAAGTCTTTGGAGAAAAAGATTTTGCAGCAAAATAAAGATGTCAAGAGATAAATTCTGGAAGAAGCTGGAAGAGGCAAGACGAATCCTGAATCTCTCTCATGAAATTACCAGAAAAGAATTGATAGAAAAATATAGGTCTCTTGTAAAAAAATACCACCCTGACAGAGGAGGGGATTCAGAATTTTTAAAAAGGCTGAACTGGGCTTATGAATTTCTTTTGAACTATTGTGATAACTATTTCATCAGTCTTAAACCTAATTTAAACATAAACCTTCCAGAGGAGTGGTGGTTTTACAGATTTGGAGATGATCCAATCTGGGGGAAAGGAGAGGAATAGGGAATGTTGATAGTGCAAAAGTATGGTGGAACTTCGGTAGCCAATCTTGAAAGGATAAAAAATGTTGCCTCCCGCATAGCAAAGTACAAGGATGAGGGGCATGATCTTGTAGTAGTAGTTTCTGCCATGGCAGGGGAAACAGATAGACTAATTAATCTTGCCAGACAAATCACAGAGAATCCACCTCTTAGAGAACTTGATCTTCTGGTTTCTACCGGAGAACAGGTAAGCTCAGCTCTTCTTTCTATAACCTTACAAAGCATGGGATATCCTGCTATAGCACTTCTTGGCTTTCAAGTGCCTATTTACACAACTGAGCTTTTTACCAAGGCAAAGATAAAGGAGGTTGGCAAGAAAAAAATAAAAGAAGAGCTTTCCAGAGGAAAAATCGTTGTGGTAGCTGGCTTTCAAGGGATCACCGAAAGCGGAGATATAACCACTCTGGGAAGAGGGGGCTCAGATACTACTGCTGTTGCCTTAGCTGCAGCTCTTAAAGCAGATTTATGCGAGATTTACACTGATGTAGAAGGGGTTTACACTGCTGATCCCAGAATTGTTCCCCAGGCAAGAAAGCTTAAGAAGATTTCTTACGAAGAAATGCTTGAGATGGCAAGTGCTGGAGCAAAGGTGCTTGAGATGCGCTCTGTTGAGCTTGCCATGATTTATAAAGTGCCTCTGGTGGTAAGGTCAAGCTTCAACAATGCTGAAGGCACCCTGATTACAGAGGAGGACGAAGAAATGGAAAAAGTACTGGTTTCCGGGGTAACCTATAATAGAAACGAGGCAAGAATAAGTGTATATGGTGTGCCAGATAGACCCGGTCTTGCTGCAAAACTCTTTGGCCCTATAGGAGAAGCTGGTATAATAGTGGATATGATCATTCAAACTGCCCGCCCTGAGGGAATTGCTGATATGACCTTTACCGTACCAAAAACAGATTTCAGAAAAGCTATGGAAATTGTAAAAAATATTGCCAGAGAAATCAAAGCTGAAAAAGTAGAGGGAGATGAAAACATTGCCAAGGTGTCCATTATTGGAGCTGGAATGAAGACCCATCCCGGTGTTGCAAAAAAAATGTTTGAAACTCTTGCAAGACATGGAATAAATATTATGATGATTTCTACTTCAGAAATAAAAATTTCCTGTGTAATTGAAGAAAAATATACAGAGCTTGCGGTAAGGGCACTTCATGAAGCTTTTAACCTTGGAGAAGCTCCATTTTTTGTAGAGGAAGAAAGGTAGTCATGAAAAAAGTAGAAATATACGATACCACTTTAAGAGATGGTGCACAGGCAGAGGAAATTTCTTTTTCTTTAGAGGATAAAATCCGCATTGCCCTCAAACTTGATGAACTAAAAGTGGATTATATTGAAGGGGGGTGGCCCGGATCAAATCCCAAAGACTTTCAATTTTTCAAAGAAATAAAAGATTACGAGCTAAAGCACGCCAGAATAGTTGCCTTTGGCAGCACTCACCACCCTAAAAAAACCCCAGAAACCGATGAAAACTTAAATCAGCTCCTTCAGGCAAAAACTCCTGTAGTAACTATATTTGGCAAGAGCTGGACTGTGCATGTAAAAGAAGCTTTGAAAATCTCTCTTGAAAAAAACTTAGAGATTATTGAAAATTCCATCCGTTATCTCAAACCAAAGGTGGAAAAGGTGTTTTTTGATGCAGAACACTTTTTTGACGGATTTAAAGAGGACCCTGAGTATGCCATAGAAGTAATCAAACGAGCCTGGAAGGCAGGGGCTGATTGTATTGTGCTCTGTGATACCAATGGAGGCACCCTGCCCCATGAGCTTAGAGAAATTATAAAAGCAGTAAAAAAAGAAATGGGAAAAGAGTTTGTTTTTGGAATCCATGCTCATAATGACTCTGATTGTGCTGTAGCAAACAGTCTTGAAGCCGTGCTTATGGGGGCTACGCAGGTGCAGGGCACCATAAACGGAATTGGAGAAAGGTGTGGGAATGCCAATCTTTGCTCTATAATCCCCAATTTGGTGTTGAAGATGGGTTATTATTGCAGTGCAAAGGAAAGTTTGCAGAAGCTCACCCAGGTGTCAAAGTATGTATTTGAAATGGCAAATCTCCCCCACCCTGCAAGACTTCCTTTTGTAGGGAGGGCTGCCTTTGCTCATAAAGGTGGAGTGCATGTCTCTGCTGTATTAAAAGCTCCCAGAACTTACGAGCACATAGATCCAACTATTGTAGGGAACACCAGAAGAGTACTTGTATCTGAACTTTCAGGCAAAAGTAACATTATTTATAAAGCCAGGGAACTGGGGATAGAGTTTGAGCTTGAAAGCCCGCTTCTTACAAAAATTGTGGAAGAAATCAAAAAGCTTGAGGCAGAGGGATACGAGTTTGAGGCTGCAGAGGCCTCTCTTGAGCTTCTTATCTACACCCTTATGGGGGAGCCCAAGCAATACTTTGAGCTTCTTAGCTATAGGGTAATTGATAGCAAGGAAAACAGCGGGGCTTCTAAATCTGAGGCAACAGTGCTTGTGAGAGTGCCTCCAGGAGTTGGAGAAGTTGAGCACACTGCAGCCTTGGGGTATGGACCTGTGCATGCCCTTGACAATGCCCTGAGGAAGGCACTTGAAAGGTTTTACCCAAGTATAAAAGAAATGGAGCTTGAGGACTATAAAGTAAGGGTCTTGCCAGGACTTCCAGGAACTGCTTCCAAAGTAAGGGTACTTATTATTTCAAAGAGTGGGCACAGAAAGTGGGGCACAGTGGGAGTCTCAACAGATATTCTGGAAGCAAGCTGTAAAGCCCTGACAGATTCCTATACATATAAGCTCTTTCTTGACAAAAGAAGAAATAAAAAGGGAAATTAATGCCATTTTTTAACCGGGAGAAAGAGAAAAAAGAACTGAAAGCAATTTTATCCGGCGAGCCCAATGTCCTCTGGTTTATTTATGGACCAATAAATAGCGGAAAGACTGCCCTTATTACTCAGGTATGTGAGGAGCTTCCTGAAGACTATATTATTTTTTACATAAATTTTCGTGGAGTTGAAACAAGAAAATATGAAGATTTTGTAAGGGCACTTTTTCAGCCAAAGGATGAAAGCTTCTTTCAGAAGCTTGTAAAAAAAACAGACATAATTGAAGCAGCTCTTGAGTATGGAGAAAAGCTTATAAAAAAGATAAATTATCATTTTGAGGTGCCTACAAGGGTTTTAAAACTTTTTTTTCAGCCTGAGCCTGAGAGAGATGTATTTAAGTATTTGGAAGTTTTGATGAAAAGACTTAATGAAAAAGGGAAAAAGCCGGCTCTTATATTTGATGAGCTTCAGATGTTAAAAGAAGTTAAAAAAAATGGATCTGTGCTTCACGATCTTTTCAATTTTCTTGTACGAATGACAAAAGAGACCCATCTTTGCCACTGCCTCTGTGCAACAAGTGATTGCATTTTTATAGAAGAAATCTATAAAAATGCCCATCTTGAAGGAAGAATGAAAAGTTTTTTGGTAGATGATTTGTCAAAAGAAGAAGCATTTAAAATATACGAGGCATTTGATTTTGAGGAAAAGGAACTCATTTGGGATTATATTGGAGGAAAAATAGGAGATATGGTACTTGTTTTTGAGGAGAAAAAAAGAGGATGGAAAGAAGAAAAAATTTTAAAAACTATGCTAAAAGATACAACAGAAAGGCTGGATGCTCTTTTGGAAGAAATTGAATTTGGGAGTGTGAAAATCCAGTTCAAAGGAAGAGAACAAACGATAGAAGTAAACAAAGTTAAAGAAGTACTTAGTCTTTTCAAAGAAAAAGAAGAAGTGTCCAAAAGGGAAATAGATCCTGGGTATAGAAATTATCTTGTAAACGAAAATGTACTCTTTTTTGACCCTATGAAAGGGACAGTGCGTCCACAGGGAAGATTAATTTTACGAGCAATAAGAGAGGTGGTGTAAGTATGAAAAAGCTTAAGCTTTATAATACACTTACGAGAAAAGTGGAAGTCTTTGAGCCCCTTTCTCCTCCTGAAGTCGGGATATATGTCTGCGGAATCACTGCTTACGATTCCCCCCATCTTGGGCATGCAAGGTCTGCTGTGATCTTTGATGTTCTTTATAGATTTCTTCAGTACTTGGGATATAAAGTAAAATATGTAAGGAACATTACTGATATTGACGACAAAATCATTAACCGCTCTCAGAAAGAGGGTATTTTCTGGAGAGACCTTGTGAAAAAATATACAGAAGAGTATCATCGGGCTCTTGAAAGGCTTAATGTCCTTCCGCCAAGTGTGGAGCCAAAAGCTTCTGAACACATCCCTGAAATTATAGCCTTTATAGAAACCCTTATCCAAAAGGGCTTTGCCTATGAGAGTGGAGGGGATGTATATTTTGAGGTGAAAAAGTTTAAAGATTATGGCAAGCTCTCTGGAAGAAAGATTGATGAGCTTATTTCAGGGGTGAGGATTGAGGTGTCTGAGAAGAAGAGGGATCCTCTTGACTTTGCCCTGTGGAAGTCAGCAAAGCCTGGAGAGCCTTTCTGGGAGAGTCCCTGGGGAAAGGGAAGGCCAGGCTGGCACATAGAGTGCTCTGCCATGAGCCAGAAATATCTTGGAGACACCCTTGACATCCACGGAGGAGGATTGGACCTTATTTTTCCTCATCACGAGAATGAAATTGCCCAGAGTGAAGCAGCAACTGGAAAGCCCTTTGTCCGCTACTTTGTACATCATGGCCTCATCACTGTAAACGGAGAAAAGATGTCAAAGAGCCTGGGGAACTTTGTAACCATGGATTATCTACTTGAAAAGTTTCATCCAGAGGTCATCCGCACTTTTCTCCTGACCAAACACTACAGAAGCCCTCTTGATTATTCAGAAAAGGGCATAAAAGATGTGGAAAAAGCAGTTTATCGCCTTTATGAGACATTATACTGGTGCGAAAAGCTTTCTCCTCAAAAAGAGGGCCTTCTTTCAAAAAAGGCAAGAAGGCTTGAAAAAAAGCTGAGTGCCTTTGAAGAGGAATTTGAGAACTCCCTTCTTGAAGATTTAAACACTGCAAAGGCTCTTGGACATCTCTTTTCCTTGGAAAATGAGCTGTATGGCTTTGTCTCTTCAAGGCCCAGCATAACTCAGGAGGAGGCAAATCTTCTTGAGAAGATAAAAGAAGTTTTAAGAGATAAGGTGCAAAAAGTGCTGGGTATCCTTGTGGCATCACCTGAGGCTTTCTGGGAAACCGAAAGAGAGAAAAAGCTTAAAGAAAAGGGAGAAGACTTTCAAAGAATAGAAATTTTAGTAAAAGAAAGGGAAAAGGCGAGAAAGGAAAAAGACTTTGAAAAAGCCGATAAAATAAGAGATGAACTTGAGTCAGAGGGCATAGTTTTAAAGGATACTCCTCTTGGCACTTTCTGGTATGTGGAATAACTTAATGAGAAGCTTTGTGCTTCTTTTCTCTATCAAGCTTCCAGGCAAGATAATAACCTACTGCTGCTGCAAAAAAACCTGCAACTCCAATCCAGAAAAATATATTATCCAGCATTTCTTTTTTCCTCCTCTTTCTGCTTGTAGTGTTTATTTAAAGCGAACAAACCTAACATTACAAATGCAATGTAAACAAAAAATCCTGTTAATCCTATTTCTACATCAAAATGCTTTTGAGCAAGAGGATAAATTACCATGGCTCCTAAAACAAGAAGGCTTAATTTTAGCAAATAATCTACAATGTCTTTCCATATATTTTTATTATAAGCCTTTTTCTTCTATTAAAAAACAAAGATTAAAAATTTAAAAAAGGAGGTAAACAGCCCTCTATGACCTGGTTTGATTACATAGCCATCCCAGTGCTTGTTTATTTTATCATACGGGGCTTATTCTCCGGATTTGTAAAGACTGTATTTTCCTTAGTAGGTGTAGTGGCAGCTTTTTTACTTGCAGGGAGGATTTCACAGAAAATCCTTCCTTTTCTGGGAAAAATCATCCATCATCCCAAGGCACTGCCTATTCTTAGTTTAGTTTTTGCCTTTGCAGGTGTTTACCTTGCCTTTGTATTTGCTGGCTGGATAGTAGCCAAACTGCTTAAAATTCTTAAGCTCAGTTTTGCTGATAGGCTTCTTGGTGGCCTTCTGGGAGCTATAAAAGGAATAATTTTCATAACTTTCTTCTATTTACTGATTACCCTTCCCTATCCCCTTGCCAAAATCAAACTAAGGCAATCTTTTACCTATCCCCTGATTCAGTGGACTTTGAAAATAGGCTCTAAGATTATTCCTTTTGACCTTCAGCTAAAGCGTCCCTTTAGTAGATACTATCCTCTCTTCCACAGGGGCTAAAGCCCTTTTAAAGGCGTAGGCAAAGGCCTTAAAAAGGCTCTCTGCTATGTGATGTGAATTTTTCCCATAAAGATTTCTCAGATGCAGGGTAAATCTTGCATTAAATACCAAGGCTCTAAAAAACTCCTCCACAAGTTCAAGATCAAAGTCTCCCACTTTTTGCGCTGGGAACTTTGCCTCAAAATGTAAATAGGGCCTTGTGGCAAGGTCAATTACTGCCTGACTGAGAGACTCCTCCATGGGAATAGTAGCTTCTCCATACCTCGCAATCCCCACTCTTTTCCCCAGAGCCTCATTTATAGCCTCTCCAAGCACTATTCCCACATCCTCTACTGTGTGATGAAAATCCACCTCAAGATCCCCTTTTGCCTCTACTTCAAGAGAAGTCCCGCTGTGATAAGCAAAAAGCTCAAGCATGTGATTAAAAAAACCTATCCCTGTATTTATTTTTATGGGAAACTCTTCAAAATTGAGACTTAGCTTTACTCTCACTCTTGTCTCCCTTGTCTCTCTTAATCTTTCCACCACCATTTGCTCCTCCTGAAGTGTCTCGCTCTTTTATATTTGGTTATTCTACTCTTTTTTTTATAAACTAACAAGTTTTTTAACTTTTTATTTTTTTTGCAAAGCCAAGAATCTTGAAAAATTACGGTTGACAATTATTAAAATCGGAGTTTTATTAAAAAGTGAATTCTGTAAGTTACTTGAAGGAGGAAAAAAATGGCTATCCAGGAAATAGAAAGTTTAGAAGAAAAAATAGAGGCCTTAATTTCTCTTGTAACTCAATTAAAGAAGGAAAAAGAAGAATTAATAGAGAAACTCAGGTTAAAAGAGGCTGAAAATGCCAAATTATTAGAAGAAATAGAAAGGAGGGAGGAGGAAAGGAAGATTTTAAAAGAGCGTCTTGGTAGGTTAATAGAAAAACTCTCCCAGATATAGTGTAAATGAAACAAAAAAAAGTTGAGTTTGAATTTTTAGGCCAATATTTTACCTTCCGGGCCAACATCCCGGAAGAAGAAATAAGAGAAGTTTTGGACTATTTAGAAGAAAAAAAACAGGAGGTAGAGAGTTTAAAAAAGTTACCTGCTTTTAAACTTGCGGTGTGGCTTCTTTTACAGGTTGCTTATGATTATGTAAAAGTAAAAAAGGAAAAAGAGGAGCTTGAGAATTATCTCAAGCTCCAGGTTAGCAAATTGGGGGAGTTTTTAGAAAAAGAATCATCAATCCTGGGGTGTTCGTGTGCAGATTAAAGACCTGCCAAGCTAACACCATACAAAGGATGGGGCAAGGTGGATCTGGGGCCTGTAGCTCCTTAAAGGAGCAAAGAAGGCTGGCCAGACCCCACCCCAAAAGTTTTGTTTTAGAGCTTGGAGCAGGCAGTCTGCCACGGCACCCCGGGGTCTAATTAAGTCTTTTTTTCTACAATTTTTTCTTTCCTTCTCCCTCCCAAAAAAATAAAAAGGAGGGATTTCACTATGGCGGCAGGAATAGTAATCGGAATTCTAATAGGACTTGCTCTGGCAGGAGTGTATTTTTATCTTCAGAAAAAACAGCAACGGGAAAAAGAGTTAGAAGCTCAAGCTTTGCTTGAAAAAGCAAAAAATAAGGCAGAAGAAATTATTAAACAGGCTGAACAGGAAGCAAAGCTCAAGATTCAAGAAGCCCAATTTCAAATAAAAGAAGAACTTATCAATCAAAAACAGAAACTAGAAAAAGAATTTGAAAAAAAATTTCAGGAGCTTGCCCTTAAAGAAGAAAGACTATCCACCAAAGAAGATTACATAAATAAAAAAGAAAGAGATTTAGAAAAAAAAGAAAGCTCCATTGAAAAAAAATTGAAAGAACTTGAAGATTTACAAAAGAGCCTGGAACAGGAAAAAAGAGAAATAGAGAAAAATAAAAAAGAAGTTGAAGAACTTTCTCAAAAAACAAAAGAAGAACTTGAAAGAGTTGCTGGGCTTACGGAAAAAGAGGCAAAGGATCTTTTATTGAAAAAAGTAGAAGAAGAGCTAACAGAAGAAAAAGCAAAGGTTATTATGAAATTTGAAAATTCTATTAAGGAAGAAGCTAAAAGAAAAGCTCAGGAAATCCTGGCTTATAGCATTGCTAAAGCTGCCATTCCTTTTGTGACAGAAAAAACCGTATCTGTAGTTCACCTTCCAAATGAAGACATGAAAGGAAGAATCATTGGAAGAGAAGGAAGAAACATAAGAACTTTTGAGGCTCTTACGGGGGTTGATCTCCTCATAGATGATACCCCTGAGGTGGTCGTGCTTTCCTGTGTAGATCCCTTAAGAAGGGAGATTGCAAGAATTGCCCTTGAAAAACTCATTGCCGATGGGAGAATTCATCCCACGAGAATTGAAGAAGTGGTCAAACAGGTAGAAGAGGAAATGGAGCAGCATCTCATGGAAATAGGGGAAAAGGCCTGCTTTGAGCTTGGTATTTACGGCCTTCATCCTGAACTTGTAAAAATGCTTGGAAAACTCAAATTTCGCACGAGTTACAGCCAGAATGTACTTCAGCACTCTATAGAAACTGCCATTATCTGCGGTGCACTTGCAGGAGAGCTTGGGCTTGATGTAAAAAAAGCAAAAAGAGCAGCCCTTCTTCACGACATAGGGAAAGCTGCAAGTTACGAACAGGAAGGGCCTCACGCATTAATAGGTGCTGATCTTGCCAGAAAATACGGAGAAGACGAAGAAATCGTCAATGCCATTGCCTCACATCACGAAGATGTCCCTATTACTTCTCTTCTGGGAGTAATCCTTCAAATTTCAGATGCTATCTCGGGAGCAAGGCCCGGAGCAAGAAGAGAGCTCCTTGAGGCTTACATAAAAAGAATAAAAGAACTTGAATCCATTGCCTCCTCTTTTGAAGGAGTGGAAAAAGCCTTTGCCATCCAGGCTGGAAGAGAAGTAAGGGTAATTGTGGATGATAAAAAAATAAGCGACGAAGATGCTTATCTTCTTGCAAGAGAGATTGCTCAAAAAATTGAAAAAGAGCTTACTTATCCTGGCATTATAAGAGTTACTGTAATAAGAGAAACAAGGGCTATTGAATATGCCAAATAAAGAGGGGCAGAAATGAGAATTCTTTTTCTGGGAGACATTGTAGGTAAGGCAGGAAGAAAAGTTCTAAAAGAGCTCCTTCCCGATTTAAAAGAAGAATTTAACCCGGATTTTATTATTGCTAATGGAGAAAATGCTGCTGGAGGCTATGGACTTACCCAGAAAATTGCTGATGAACTTCTCTCTCTTGGTATAGATTGTTTAACCTCTGGAAACCACATCTGGAAAAAGGAGTTTTTCCCCTATCTGGAAAAAAGCCAGAATGTTTTAAGGCCAGCTAATTATGGGAAAGGTGCTCCTGGAAAGGGCTGGACTATCCTTGAAAAAGAGGGGCTAAAACTTGCCGTAATAAATCTTGAGGGGCGTATTTTTATGCGTCCCCTGGATAATCCATTTTTGATAGGAAAAGCCCTTGCAGAGGAATTAAAAAAAGAAACTCTGTACATTTTTGTTGACTTTCATGCCGAAGCCACATCGGAAAAAATAGCTCTTGGTTTTTACTTGGATGGGCTTGTTTCCGCCCTTATAGGCACCCATACCCATGTGCAGACTTCTGATGCAAGAATTCTTCCCAAAGGCACCGCCTATCTCACTGATGCCGGCATGTGCGGTGCTTTAAATAGCATTATTGGTATGAAAATAGAATCTTGTATGGATCTTTATCTCACACAGGTACCCAGAAAATTTGAAGTTGAAAAGAAGCCCCCGTTTAAAATTGAAGGAGTATTTATTGAATTAAACTCTGAAGGCAAGGCCTCCCGAATCCAGCTTATAAGAAGGATCTGGGAGGAATAAGCCCTATTTTTTCTTCCCGTGCTTTTTCCACCACTTTTTAAAAAGCGCCTTTTTCAAGGGAGAAAGCCTGTCCACAAAGAGAATTCCATCCAAGTGATCAAGTTCATGTTGAAAGGCTATAGCAGCAAGCCCCTCAAGCTCCCTTTCAAAGGGATTCCCATCAAGATCATAGGCTTTAATAAAAAGCCTGGCATGACGTTTTACTTTTGCAGCATATCCCGGGATACTTAAACATCCTTCTTCATAGGTTGTCTCCCCTTCTGCCTCTACAATTTCAGGATTTATAAAAACTTCAAGTTTGGGACTTCCCTCCCTCTGCGCAAGGTCCATTATAAAAAATCTTTTGGCCACTCCCACCTGATTTGCTGCAAGGCCCAGGCCTTTAGCCTGATACATAGTATCAGCCATTTTTTTTATAAATTCCACAAGCTCTCCATCTATATTCTCCACAGGCGTGGACTTTTGCCTTAAAACAGGATCCCCAAGAATCAAAATCTTCAAAAGCTCTTTTTCTTTATTATCTACACTTTCACTTTTCATAAATTAACTCCTTTTAAACATTTTTTAATTTTAAAATAATAGCATTTTAAAAGAAAAATACAAGTGCGAAAGATTCTTAATTTCTTTAAATTTCTGAATCAGCTTCTGCCCTTCTAAGCCTGTCCATAATGGCAAGTCCCAACCCTTTTTCAGGAACCGGTTCAACAAGAATTAAGTCAAGTCCCATTTTATCAAGCTCGTGTAAGAACTTAAAGAGATTGGCTGCTGCCTCTTTTAAATCGCCAGCAGGAGAAAGAATCCGCAGCACTTCGTATTTTTCTGCTGGAGGCTTAGAAAATGCTATAAAACCTATCCTTTTGCCGGAAAATTTTTCTTTTCTCCAAAAAATTTTAAGTGGAGTGCGTGGTGAATAGTGCTTTTTCAATTGCCCCGGGGCCCTGGGAGAAGATGAACTTGCTATTTTAATTTCTATTTTTCCTAAAAATTTTTCAATCTCTTCAGGAGGGACTCCACCGGGCCTTAAAATAACAGGCACTTCCTGGGTCAAATCAATAATCGTAGATTCAAGCCCTACCCTGCACTCCCCTCCGTCAAGAATAAATAGTTCTTCTCCAAAATAGGAAAGCACATGCTCAGCCTTGGTAGGGCTTAATTTGCCAAAGGGATTGGCACTTGGAGCAGCAATGGGAAGTCCACATTCTTTTATAAGCTCAAGAGCTACTTTATGGGCAGGCATTCTCACAGCCACTGTAGGAAGTCCAGAAGTGAGTATTCCAGGGACATTTTCCTTTTTAGGGAGCACAAGTGTTAAAGGGCCTGGCCAAAACCTCTCTGCCAGCCTTTTTGCTTTTTCATTGAAATGGCAAACCTCTTCAAGCATGGAAAATTCTGCTATGTGCACAATAAGAGGGTCAAAACCGGGGCGGTTTTTAAGCTCAAAAATTTTAGCAACAGCCCTTTCATTAAAAGCTATGGCTCCAAGACCATAAACTGTCTCTGTAGGAAAAGCAACGAGTTCTCCTTTTTTTAAAAGCTCTGCAGCTGTTTTTATATTTTCTGAAGTTGGTTTAACTATCGGCACTCATCTTCTCCAGATATTCTTTGTAGCCTATGCTTTCAAGGATGCTTCTCTTTTTTTCTACTGACTTTTTCATATTATCTATGTATACCTTAAGCTCTTTTTTAATTTCAGGATATTTAAGGCTCAAAATCCTTGCTGCAAGAAGTGAAGCATTTTTGGTATTATTAATTCCAACGGTAGCAACGGGTACACCACTTGGCATCTGCACCATGGAAAGAAGGGCATCCATACCAAGGAGAGCACCACTTTTAACAGGCACACCAATTACCGGGATGGTAGTAAGTGCTGCCACAACTCCGGGAAGATGAGCTGCAGCTCCTGCTACTGCTATGATAACCTCTATTCCCCTTTCCTCTGCCTTTTTAGCATAATCACAAAGGGCTTCTGGAGTCCTGTGGGCAGAGATTATAGTAATTTCAAAAGGAATTTTCAATTTTTCCAGAATTTCTGCTCCCCCTTTTACCACAGGCAAGTCAGAATCACTTCCCATAATAATACTCACAAGCACCTTATCTCCCATTTAACTCCCTCCCGGGTTAAACTTTTAATTTCTTCTCCCAATTCCAAGCCGTTTGAATAATAAATTCAAGATTGTCATATTTTGGCTTCCAGTTAAATTTTTTCTTTATCTTGGAATTATCTGCTACAAGGGCTGCAGGGTCTCCAGGCCTCCTTGGAGCTTCTACTACTTTAAAATCTACTCCTGTTATTTTTTTAACAGTCTCCACAACCTCTCTAACAGAAAAGCCCCTTCCATACCCACAATTTAAAATATCACTCTCTCCAGCATCAAGAAGATACTCCAGTGCGAGAAGATGAGCTTCAGCTAAATCCATTACATGGATGTAATCTCTTATACAGGTTCCATCAGGTGTGGGATAATCAGTTCCGTATATTTCAAGCTTCTCAAATTCTCCTTTTGCTGTTTTTAATGCTCTTATTATCAAATGCGTAGGTTCTGGGTAGGCAAAGCCTATTTTCCCTTCAGGATCTGCCCCTGCAACATTAAAATATCTTAAAGATATATACCTAAAACCGCTTCCAGAATTTGCTAAATCCCTGAGTATCCTTTCTACAGTTGCCTTTGTTTCTCCATAAGGATTTATTGG
>JAMOQE010000071.1 GCA_027064165.1 Thermodesulfatator sp. | reverse complement strand
CTGCTCCAAAGGAGATGTAAATGACAGGGTATTTTTTCTCCCAGTCCCAGTTGTCGTAAAGATAAAGCCCTTTGAAAAGCTCCTTTTTCCCGAGAAAGGTCTGCCTGAGAGTGTCAAGAAATAGTGACTTGCCAAATCTACGAGGGCGAGAAAGAAAATAATATGTTCCGCTTTTAACAAGTTTTTCAACAAATTGCGTTTTATCTACATAATAATAACCTTCCTCTCTAATCTTCTCAAAACTCTGAATTCCTATCGGAAACTTAAGCTTCATCAAATCTTAAAATTACACTTCTTAAACAAAAAAGTCAACAAAATCCTCTTGAAAAAGGAGGAGTTTCTGCTTATGTTTAAATTTTAATGGAACTAATAAAAGCTTTGGTAATAGAAAGGGAAGCCCAGCTTATCAGAGTCTTAACAGAAAATAGAGAAGAACTACGCGGAGTACCTCGTGGGAAACTAAAAAAGCAGGAGAAAGTCTGGGCTGGAGATTGGGTGCTGGGTTTTGTCACTGAAGATGGGCTTTTTGCCATTGAAAAAATTGAAGAAAGAAAAAATCTTCTTATCCGTCCCAAAATAGCTAATGTAGATAGAGCAATTATAGTGGTCACCATAAAAGACCCTGAGTTTCAAAACTTTCTTCTTGATAATCTGCTGGTGATCTACGAAAAAGAGGGAGTGGAGTCTGTGGTGGTGTTTAATAAGATTGATCTCCTCATCACCCAGGAAGAAAAAGAGGAGCTTTTAAAGTGGAAGAGGATTTACGAAAAGGTGGGATATCCTGTGCTTGAGGTGAGTGCTCTTACAGGCGAGGGAATAGAGAAGCTTGTTAATTATTTAGAAGGGCAGATATGCGTGATGGCAGGCCCTTCTGGAGTGGGAAAGAGTGCTCTCCTTTCCAGAATTACTGGGGTGGAGTTAAAAAGCGGTGAAATTAGCAAAAAAACCCGCCGCGGACGGCACACATCAAGAGGGGTGAAACTTATTCCTTTTGGCAAAGGCTCCTTTGTGGCAGATTCTCCAGGATTTTCTAAGGTAGAAGCAAAAAGTCTTATTGACAAAAAGGAAATAAAGGACTTTTTTCCAGAGTTTAAAAATTACACATGCAAATTTGCAAACTGTATGCACATAAAAGAAATTGGCTGCGAAGTAAAGGAAGCAGTCAAAAAGGGAGAAATCCCCTGTGAAAGATACAAAAGCTACCTTAAAATGCTGGATACATATCTTGAAGAACTCTCTGAGTGGTGCAAATAGTTCTAATACAGAACTAAATTTTCTCACTTTAGTCCTCCATCAGAACTAAAAACCTTGATAACTTTCAAAAAAGTTCTAAAATAGAACTATGAATAAATTTGCCAAACTTATAGAAAAACTTGAGCTTATATATGAAAGGCTAAAACTCTGTTTACCAGAAAGATATCGGCTTTTTTCCCAGAACTTAAAAATTGAAAATTTGAGAGGTTTGATTCTTTACGGACAAAGAGGAGTTGGGAAAACCACTTTTCTTTTGAGCAAAATCAAAGATTTACCATTCCTCTATGTTTCGGTGGAGCATCCCCTTATTTCCGGGGTTTCCCTTTATGATCTGGTAGAAGCTATTTTCAAAGCGGGTTATCAAGGAGTAGTTTTAGATGAAGTGCAATATGCAAAAGACTGGGCTCTTCATCTTAAGGCACTTTATGATTCTTTTCCTGAGCATTTTATATGGGCAAGTGGTAGCAGTTCTTTAGCCCTTAAAGCTTCTTCAGCGGATCTTGCCCGTCGTTTTGTGTTGAAAAGGCTTCCCCTTCTTTCTTTTAGAGAATATCTGTTTCTTACTTCTGGAATTTTAATTGAACCAATAGACATTTTTGACTTAAAAATAGACTTTCTAAAAAAATTTAGCCCTTTTGAGCTTTTACAGAAATTTAAAAACTATTTAATAGAAGGAACAAGACCTTTTTTTCAGGAAGGAGCTTATTGTGAAAAATTAAAAGGGGTATTGGAAAGAGCAATTTTTCACGATGTCCCGCTTCTTGTCCCTTCTATCAGGGAAAGTCATTTAAAACTTTTAAGAGCAATTATTGGACATCTCCTTTTTACTCCTGTTCCTGTGCTTAATATTTCGTCTCTTTGTAGAGACTGGCAGATTGGGAAAGAAAAGCTTTACGAACTTCTTTTTGCTATGGAGGCAGCAGAAATTTTAAAACTAATTAGAAAGAAAAAAAAAGACACAGGATATACCAAGGGAGCCAAACTTTTGCTTACAGATGTTTCTTTTTATTATTGTTTTGATGGAAATCTTGGAACTGCAAGAGAAGCTTTTGCAGTTTATAATCTGGTAGAAAAATATGGAGAAATTTTTGCATGCCCAGACGAAAAAGAATGTGATTACATAATAAATGGGTTAAAAATAGAAATCGGAGGGAAATCTAAAAAAAGAAAACAGGCAGATTTAGTAATAAGCGACGATATAGAACTTCCCATCAAAAATAAAATGCCTCTTTATTTCTTAGGGTTGCTTTATTGATATTGAAATTTTTAAAATTTGGGTTAAACTGCGAGTAAAGTTCATAAAGTGGAGGCTGTAGCTCAACTGGTAGAGCACCGGGCTGTGGCCCCGGGTGTTGCGGGTTCGAGCCCCGTCAGCCTCCCCATCCTATTAATCTTCTCAATTCTTTATATAATCATTTTTTAAAGTACTAAATTAAAGCTTTCCACTGAAAAGTTTCTTTAATACAAAAATTTTTTTCTATTCACCTGTAACATTTTTTATTCTATTGCGTCTTTAATAATTAGGATATGAAACAGCAGGAAGAAAAAGAAATAATTGCAGCCATAAAGGCCGGAGATAAAAAGGCGTTTTCTAAAATTTACAACAGGTATAAAAAAATGATTTACAAAGAATGCTACATTGCCACTTTAAATAAAGAAGAGGCAAAAGATTTATTTCAGGATGTATGGGTAAAAATTTATCTTTCTATAAAAAGAAGTAAAAATATTCAAAATCTTAAGGGATTAATTTATTCAATTTTAAGGACAGGGATTATTGATTACTTCAGAAAAAGAAAGAGAACTCTTAGTTATGAAGAAGTTTTTGAAGATATTTCCCTCCCGGAATCTTTTGACTCTGAGACCAAAGCAGAACTTAATATATTGCAAAATCTTTCTCCCTTTGAAAGATATTTAATATACTTAAGGTTCTATGAAGAAAAATCCACAAAAGAAATTGCTCAATTGTTAAACATGTCGGAAAACAATGTAAGAGTCAAAATGCATAGAATTTTACAAAAATTAAGGAGGCTCATATAAAGCCATGAAAAAAATGCAAAAAAATCTAAAAAAAGAGATAGAAAATGTATTTAATAATATAAAAATAAGTGACGAAGAGTGGAATCGCTGGGAAAAAGAAATTCATTTTAAAGGAGAATTAATAGACAATTTTCTAAATATGTTTGAATTTTTAATAAATATATTAAAAGCAACAACCTACTTATTTCCTATGGCAAAAACTAAAAAAAATCAAAAGGAGGTGTAGAAAATGGCAGGGTTTATGGAAGGGCTTCTTATAGGTAAGGAGGCTGTTTTAAATTTGGTAGCAAGTGCCTGTCAAAAAGTTGGGGCTTTTCTTCCCAATTTTCTGGGAAGCCTTGTTATCTTATTAGTAGGATGGATTATTGCCCTTATTACCAAGCAAATTGCTAAAAGAATCTTTCGCCTGATTGGCATCAATTACATTGCAGAATCTTCGGGTGTAAATCAGCTATTAAAAAAAGTGGGAGTTCAAAAAAGAGCTGAGGACTTTCTGGCATCTCTGGTTTATTTAAGCATCCTGCTTATTTTTATTGTATCTGCCACAGAAGTGCTTGGTATCACCATTGTTATAGACACATTAAACCAATTTATTGCTTATTTACCCAAAATTTTTGGAGCTCTCTTTATTTTTATTTTCATTTCTTACCTGGGTAAAGTTACCAAACAAATCGTTTTAAACTTTCTTTCCTCTTACAAAATTGAATTTTCTTCAATATTGGCAACCTTTCTGGAAGTTATTATCACTGTTTTTGCCTTGATAATAGCCCTGAGAGAACTGGGATTCCCCACCACTATTTTTACAGCGAATATCACTGTTATTCTGGCTTTGATGTTCTTTGCAGTGGCAATTGCTCTGGGACTTGGTGGAAAAAGAGTTGCTGAAAATTTAATAGCCGGGCTTTACTTAAAAAAGCTTTTCTCTATTAATCAAGAAATAGAACTTGATGAAATCAAAGGTAAAATTAAAGGCTTCTTCCCCACCTCAGTGCTGATAGAAGCTGAGGCAGAAAACTTTTTCGTGCCAAATAAAGAGGTTCTGGAAAAAGCAGTAAAAGTAAAACATAACTAAAAATCATAGCTAAAGAAGGGGGAACTCCCCCTTCTTTGTTGAAAAATTCTTTTCTTAATTGTAATATATTTCTTATTATGGATGCTTCTTTATTTTTGCTCATTTCCATAGCGATAATTCTCTTTATCCTCTGGTTTAGAAAAAATGTAGCCTTAGGCATCCTGATAGGGGCTTTTTTCTTTGGTTTCCTTACATTAAAAACACTTTGCTTTCAGGCATTTTTAAATACCATCCTTGCCAAAGAAACTTTTAGATTAATCATTATCATCCTTTCTGCCTTTACACTGGGCTTTTCCATGCAGGAGCTGGGGCTTCTCAAAACCTTGAGCCAGGCAATTGAATTCCTTACAGGAAAAAATGGCATTTTGCTTTTACCCATGCTTGTAGGACTCATGCCCATGCCGGGAGGTGCCCTTATCTCTGCTATAATGATTAAAGAGCTCTGCGAGAAATACCATGCAACTCCGGAAGAGGCTACTTTTGTTAACTATTGGTGCAGGCATTTGTGGGTGCCCATCTGGCCACTTTATCCAAGTTTTGTCCTGGGTGCAAGTATCCTTGGAATTCACTATTATCAGCTTTTCAAAGCTGGAATATTTGTAACCTTTTCCATGCTCCTTTCCCTTCCTTTATTTATGAAAAAATTTTTTTCTCCCAGAGTTTGTGTGGCTTTAACCCCTCTGAAATCTTTAATTTTTTCCATCTATCCACTTTTTATAATTATTTTCCTTGCCCTTATAATGCACATAGACCTTGCTATTACCCTCCCTATAACCATTCTTATCCTTTTTTTGCACAAAAAGCCCTCCTTCTCCAAGACAAAAATTATCTTCAAAAAAACCCTGGATTTGGAAATAGTACTCCTTATCATAGGAGTACTGTTTTACAAAAAGCTTATTCTTCAGACAGGAGCTGCAGCACTTTTTTTAAGGCATTTAACAATTCTTCACATTCCCATACCACTTGCGGCCTTTGTGCTTGCATGGATTATTGGCTTTGCCGTGGGAATTGAAGTGGGCTTTGCTGCTATAGTTCTTCCCCTTTTACTTGGCTTTATTGGGGAAGGAGCGCACTTTAACCCTTTAAACTTTATTCTTGTTTTTGGAGGGGGATTTACAGGAATAATGCTTTCCCCAATGCACCTTTGCTTAATTTTAACTGCAAAATATTACAAAGCGTCCCTTCCCAAAGTTTACAGGAGCTTAAGCCTTGCAGGGCTTACCACAAGTCTGAGTATCTGGGGAATCTATTTACTCTTCTCCTTCTCCTGAGTAATAAGCCTCAGAAGATTTTCAAGCACCTCTCCCGCATCTCCAATCAGGGCAAGATCTGCCATTTTCACAAGAGGAGCCTCTTTGTCAGTATTCACAGCCACAATAAACTCAGAATTCTCCATTCCCACAGTGTGCTGAAGAGCTCCTGAAATGCCAAATCCTATGTAAAGCCTGGGCCTTACACTTACTCCACTTACCCCTATCATCCGATCTTCTGAAACCCAGCCTTCATAGCACACAGGCCTTGTAGCCCCTACTTCGCCACCAAGCTCTTTTGCAAGAACAAAAAGCTTTTCAAACTCTTCTTTACTCTTCATCCCCCTTCCACCAGCAACCACAACTTTGGCATTAAGCAAAGGAGAAGCCTCTTTTTTCCGTTTTTCTATTTTTTTCACTTTAAAACTGCTTTCCCAGTTAAATTCTTCAGGCATTTTCAGCTTTAAAATCTCAGGAGAAGTTTCAACCTCTTTTATAGCAAAGGCACCTTCTGCAAGGGTTGCCATAACTGGCCTGGTCTTACAGCTTAGCACTGCCACAATGTTTTCTCCAAAGGTTGGACGATAA
>JAMOQE010000070.1 GCA_027064165.1 Thermodesulfatator sp. | reverse complement strand
CTTTTCTTATTTCAACTCAGGTGGTTGAGGCAGGGGTTGATATAGATTTTGATGTGGTGATAAGGGATTTTGCCCCTTTTGATGCCCTTATTCAATCTGCAGGAAGATGCAATAGAAATGCCTTTGAAAAGGCTGGAGGTGAAAAAGGCTTATTTAAAGTGATAAAGCTTTTTGACGAAACTACAGGAAGAACCTTTGCAAGTTATATCTACGATAGACTTCTTCTTGAGACAACGGAAGAGGTTTTGATGCCCTGGTTTAATAAAGGAAAAACTTTAAAAGAAGAGGATTTCTCTTTTCTGGTGGAAAATTACTTTTCCCTTATAAAGGAAAAGGCTGTTGATGTAAAAAAAGAGGTTGAGCCTTATATTTCTGCAATAAAATATCTTCGTTTTAGAGGGGAGTCCTCTTTGGATGAGGATATAAGCTTTATTTCGGAGCTTAAGTTGATTGAAGAAGTATTTTACAAGGAAAGCGTATTTATTCAGCTTAGTTCCTTTGCAAAAGAGGTATTTGAGGCGTGGAAAAAAGGAATAAGGAGGCTCAAAAAAGGGGATAAAGGTGCGTTTTTAGAGCTTGCAAGGCTAAAACCTGGGTTTTACGATTATGTAATACAAGTAAGCTTAAAGAAAAATTTTAAGCCACCTTTTGACGAGGAGCTTGGAATGTATTATGTGCCTATGGAAGCCTTAAGCGATTATTATGACAAGACAGGGCTTAAAGTGCCAAATTTAATTTGCTAAGAGATAAAGGCGTTATTATGAAAAAGGAATTTCAGTTTATCACTGGCACGCTTGTTTGGTATTACTACATTTGCAAAAGAGAGGTATGGCTTATGTCAAGACACCTTACCCCTGAGCAGGAAGACCCTTTTATTGAAATAGGAAGGCTCATTTCTGGGTTTGCCTACAGGGACGAAAGAAAAGAGGTAAGAGTTGAGAACATGGTGCTTGATCTTCTTAAGAATCGTCTTAATGCTTTGATAAGTTTTGGTAATTCTCTTCTTTATACAATTTGCCTGAGTGAGATCTTTTTTACTCATCTTGATCCAAGAATTGGTTTTCTTCACACTACTAATTTCAGGCGATTTAGTTTAAATTTAGACTTAGCAGAGGTATTTAAGCCTATTATCGTGGACAGAGTGATTTTTACTTTGATAAACAAGGGAATGATAAAGGGAAAGCACTTTGAAAAACGCCTTGAAGGAATAGTGCTTAATGATGATGGAAAAAGGCTTTTTATCAAGGAGCTTGAGGAGAGGCTGAAGACTACTTTTTATCATAGAAGGCTAAAGAGAAAAGTGTCTTACAGGCGTTTAATCAGGCTTGAACTTTATAAAATTGAGAAGCACTTGATAGGGGAGGAGGAATATAGTCCATTTATAGCGTATTGGTAGAAGTAGTTTAATAAAAATGCGAGTTATTTTAGTTTACGACATAAATGTAAAAAGAGTACAAAAGGTGCTTAAGATTTGCAGGAAGTATCTTACTTGGGTGCAAAATTCTGTTTTTGAAGGGGAGATCAGTCCTGGGAAGCTTGAGAGATTGAAAAGAGAACTTGAGCTTGTTATAGAGCCAGAGGAAGATTCTGTAATTATTTATGTTTTTAAAACTGGATGGTACACTTCTCGTGAAGTTTTAGGTATGGAAAAAGGGAAAGAAGAGTTTATTGTATAATATGTCGTCTACCTTCAGTAGGGGGAAAACCCCAGGGGATCGACGACAAAGAATCCCTTGACAAAATAAGGATTTTCGGCAAAATTAAGAATTATAAATACGCTCTTTGAAAATTGAAAAAGTGTGATAAATTCTATTATAAAATGGGTTACCATCCTACCTATGAGGAATTGAAACCTTATACCCAACCTGCCTCTAGGGCTGTGATATACAGTTACCATCCTACCTATAAGGAATTGAAACTGGCTTGAATCTTTGGGTTTTACTCCTATTCCAGAGGTTAGCATCCTACCTATAAGGAATTGAAACTTTACAATGAGTTACCTGGAAATTTGATTGAAGCAGGTTACCATCCTACCTATGAGGAATTGAAACAAATTCTACAAGCTTCAGGTTCACAAATGTAATCAGGGTTACCATCCTACCTATAAGGAATTGAAACCAAGAAATTAAGGAATCAAGGTTCTTGTTTAAGATGTAAAATTTTTTTGCCTTTTGAAAAAAGGAATTTTTTTTAGCAAAAATTTTGAAAGAAGTATTTTTGTTTATTAATTCCTTAACTTTTTTAACTCCCTGGTTCTGCAAAAGGCAGGAAAAAGTCTACGAAATGCCTAATTTACAAAAATTTCTTAACTTCCTCTACAAGAAATGTAACGAGCTTTTCTGTTAGCACCTTTCCTTTTTCAGGGGAAGCTGTAAGAGGATTTCCCCAGATTCCACTTGACCAGTACTTTTCTTTTTCATAGACCACTCTGAACTTTGGGAATCTGGGATAGTCTTCAAAGCCCCCAGTTTTTACGAGTTCGGGCTTAAGGTACATAATCATTGATGTTTCCCATTCCCCTGCATGAGAGTCCTCAGGCGGAATATTAAGCTCTTTTAAAAAGGGGGCAAGCAATTTTATTATGTCTGCCACAAAAAGCCTGGCATCTTTGTGGCTTTCTATAAAAGTTTCTGCAGCATCCAGAAGGTATGCTCCATGTGTGCCTCCTGCGTGGCCTGAAAGGATAAAAAAATTTCTCAGCCCCCATCTATAAAATTCTGAGAGTATGTTTAAAAGAAGTGCTTTTAAAATTTCTCCTTTTATACTTATGGTGCCAGGGATGTTTCTCGTGCTTCTGCAAAGCCCATAATAAAGAGGAGGAGCCACCATTACCTTTGCCTTTCTGGCTACTTCTTTGCAAACTTCATAAATGGTGTAGAGATCCGTTGATAGGGGAAGATGTGGCCCATGTGCTTCTACAGAGCCAACAGGAATAAGCACTGTCTTTATGCCGGATTTTATAGCCTCTTCAAACTCTACAGAACTCATCTCTTCAATAATCATCTTTTTTCTCCTTTTGAAAGTTTTTTAAACTGATTTATATTAAAGTGTGCTATGAAGAAAAAAGTTTACATAAAAACCTTTGGTTGTCAAATGAATGAAAATGATTCTGAGAAGATGCTCTGGCTTCTCTCAGAAGAGTATGAGCCAGTGAAAGCCCCTTCAGAAGCAGACCTTATTTTAATAAATACCTGCTCTGTCAGGGAGAAGCCAGAATACAAGGTTCACAGTGAGGTGGGAAGATTTAAGCATCTGAAAAAAAGGAAGCCTCATTTGATTTTAGGGATTACTGGATGTGTTGCCCAGCAAAAGGGAGAGGCTCTCGTAAAGAGATTCCCCTTTGTGGATATTGTGCTTGGCACGCAGGAGTTCTACCGCATAAAAGAAGCCATTAAGCTTGTAAAAAAAGGAAAAGGTCCTGTTGTGTGGACAGAGCTTAAGGATTCTTTTAATTTGCCTTTTGTGCCTCCTGTAAGAAAGCTTTGTTCAGGGGTTAAAGCCTATGTCACAATTATGCAGGGATGCGATAACTTCTGTACCTATTGTATAGTGCCTTATGTCAGGGGAAGAGAAGTAAGCAGACCTCCGGAGGAGATACTCAAAGAAGTGGAAACTCTTGCAAGTTACGGAATAAAAGAGGTGATGCTCCTTGGGCAGAATGTAAATTCCTATGGTAAGAAAGAGAAAGGTTTCCCCAGTTTTGCAGAATTATTAAAAATGGTGGCTCAGATTGAAGGGATATGGAGGGTAAGGTTTACCACAAGTCATCCAAAGGACCTTTCTGATGAGCTTATAGAGGTGATTGCTAAAGAACCCAAGGTGTGCAAGCACCTTCACCTGCCTCTTCAGGCAGGTTCTAATAGAGTTTTGAAAAGGATGAATCGTAAGTACACTCTTGAAGATTACTTACAAAAGGTAGAAAAATTAAAAAAGCTTTGTCCTGAAATAGCCCTTACTACTGACATAATAGTGGGTTTTCCTGGTGAAACAGAAAAAGATTTTGAGGAGACCCTTAAAGCCCTTGAAAAAATCAGGTATCACGAAATCTTTTCTTTTAAGTATTCAGATAGGCCTTTCACAGCAGCACAAAAGTTTGAAGACAAAGTCCCAGAGGAGGAAAAGGAAAAAAGGCTGGATGCCGTCCACAAGGTTCAGGAAAGAATTACGCAAGAGATCTATCAAAGTTATGTAGGAAAGGAAGTAGAAGTTCTTGTTGAAGGAAGAAGCAAAAAAGATCCCTCAATGTTTATGGGAAGAACCAGCACCAATGTTATTGTAAATTTTATTGCAGCTTTAGAAGAGGAGCTTATAGGTACACTTGTAAAGGTTAGGGTTACTTCAGCAGGGAAGCATTCTTTAAAAGGTGAATTTGAAGAAGTTATAAAATCTTAATCTCCTCTTGCTATTTTTGCCAGTACATCAAGATCTTCTTTTTCTCCAAGCACAATAAGAGTATCCCCTTCCTGGATATAAGTATCGGGAGTAGGGTTGAAAATCATTTCCCCAGAAGCCCTTTTTATAGCAAGGATTATGGCATTTGTATGCTTCCTTATGTTACTTTCTATTATGGTCTTTCCAGCTAAAGGAGACCCTGGAATAACCACCATTTCTTCTATTTGCAAATTATATTTAAGTTCGGGAGAAGCAAGTTCCATAAAGTCCATTACATTAGGCTTTAACAGGGCAAGAGCCATTTTTCTTGCACCTATTACATACGGAGAAAGCACCTTATTTGCCCCTGCGTGAAGAAGCTTTTTTGCAACTTTCGGATTTTCTGCTCTGGCAACTATGTAGATTGATGGATTTAAATTCCTTGCAGTAAGGATTACATATACATTTTGGGCATCTTCTCCCAGTACAGCAATCAAACTTTTTGCCCTTTTGATTCCTGCTTTTAGAAGCACTTCTTCGTCAAAAGCCTCTCCTGCTACATAAAGAATTTTTTGCTCCTCCAGGCGTTTTAATATTCTGGGATTTTTTTCCACCACTACCACTGGAATTTCGTCTTTTATAAATTCATAAATGTTTTTTCCTATTCTTCCAAATCCACAAAGTATGCAATGATCTTTTAATTTAGCTATTTTTTTCTCCATGTGCTTCCCCCATACATTTTCTACAAATTTTCTGAAGGTTATTTCTCCTATATTGGCAAGTATGTAAAAAAAAAGCCCTGTACCTGTAAGGGCAAGAACAATAGTGAAAATCTTGCCTGCCTGGGAAAGAGGAATATATTGTTCATAACCAATGGTGGTAATGGTAATAACAGTCATAAAAAGGGCATCCATAAACGAGACTTTTTCTATGATTATGTATCCCAGAGTTCCAGTAGCTATAAGAGAAATGAGCCAGAGAATGGAAAAAATGAGAGTTTTTTTCCTCATATTTTTAAAAGTAATGACCTTTTTATATATGTCAACAAAAAGCACTTGCTAAAAAGAAAAAATATTTTATAATATTTTCAATCTGAGCTCTTAGTCCATGCGCCCGTAGCTCAATTGGATAGAGCACTGGACTACGAATCCAGAGGTTGCAGGTTCGAGTCCTGCCGGGCGCGTTTAAATTTTTAATAGTATTCCTGGATGCCTAAAGTCTTAGTTACAGGTGGAGCAGGGTATATTGGTTCTCATGTAGTTAAGCTCCTCGGAGAAAAAGGATACGATATCTTGACTTATGATAATCTTTCAACAGGGCATAAATGGGCAGTTCTTTATGGAAATCTAATAAAGGCTGATCTTGCTGATAAACAGACTTTAAGGCAAGTTTTTGCAGGGTTTAAGCCAGATGCTGTTATGCACTTTGCAGCTTCTATTGTTGTGCCAGAAAGTGTAAAAAATCCGCTGAAGTACTATAGAAACAATGTAATAAACACGATAAACTTACTTGAAGTAATGGAGGAGTTTGGAGTAAAGAATTTCATCTTTTCCTCTTCTGCTGCTGTTTATGGAATTCCTGAAAAGATACCAATCTCAGAAGAAGCCCCTTTAAATCCAATAAATCCTTATGGAGAAACAAAGGCAACTGTAGAAAGGATACTCAGGGATTTAGCAAATTCTGGAAGCGGTTTTAGGTATATATCTTTAAGATATTTTAATGTTGCAGGGGCGGATCCTGAAGGGAAAATAGGCTTTGCCTACCCAGAACCTACGCATTTGATAATAACAGCATTAAAAACAGCAAAAGGAGAATTTGAGAAGCTTGAAATATACGGAACTGATTATCCCACACCTGATGGAACCTGTATAAGAGATTACATCCATGTAATGGATTTAGCTGAAGCTCATCTTCTCGCACTGGAGTATCTTCTTGATGTTGGAGAGAGTGATATTTTAAATTGTGGGTATGGAAGGGGCTTTTCTGTTAGAGAGGTT
>JAMOQE010000069.1 GCA_027064165.1 Thermodesulfatator sp. | reverse complement strand
TCCGCTTTTTTTCAAAAGATAGCAGGAGACAGCGCTATCCACTCCTCCGCTAAGGGCTACTCCTACTTTCATAAGCCTTTTGCTGGTAAATTTTTTGCTGGCAAATTCAGGGAAGTTTGTTAAAATTTTACAATGTTTAGTAAAAAAAGCAAAAAAGGGGAGGCAATGGGTCTTAAAGAAAAATTTTTAGAAAGCTCAAAGAAGGTTTATGCTGACAAGGCAAAGCATCCTGAGGACACTTTAAGGCTGGTTGAGGAAAGGCTTAAAGCTTCTGGGTTAATGCTTTATCAGGGGCTAAAGAGAGTTGATAAGGGAAGGCTTGGAATACCTGTTTATATGAGTCTTTACGATGTAGAAGGAAGGAAGATAACTGGCAAATTTAAGCAGATGGGAAAAGGGGCTACTGCCGAGCTTGCCAAGGCAAGTGCGCTTATGGAGCTTGTGGAAAGGATTTCTATTTTTCAGTTTTTAAGAAATGTGCCTGAAAAAGGACTCCTTTCAAGTTTTAATGAGCTTTCAGAAAAGACAATGCCCTTTGAAATTTTTCTCTCTTCTGTAGAGGATAAAGAGCCAGAGCTAAGGGATATCGCAATAGAGTTTTTGAAAAGTGTGCCCTTTTACTTTGTACCTGCTTTCTGGGTAAAAGAGAAAAAAGAGGTTCTTGTGCCTTTTCACTGGTTCTGGTTCCTTTACGAGTATAGCGGGGCTTCTGCAGGGAATACCTATGCAGAGTGCAGTGTACAGGCCATTTGTGAAGTAATTGAAAGGCATGTAAGTGCATTGTTTATAAGAAAAGCAGAACCTCTTCCTGAAGTCATTCCTGATGATCTTGGTAAAGAGGCAAAAGAGCTTCTTGATAAGTTTTTGAATTTAGGAATTAAGCTCTGGATAAGGGACATGACCTTGGGGATGCCTGTTCCCACCATTGCGGTTATGGCAATGGATCCTTCAACTTTTCCTAAAAGGAGTGAGATAGTCTTTACTGCAGGCACTGCAACAAGCCCCGAAAGAGCCCTTATAAGAACTCTTACCGAGGTTGCTCAGCTTGCAGGAGACTTTGATACAGAGGGCAGGTACGAGGAGAGCGGGCTTCCAAAGTATACTTCTCTTGAAGAAGCAGAGCTAATGGTAAAAGCAAAAGGCAAAGTAAGCCTCAAAGAGCTCCCTGATATTTCTTCACAGGATCACGCAGAGGAGCTTAAAAATCTTGGAGCAGCCCTTAGCAAGAAGGGATTTGAGGTGTTTTTAATAGATGTAGCTTCACCTGTTCTTGAGATACCTGCGGTATATGCCTGTATGCCAGGAGCCTTTTTCAGGGAAAGAACAGGGATTTCCTATCTTTATCAGCTTTCAAGGTGCGTTGCAAATTTTTTGCCCCTTAAGCTAAAGCTTGAAATTCTTGAGAAACTCTGCAGCAAGGTAAAGGATCGTTATTATCTGTGGACTTATCTTGGGAATGCCTACAAGGAAAAGGGAGATTTTAAAGCGGCAGAGGAGGCTTATCAAAAGGCCCTTTCCTTTAAAGCCCCTCCAGAAGATCTTGTGGCAATTTACACTCATCTTGCGGATCTTTATGCAAGGAGGGAAGAGTATGAAAAAGTAATAGCCACGGTAGAGAAGGCCCTTTCAGTAGGGGAGGTGCCAGAGCTTTATAATTTGTTGGGCAGGGCTTTTTATAAGAGAGGGGAATATAAAGAGGCAATGGAATGTTTTTTAAGAGCGACTGAGCTTGATCCTTCTTCAGCAGTGGATTATGCCAATGTAGGGTATTGTTTAAAAGCCTTAGGCCTTCTTCCAGCAGCAGAAGTGTATTTCAGGAAAGCCCTTATTCTTAATCCGGATTTGACTATGGCGAAAAGAGGGTTAGAATATTGTAAAGAGATACTCCATTCAGAAAATTAGGAGGTCTTTAATGTATAAAAAAGGATTAATTCTCAAATTTCCTCCCAAAGTTGTAACAGAACCTGTAGTTTGTAACCTTGCTAAAAAATATGATATCACTTTTAACATATTGAAGGCAACCATTACACCTGGTAAGGAAGGAATAATGGTGCTTGAGCTTGAGGGCACTCAGGCCAGCCTTAAAAAAGGGCTTGAGTATTTAAAAGAAGTGGGGGTAGAAATTGTTCCTCTTGAGCAAAAAGTGGTGAAAAACGAGGAGAAGTGTATTCACTGTGGGGTATGTACGGCAGTTTGCCCCACAGGTGCCCTTTACATAGAAAGGCCCTCTTTTGAAGTAAAATTTGATCCTCAAAAGTGTAGTGCCTGTGAGTATTGTATTTCGGTGTGCACCACCAAGGCAATGGAAATTTCTATTAAAAACGGAGAAGAACTGAGTTTAGGGGTGTAGCTATGGCAAAACTTGATCCTTTTTTTAAATTAATGTTGGATACCGGAGCATCAGACCTGCATTTATCTACTGGTAATCCTCCTCTTCTCAGAGTGCATGGAGATCTTCAAAGAGTAAAATACAAGGTTCTTGAAGAGGAAGAGCTGAGGGAAATGCTCTATGAAGTGGCTCCAGAAGAAGTAATTAAGAAGTTTGAAGAAGAGGGAGATGTTGATTTTGGGCTGGAAATTCCAGGTCTTGCAAGATTTAGGGCAAACTATTTCAGACAGAGAAAAGGAATAGCTGCTGCCTTTCGTTTAATTCCAACTAAAATAAAGACAATTGAGGAACTTGGTCTGCCTTCAATTTTAAATAAGCTTGCCCTTTTACCCAAAGGCCTGGTCCTGGTAACAGGACCTACTGGCTCAGGAAAATCTACTACCCTTGCAGCAATTATAGACTATGCCAACAGGATGCGATATGATCACATTATTACTATTGAAGATCCCATAGAATTTGTCCACGAGCCTAAAAATTGTCTTATTAATCAGAGAGAAGTGGGAATTCATACCAAAAGTTTTGCTTCGGCCTTGAGATCGGCTTTAAGAGAGGATCCGGACATTATCATGGTAGGTGAGATGAGGGATCTTGAAACCATATCCCTTGCTCTTGAAGCAGCTCTTACGGGGCACCTTGTATTTTCAACTTTACATACCATTTCAGCCTCTAAAACAGTTGACAGAATTATTGAAATTTTCCCTCCAGATCAACAGGCTCAGGTAAGGTCTTCTCTTGCAGACTCTTTGAAGGCCATTATTTCTCAAACCATGTTTAAAAGGGTGGATAGGCCAGGAAGAATAGTGGCAACAGAAATTCTCATTGCCACCCCGGCAGTAAGAAATCTTATAAGAGAAAACAAAACCTATCAGATTCCTTCTGTTATTCAGACAGGCAGAAAATATGGTATGATGTCTCTTGATGATTGCATTATGGATTATTTGAAAAAAGGCTGGATAAGTCCTGAAGAAGCCTTTATAAAGGCTATTGATAAAACAAGATTTTTACCTTTTATCCAAACTAAAGATATAGCAGACTTTACAGAAATTCCGGGATAGTCAATCATGCTTACATATAGTCATGTCAAAGAATTGATTTCTAAATTGGCTTTTATAAAAGAAGGAATTTCGGATATTTTTATTCTGGCAGGCTATCCTTTTCAGATAATAGTGTATGGGAAGGTGGAAAATGTCTTTTTAGAAGAATTTCCTGTAGAAAAACTTACTTCCTTTCAAACAGAAGAAATTGCCTTTAATCTTCTTCAGGATAAACCTCATCTTTACAAAAAATTGCTTAAAGATGGATATGCAGATTTTTCATTTTTTCTTGATGATGAGACTCGTTTCAGGGTGAATGTTTTTTCCCGTCAGAAAACATATAATATCATAATGAGAAAGCTGGAGAGCAAGGTAAGATCTATTGAAGACCTTGGACTTCCTGAAGTTTTTTACAAAATCGCTAAAGAAAAGTACGGAATTATTTTAGTTACAGGTGCTACAGGCCAGGGGAAAACAACTACTCTGGCAGCTATTCTTCATGAGATAAATAAAAATGAGGCCGTTCATATTTTAACTCTGGAAGATCCGGTAGAATATGTGCATAAGCCTATAAAAGCCACTATTAATCAAAGAGAGCTTGGAACAGATTTTAGTTCTTATGCAGAGGGATTAAGGGCAGCTCTTCGGCAGGCACCCCATGTCATCCTTGTTGGTGAGATCCGTGATAGAGAAACCATGGACATAGCTCTCACTGCAGCAGAAACAGGTCATCTCGTATTTTCCACTCTCCACACCATTGGTGCTTCCCAGACGATAAACAGGATTATAGGTTTCTATTCTACAGAAGAAGAACAGCAAATAAGATTTCGTCTTGCTGCTTCTTTAAAGTGGATTATAGGCCAGAAACTTCTTCCCAAGGTAGGCGGAGGTAGGATAGCAATTTTTGATATCCTCTATAACAACTTGAGAGCACGAGAAATTATCCTTTCAGGAGAATCAGAGAACAGGACATTTTACGATGTAATGAGCCAGGGGAGTCCTTATGGAATGCAGACTTTTGACCAGAACATTATAGAGCTCTTTAAAAGAGGTCTTATAGAAGAGGAAGTGGCTCTTTATCACTGTATCAGAAGAGATATAGTGGGTAGACAGATTGAACTTATAAAAAAACAACTTGGTGCAGACGAGGGTGCTTTTAGGCTTGAATTAGGGGGAAAGGGCGTTAAATGAGGGAGAGTAGTTTTACAGATTATTTAATAGAAAAACCATTAACCCTTGTTTATTGGAATGTCTCTCAACCTTTTGAAGGATTTACCCAATCTTTTGAAGATACAGAAATTAAAAAAATTTCTTCTGTAGAGGAAGTTGATTACTGGTTAAAAGTAGGAGAGGTTAGAAATATTCTTATAGCTACTTCGGACAAAGATAAGATTAAAGAATTTAGGGTTTTTTGGGACAAACTTTTTCCTGAAAAGAGAAGAGAAATTTTTGTAATTTTAATTACTGACGGAGTACATACTATAGATCCTGTTGAGACTTTTGTATATTCAGTTAACCTTTTGATTAATATCAATGACTTGGAATACTTCTCCCAGCTTTATCGTAAAAGCCAAAAATATTGGGAGCAATTTTACAAAAATTATAAAAGAGTGCTTGCTAAGGTAATGGAAGAAATATAAAAGGGGGTTTTTATGGAGGTAAAAAAAGCAGTTTTACCGGTTGCAGGGCTTGGCACAAGGATGCTCCCCATTACCAAGGTGGTGCCAAAGGAGCTTCTTAATATTGTTGACAGGCCTACCATTGAGTATGTGGTAGATGAGGCTATAGAGGCAGGGCTTGAGACACTTATTTTTATTATTTCTCAGGGTAAAGGAAACATTATTGATTATTTTGACACCAATCTTAATTTAAGAAGCTTTTTACGGGAAAGGGGAAAGATGGAGCTTCTTAAAAAGGTGGAAGAGGTGGAGGATAAGGTGGAGCACCTTATAGGAATTTGGCAAAAAACCCCAGAGGGGCTTGGGCATGCCATTTTAATGGCAGAAAAGGCAGTAGGGGATGAGCCTTTTGCCGTGCTTTTGGGGGATGACCTTGTGGATGCAGAAGTGCCCTGTATCAAACAGATGATAACAATGTATAAAGAACACCCGGCAAATTACATTGCCATAGAAAAAGTAGCCTGGGAGGATGTGCACAGATACGGAATAATAGAGGGAGAGGAAGTCTCTTCCGGGCTTATTAAAATAAAAAAGGTTGTGGAAAAGCCAAAAAGAGAAGAAGCTCCCACTAATTTTGCCATTATTGGAAGATACATTTTTAATCCAGAAATATTTGAGTATCTAAAAAGGATTGAAAAGGCACCTTCAGGAGAGTATCAGCTTACTGATGCTATTCAGCTTATGATTAATGAAGGAAAAGAGGTTTATGCCTATCTTTTTGAGGGAAAAAGATTTGATACCGGCAATAAAAAAGGCTATTTCAGGACTGTGCTGCATTATGCCTCAAAGGATCCTGAATTAAAGGAGGTGCTTCTTTCTTTTTGTAAAGAATTAAGTTAAAAATGTATCTTGTTGAACTTATTCTCCCTGTTCCTCTATTTCAAACCTTTTCCTATTTATCAGAGGAGCCTCTTTTAGCAGGGCAGAGGGTAGTTGCTCCATTCAGGTCCAGTAAATTAATTGGTATAGTCAAAAGCTGTAAAAAAGTAGAAGATAAAGAGGAGCTTCCACCTTTTGAATTGAAGTATGTACAGGATGTTCTTGATAAAGAGCCCATTGTTCCTGAAAATCTCATGAAGTTTCTTGAATGGGTGGCTTCTTATTATCTTTCTCCCCTTGGCACAGTTTACAAAATAGCCCTTCCACCTCAAAGCTTTGTCTTTCCCAAGAGAAAAGTAAAGCTCACCAAAGAAGGTAAAGAAGCACTGGATAAGGGTTTATTGCCAGAGAAGCTTTCCTTTTTAAAAAAAGGGGCTTATACCATAAAGCATGTGGTAAAAAAGACAGGTCTTTCAGAAAAGAGGCTAAAGGAGCTTGAGAAAGAGGGCTTTATTGTATTTGAAACAGAGGTGCCCAAGGTAAAAGTACCTACAGAGAAGTTTATAAAAATCGG
>JAMOQE010000068.1 GCA_027064165.1 Thermodesulfatator sp. | reverse complement strand
TTTTTATATGTATCCTGAAGAATTATCAGGAGGAATGAAGAAAAAGGCTGCTCTTGCCAGAGCACTTGCTCTTGATCCAGAATTACTTATTCTTGATGAACCAACCTCAGGTCTTGATCCTATTAGCGCTGAAGAAGTTGATCATACTATAAAAACTTTAAGGGATCTTATGGGAATTACAGTGCTTATGGTAACACATGATTTATCTTCTTTAAAAATTGCAGATAAACTCCTGGTTCTTTCCAAAGGAAAAATAGCCTTTAACGGACCTCCTAAAGAAGTTTCTAAAGCCAAAGATGAATGGATTCAACAATTAATTTCAACAAGTAGAGGAGAATTTTTAAATGCTTGAAGGAAGAGTAAACTATATTTTAGTAGGTCTTTTTATTTTATTAATGATAGTAGTTTCTGTTCTAACGCTATACATTTTCACTAAATTTGGAAAAAAGGCCGAATATAAAAAATATCTTATTATAACCCCGGAGTCTATCTCAGGACTCAGAGAAGGAGCAAAAGTTTATTATAAAGGTGTTCAGGTAGGAAAGGTAGAAAAAATTAGCATAGATCCTGAAGATCAAAATACCGTAAAAATAATAGTTCTTATTGACAAAAAACTTAAAGTTATTGACGGAATGGTAGCTACTCTTAGAATTCAAGGCATAACAGGTCTTTCTTACATAAATATTGAAAAAAAGCCAGGGTTTAAACTTGGTTATGACGAAAAAGAGAAACTTACAATTATACCCATGAAACCCTCTCAATTACAAAAAATAACAAGTTCTCTTCCAGAAATTATAGAAAATGCTAATAAAATACTTTTAAGAATTCAGGAAGTTTTAAGCCCCCAAAATACAAAAAAAATAAACCAACTTATATTTAAAGCTGATAAGTTATTAGCTGAATTAAATCAAGCAGTTATTGAGACTCAAAAGTTTATTACTGAAGGAAAAAAGTTGGTTAAAGTAACTCAAAATAAAATCAAGACCTTAGATGTAGAAAAAATAAATATTACCATAGAAAAATATCAAAAAGTAGCCAAAACTTTAGAAAAATTAATCTCTCAATTAAAAATTTTGACACAAAATGCTGATTCTAACACTTTGCCAAAACTAAACTCACTTTTAGAAAAACTTAAAGAAACTTCTCAGGAATTAAAAGATCTTTCTCATAAACTTAACGCCGAGCCTTATTCTTTAATCAATATCAAAGAAATCAAGCCCCATCCTCTGGAGGAAAAAAGATGAAAAAATCTTTTTGCTTAATTTTTATTTTTATGCTTTCTGCCTGTACTTTAAAAACCACCCCTTATGAAACTATGCATCTTCTGGAAATTAGATATACCTACAATCTTTCCTGTAACATAAAGCTTTCTGAAATCAAAGTAGCTGATTATTTAAATACTGAAAAAATGGTTTACAGGGATGCTAAAGGATTGCACTATTTTGCCTTAAACAAATGGGCCTGTCCCTTTCCTTATGTAATTAAACAAACACTTATAAATAGTTTCCCTTCCCTTTATCAAAACCAGGGAAAAAATTTAAGTATTTACATCCTCTCCTTTGAACCTTATTTCACAAACGAAAAACAAGGGAAAATTAGACTTAAAGCTATAGTAAAACTTGAAAATAGTGTAAAAACTTTTTATATAGAACATCATTTTAATGCCCAAAACTTTGAAGAACTGATGGTTCATATGAATAAAACTTTAGACCAGTTTCTAAAAAATTTGTATTTTTGGATTCAGGCAAATTGCTAAAAATTAAAATCTATAACAAATCTCTGTCTCAGATGGGCTATTTAAATTGGCATCACACCTCGGCAATGTCTTTTCTAAACTGAAAATCCACTTCAACTGGATACTCTCCTGTAAAGCAGGCAAGACACACCTTATCCCGCAGGTCCCCCACAGCATCAAGAAGCCCCTCAATACTTAAATAATAAAGCGTGTCTATGTCCAGGTATTTTCTTATTTCTTCAACCGTATGTTTACCCGCAATGAGCTCTGCAGAAGAGGGAAAGTCTATCCCAAAAAAACAGGGATACTTAATAGGTGGGCAGGAGAGGAGAAAGTGAATTCTCTTGGCCCCTGCTTCTTTTATACTTTTAAGTCTGTTTTTACTCGTTGTGCCTCTCACCAAAGAGTCATCTATTATAATTACCTCTTTCCCTTTGATAATCTCTTTTACAGGATTGAGCTTCATTTTCACAGAAATATCTCTTATTTTCTGGGAAGGCTGAATAAAAGTTCTTCCCACATAGTGGTTTCTTATCATCCCGAATTCAAGGGGGAGGCCACTTGCCTGAGCATATCCAATGGCTGCATAATTCCCAGAATCAGGAAAGGGCATAACAAAATCTGCCTCAAGGGGACATTCTTTATAAAGATTTTTCCCTAAATTTTTTCTTATGGGATAAACATTTTTTGTAAAAATGTAGCTATCTGGTCTTGCAAAGTAAATGAATTCAAAGATGCAGAAACTTTTGGGAAATTTGTTTTTCCCTTTTCTAAATGGATAAAAAGAATGGATTCCCTCTTCATTTATAAGAAGGATTTCTCCAGGTTCTATATCCCTTAAGTATTGAGCACCTATGAGATCAAAGGCACAGGTTTCAGAGGCTATTACATAGCCTCCGTTTAACATCCCCAAGCAAAGAGGCCTAAATCCCCAGGGGTCTCTAAAGGCTACCAGATTGTTTTCGTAGAGTAGAAGCACAGAATAAGCCCCTTTTAGAAGCCTCATGGTCTCTGAAATGGCTTCAACAAGCCCCTTTTTTAACCTCTTTGCAATAAGGTGAATAATAACCTCGCTATCCATGGTAGTCTGAAAAATATGACCTTCCTCCTCCATGGAGCAGCGTATTTCATAAGCATTCACCAAATTGCCATTATGAGCAAGGGCAAGGGTTTTTTTTGCAAAATTTACGCAAAAGGGCTGAACATTCTGCATCACAGAAGAACCAGTGGTAGAATATCTTACATGGCCTATAGCTACCTCGCCTTTTAGCTTGTAAAGGGTATCTTCTTTAAAAACCTCGCTTACAAGCCCGAGATTTTTCCACTCCACGATTTTCTTTCCATCCCACACAGCAATGCCTGCACTTTCCTGTCCTCTGTGCTGTAGAGAATAAAGCCCAAAATAAGTATAATAAGCAGCGTCTTTTACTCCGAATATTCCGAAAAGTCCGCACATGGCAAGACCTCCTCTCTAAGAGAGTTCTCCCCCTACAGTAAGCTCAGGAACTCTAATAGTTGGCTGAGCATCTGAAACAGGAACTCCCTGTCCGTCCTTTCCACAGGTGCCAGGCTCAAAGTGGAGGTCATCTCCCACCATGTCAATAATTTCCAGCACCTTTGGCCCATTTCCCACAAGAGTTGCCCCTTTCACTGGATAAGCAATTTCCCCTTTGTCTATATAATAGCCCTCTCTCACCTCAAATACAAAGTCTCCAGTAAGAGGATTTACTTCCCCTCCTCCCATTTTTTTCACAAAAAGGCCTCTTTCTATGCTTTTCAAAATTTCCTCTGGCTTGTGAGGCCCTTTTGCTATGTAAGTATTTGCCATCCTGGGAATGGGAATGTGTTTGAAATTTTGCCTTCTTCCGTGTCCATTGGGGCTTTTTCCGTGCTTAAGGGCTGTAAGCCTGTCGTAGAGAAAATTTTTAAGAATCCCTCTTTCTATCAACACCACTTTCTGAGCTGGGGAACCTTCATCATCGTACTTATAAGAACCATAAAGAGGAAAAAGCCCTGGATCATCAATTACAGTAATAAGCTCACTTGCCACCTTTTCTCCCAGTTTCCCTGAATAAACGGAAAGGCCTTCTTCTGCGTGATCTGCCTCAAGGCCATGGCCAACTGCTTCATGAATCATGGTGCCTCCTGCCTCGCCAGAGAGCACAACTGGCATAACCCCTGCCGGAGCCCTCCTGGCAGAAAGCATCTTAAGGGCAAGCTCTGCTGCCCTCTTCCCTATATAGAGAAAATCTTCTCTCTCCCTCACCTGACCGAAGGGAAGCGTATAACCTGCTGCCTCGTACCCCCTTTCAAGTACGCCGTCCCTTTCACTCACCACTATTGCTGCCACCCGCACATACTCTCTCTTTTCCCTTACAGGCTCCTTTTCAGGGGTAATAATGAGCACTTCTTTTCTGGTCTCAAGCAAAAGAAGCCTGTAGTGCTTAATATGGTGAGTTTGGGGGATTTCTGCTTCTACTTTTTGAAGAAAACTCAGCCTTTGAGAAAGGGTTTCTTTTGAAAAGCTTTTTTTTGTAGAAAAAGACAAAGGTAATTTTTTAAAAAAGTCTTGAGGAATGGAGTTTGTGGCAGAAAACTCGGTGCTTAAATCCTTTTTAATTGCCCTTACAGAAAGGCCTGTCTCTTCTCCACTCTGGAGCTCGTCAATCCTTTCAGGCTCGTAAATAATTTTTAGTGTTTCTGTTTTTTCTACATAAACCTCTCCCCAAAGGGCCTTTTTCTGAATGTCTCTTAAAACAAAATCCAGCCCTTTTGTAAAAAGCTCTTCCACATTCATGACTTTTATTTTACCAGAGTTAAAAGTTTTTGGAATAGACTTTTTGAGGGAAGGCTCAGGCTTCCATAATCAGCAAGACTGAGAGCAGCTACACGACATCCAAGCTCAACAGCTCTGTCCACAGATAGTTCTGACTTTAAGCCTGCAAGCACCCCGGCATTAAAATAGTCCCCTGCCCCTGTATTATCTTTTATTCTTCTGCAGGAAATAGCACTTACCCTTCCCATAAGCCCCTTCTGGTAAAAAGAAGCTCCCTTTTTCCCCTGCTTTAAAAATACTACTTTTATACCCTGCTCTAAAAGATGCACTGGGGACTCTCCCAGAAGCTCAAGCTCTTCTTGGGTTATAAAAAGATAACGGGTTTTTTTTAGAAATGAAGAAATTTTTTCTTTGCCTTTGGCAGTGTAAATTTCTCCTGGGTCAAAAGAGATTTTAGGAATCTGCATCTTTAAAAGACTTTTTTGAAACTCAAAGCCCGTGTTACTTGCAAAAGAAGAAAAATGAAGAAGGCCACATTCAAAAGAGAAATCCAAGAAATGTTCGGACCTTAAAAGCTGTTCAGCGGTTCCAGGGCACACTGCTATAAATCTATCCTTTTTTTCATCAATCACTATAAGTGCCTGGCTTGTTTTCCCACCTTTTTTTACAAAAGAGGTATCTACTCCATTGGCTTTAAGGGCCTCCAGAATTTTTTCTCCTGCCTCGTCTTCTCCCACTGCACCTATAAAACCTGTTTTAAATCCCCACTTAGAAAGGGCATAAATAGTGTTTGCTGCAGAGCCTCCAGGAAGTGAAACCTTAAACTCCCCTCTTTTTTTCAGAAAAGAAAAGAGGCTGGCAAATTCATCTGGAGACAGGCTAATTTCCCTTCCTGGAAGAAAGGGCTTCCCTTTATACGAAAGTTCAGACAAATCTTTTACTTCAAAAAAAGAGTCCCAATTGAGTGCTCCGCAGCCAATAAACTCCATCAAATTTAAAGTTTAAAGGCTAAAAAAGAGAGTGTCAACACAACTTGACTTGTTTGTTTAGAGAGATAATCTTAGAGCTATGGAGCTTATCTTTCTCGGTACAGGAGGAGGAAGGTTTGTTGTAGCAAAGCAGTTTAGAGCATCAGGTGGATTACTTTTAAGAAAAGATAAAAGTTATTTACTTATGGATCCCGGGCCTGGATGTTTGATTCAGCTTGCCAGATTAAAAATACCCCTCAATCGTATCAAGGCTGTGGTTCTCTCTCACATACACCTTGATCATAGTGCAGATCTTAATGTAGTGGTTGATGCTATTACAGAAGGAGGCCTCAAAAAAAGAGGTTATTTATTTTTACCGCAGACGGCCCTTGAGGAATGCATCCCTCTCCCTTACTTAAGAAAGTATGTAAAAGAGATAAAAATTTTAAAAGAACATACTACATACTCCGTGGAGGGGTTCACTTTTAAAACCTCCTGTAAACTCCTGCACGGAGTAGAAAACTATGGCTTCATTTTTTATTTAGAAAGTAAAAAGACCCTGGGAATACTTTCTGACACAGCTTATTTTGAGGGGCTTGAGCAGGAATTTAAAGAAGTGAATTATCTTATTTTAAATACCTTGAGATTTTCTCCCAAGAAAGAGCTCTTGCATCTGAGCATAGAAGATGCCAGGAAAATTTTAAAAGTTGTAAAGCCAGAGCTTGCAATTTTGACTCATTTTGGTATGACCATGCTCAGGGCAAACCCTTTTAAAATTGCTCAGGAACTAAGTAAAGAACTTGGCATAAAAATCCTTGCTGCGTATGATAGAATGAAGCTTGATTTAGAAAACTTAAAATAAAAAAGAAGGAAGGGGAGGGGGAGGGGAGAAGAGAAAGAAGGAGGAGGAAAAGAGAAATCCCCTTCCTGAAAGGGAAGTTTATACCACTTTTAATAAGTCTTTAGAAGAGACAACTCCTATAACTCTTTCGGTTTTCACTACTGGCAAGTGTCTGATTTTGTTAGAAATAAGCT
>JAMOQE010000067.1 GCA_027064165.1 Thermodesulfatator sp. | reverse complement strand
GACCTTTATTGTGGTTTGAGAAAAAGCAATAAAGAAATGAAAAGGTTTCGTATGGATAAGGACACAATTATTGCTCTTGCAGATGAAATAGCTTCTGCCGGGATAAAAACCATTGTTTTGCAATCAGGAGAAGACCTTTATTATGATAGAAAAATGATATGCAAAATTATTGGAGAGATTAAAAAGAGGCATGATGTAGCTATAACCCTAAGTCTTGGTGAGAGGAGTTATGATGATTATAAAGCCTTTTATGAAGCAGGAGCCGATAGGTATTTAATGAAGCATGAAACCATGAATAAAAAGTTGTATGAAAAGATGCGTCCTGGAAGAAAATTAAAAGAGCGCCTTAAGGCCCTGGAATATTTAAGAAAAATAGGTTTTCAGGTAGGAGCAGGAAATATTGTGGGACTTCCTGGGCAAACTATTGAAGATTTAGCAGACGACATTTTATTTTTTCAAGATTTTCAACCTGATATGATAAATATCGGACCTTTTATACCTCATCCTCAAACTCCACTAAGAGACTCCCCGAAAGGAGATTTTGAGTTAATGTTACGTGTTTTTGCTCTAACCAGAATTGTTACTTTAAATACCCATTTAGCAGCAGCTAATACTGTAGCCACTTTAAGACCTATAGAAGGGCAGTACCTGTGTTTTGTAAAAGGTGGAGCCAATGTTTTAATGCCAAACTGTAACCCTTTTTTGGAAAGCATAAAGAAAAAAGTGGAGTTTGAGTTTCAGTGTGCACCTAAAAAGAGGTATGTTAGTGTGGAGGAGGCAAGACTTATTCTTCAAAAAGCAGGAAGGAAGATTGCGAAAGATAAAGGGCATTCTCTAAAAAGGCGGGTTAAGGAGGCAACAGAATGTTAAAAATTGCTATTTATGGAAAGGGAGGAATTGGAAAATCCACCATTGCATCCCATCTTTCAGCAAGCTTTGCAATCCTTGGAAAGAGGGTTATGCAGATTGGGTGTGATCCCAAGACCGATTCTACTATGAATCTTCTCGGTGGAGAGCCTCCCATTCCAATATTACGCTATCTTGAAAAATATGGAGCTCCTGAATCTCCAGAAGAAATTTTAAAAATTGGTTTTAAAGGAGTAAGTTGTGTTGAAGTAGGAGGACCTACTCCAGGTCTTGGATGTGCAGGAAGAGGAATCATCACTGCTCTTGAGCTTCTGGATGAGCTTGAAGTTTATGAAAAGTATAAGCCTGATGTGATAATTTACGATGTGCTGGGAGATGTGGTTTGTGGTGGTTTTGCCGTGCCTATGAGAGAAGGATATGCAGAGAAAGTGTTAATTGTAACCTCAGGTGAAAAATTATCCCTTTATGCAGCTCAGAACATTATTCAGGCTATAGAAAATTTTAAGGATAGAAATTATGCAAGGCTTGAAGGACTGGTTTTAAATAGAAGAAATATCCCTCACGAGATTGAAAAGGTAGAAGAGTTTGCTAAAAAAATGGGAACCAAAATTCTTGGAATTATTCCCAGAGATGAATTTATTAATAAAGCTGAACTTGAAGGAAAAACTGCTATTGAACTAAATCCTGAACATCCTGTAAGTAAGACCTTTTTTGAACTTGCAAAAAAGCTACTTGAGCCTAAATCACAGGAGGAAGCATGCTAATAGAAAAAACCAGGGTTTCTGTAGCTGAGTTAAAGAAGAGCAAGAATTTTCCTTTTGCTCCTCTTGAAGGAGTGGGGCCAAATCTCTGGGGATGGGGTGTGGTGGAAACCTGTCTTCTTTTGCCAAATAGTGTTTGCCTTATGACAGGACCTCTTGCATGTCTTAGACATTCTGCCTTTATGGCTCAGGTAAGAGGGTTTTATAAAAGATTCTATATGCTTCCTATAGAAGAAATAGAACTTGTAATGGGGAGTCAGGTGGGAAAAATAAAAGAGGCTATAGAGTATATTATCTCTAAGGAAAAACCTGAAATCTTTCTTTTAGCTGGAACATGCTCCGAATATGTTCTTGGAACGGACTATAAAGAGCTGATAAAAGAAATCAAACAAAAATACAAAATAGAAGTGATTTATTTGATTATGGCTCCTTTAAACCTTCCAAATAAACCTTCTCCTTTTGATATTGCTTATACTGCCCTTTATGAAATATTAAAAAGTGCAAAAAAAACGCAGGACAAGAAAGCTATAAATATTTTAGGAACCTATTTGCCACTTTCTGAAAATAGCGAGCTTTATAATGTTTTAAAATCTGCAGGTTTTGAAAAAATTTACCAAATTCAGACTTGTAGAGGCTTAGAAGAGCTTAAAAGTATGGCTAATTCAGGTTTAAATTTGGTAATTCACTTTCGTGCAAATCTTCTTGCCAAAAAATTAGAAAAAATAGGAATGCCTTACATTTTTTGCCCTATTTGCTATGATCCAGAAGAGATTATAAAGCAATATCAAAAGCTTGAAGAAGTGCTTGGTAAAAAACTTAATTATGAAGAATTTCAAGTAAATCCTTCTTCTGAGGCTTTAAAATTAATAGAAGGAAAAAAAGTAGCTGTGGGGTGTAGTGTAGTGGGAAGTCCATACGAGCTTGCTAAGGCTTTAACCAAATTTGGTGCAAAGGTGGTTGCTATTTTTGATCGCCATCCTCCTAAACCTTTTGAAAAGGATTACATTAATTGGCTTTCTGAAAACTCTCCTGAAACATTTGTGTATAATATTTCCCATCCTTATTTAAATGAATGTATAGAGGTTTTTGACGAAATTAAAGTTGCTTTTGGAGTTGATGCAGGAATTTATTGCAGAAATGCTATTAATATCCCTCTTCACAGCTATCAAGCTCAGCCTTTTGGCTTTTCTGCTATGAAATGGCTCTTTGAAGAAATAGAAAAAAATTTTAGTAATCCTATCAGCAATTACGATTGGATTTATAAATATAATTTGCTTATTTAAAAAAATTTTTTCAATTTAAATAAAAAATTAAGAAAAAATAAGAGTTTTAAATTTTTCCCAATCTTTTAAAAAAAGCATTTTTAAATTTGTCATTTTTTTAGCAAGTTTTAACACTTTTTCAGGATCAAGTTCATAGCTATAGGCATGTCTGAATAAGTGCCTGAAAGCTCTAAGTTCGTCAAGAATTTTAAAAGTTTCTTTAGAAAGTAAAGCAGGTCTTATTCCTTCAATTTTAATACTCATTCTTTTTAAAAGCAAAATATGGTATTTTTTCTTGTCATCAATTTGATTTTCAAAAAATTCTGCAATAATTTTAAAAAAGTCTTCGTAAGCACAATAAAGATTATGAAGCTTATAAGCTAAACTATCTTTTATATCTTCATTATCCAGATCTTTGTCCAGTTTTTTTACTTTTTCTTCTATTTTTTGATGAAGTTCTAAAATATCGGTAAGTTGTGCTTCAAGGTCTGCAAAAAGTAATTTTAATCGTTTTTCCACTTTACCCCTTCTTTAAGAATTTTTTCTTTAAAAGGAATTTTTCTGATTTTTTCAAATTCCAATACATCTACATCCCTTTCAAGAAAATTACTTAAAAAGGCTATAGTGTAAAAAAGTTTATCTTTTTCAAGCCTTACAAAGGCAAAGTCAACATCAGAATCAGGTTTAAACTTATAAGGTTTTACCACAGAACCGAAAATATAAGCAGATTCAAACTTTACATGTTCAGAAAGTTTTTTAAGGGCAAATAGTGCTTCTTTTAAAACCTTTTTTCTAAGTTGTTCTTGCTTTTCTACTTTTTTCTTATAAATTTTTTTTAAGTTTTCTAAATACATTTCTTCTAAGCACAGGCATTTTTCTATTTTTTTAAGAAATCTAATTCAAAACAAAAAATTATCAAGAAAAATGAAGATTTTCCAACTTTAAATTTTCAAAAATAATATTACAATTGTAAAATAAGTAACATAAATTCTAAGCAGAAGGAGAAGAAGTGGATTTATTAAATAATCTTTTGCCACTGGCCTCAGGATATTTTGGAGCAAGTTCAGCACTTTATAAACTGGGAGGACTTATTATAACTTATGGACCTGCTGGAGGAGCCTGGCATATTAATATTGAAGATGAACCACGCTGGTATAGAGGTAAAACCACAGTAGTTGGAGCAGGGCTTTTAGAAATAGATGTTATTTTAGGAAGAGACCCAGAATGGGTGAAAAGAATTTCTACAGTAGCTTTAGACTTAAAGCCTAATTTTATAGCCCTTTGTGGAACCCCAATCTCAGCTATTATTGGGGTGGATTTAAAAGGACTTGCAAGAAGCGTAGAGAAAAAAACAGGTATTCCTGTTTTTTTTATTGAAACTAAAGGGGGAGAAAATTATCTTTCAGGTGCTGAAAAGGCATTTTTAGCCCTTGCTAAAACCTTTTTAGAGGCTCCTCACAGCAAAAGAAAAAAAGCTTTAAACATTTTAGGAGCTATTCATCTGGATATTGGGAAAGAAACACACTTAGATCCCTTATTTGAGTTATTAAAAAAAGCAGGCTGGGAGATCATAAGCTCCTGGGGAATGGAGGAATCTTTGGAAAATATTAAAAAATCCACAGAAGCAAGTTTGAACTTAGTAATAACTGCAAGTGGAATTAGAATTGCAGAATATATGTATGAAAATTTTGGGATTCCTTACATAATAGGTGTACCGGTGGGAGAAAAAGGAGAAGAGGATTTTCTAAAAGTTCTGTATGAAATTGGAGAAAAAGGTAAGTCTTCAATAAAATTTTCAGAGAAAAAAGAAAAGCTAAATAAAAAAGCTGTAATTATTGGAGAGCCAATAATAAGCTATGGTATAAAAAAATTTTTAAAAGAGGAAATTGGTTTGAAAGAGGTAAGTATTATTTCGGTTCTGCCTCTGGAAAATCTTTTTAATAATAAAAAAGGATGCCTTTTTAGTTTTGTAAATAAAGAAAAAGGCGATGTTTACCTTGGCTCAGAAGAAAAAATAGCAGAATATTTGAATGATCCAGGAGTGGATATAGTTATTGCAGATCCTCTTTATAAAAGGCTTTTAAAATCTGAAAAAATTTTTGTAAACCTTCCTCATGTTGCTATAAGCTCCCGACTTTACTGGGATTATCCTTATGAATTTGCAGGAAAACCAGGAAGTAAATATTTTTATAAACAAATTAAAAAATAAAAGAATGAACTACTCTTTAAGACGGCTTAATTGGTGAGCCTATCTCTGGGAGCCTGCCTCTGTGAAAAAGTTTTAAAAGTGGTGAGGCAATAAAAATGGAACTATAGGTACCCACCACAAAACCTATGGTCAAAGCAAGGGCAAAGTCTCTTATAACCACTCCTCCAAAAATAAGCAGAGCAAGGGAGCCAAAAAGCGTGGTAATAGTGGTAATAATTGTTCTTGAGAGTACCTCGTTTATGCTCCTGTTTATAAGAGAATCAAAGTCTTTAAAAGTCTTATTTTGAAGATTTTCCCTTATTCTGTCAAAAATAACCACAGTGTCAGTAAGGGAGTATCCTGCAATGGTAAGAAGGGCAGTAATAAAGAGGAGGTTTATCTCACGCCCGAGAAGATAAAATATAGCCAATACCACTACCACATCGTGAAGGGTGGTAAGCCCTGCAGAAACTCCAAAATTGAAATTAAACCTGAAAGTAAGATAAATTATAATTCCAATCAAAGCACCACAGATAGCAAATATTGCCTTGTGTTTTAACTCCTTACTTATGGTGGAACCAATTTCTTCCTTCGCAACAAGTTTAAACTTAAACTCAGGAAAATTCTTTTTAAGCACTTCAAGTATAAATTTTACTTCCTTTTCCACACTCTCTTTAGAACTTTTCACCTTAAGTAAAAGTAAGTTTTGATTCTTTACATCCTGAAGAGTAAAATCCTTTACACCAGCTTTAGTAAGCGCACTTCTTACCTTTTCAAGGGAAGGAGGTTTTTCTGCCTGGATGTAAAGAAGCATACCACCTGTAAAATCTATTCCTAAGTTAGCAGCACCCCTCAGGATCTGGAAAAATGCAAAAACTCCTGTAAGCACAAGTATGAGGGAGAGAGAGACAAAAAACTTTTTATACTTCATAAAATCAAAATTAGGCTCATCAAGAAATTGCATGAAACGGATTTTTATATCTTTTCCTTTTTCATAAAAATATTCATAGAAAATACGGGTGACAAAGATGGCAGTAAAAAGGTTTACAATGATGGAAAGGGAAAGAGTTACAGCAAATCCCCTTATAGGACCTGTGCCAAAGATAAAGAGAATCAGCGAGGTAAGAAGTACAGTAATGTGTGCATCAAAGATAGTCCAGAAGGCTTTGGAGTACCCCTGAAATACGGCAGAAAATGAACTTCTTCCAAGTTTAAGCTCCTCTCTTATCCTTTCAAAGATAAGCACATTAGAATCAACACCCATACCAATACTCAGGATAATACCTGCAATGCCAGGAAGAGTAAGGGTTGCTTTAAAGGCAGTGAGAAGGGCAAGGAGATAGTAGATGTTTAAAATAAGTGCAATAATTGCTATGACACCAGATATACGATAATAAATAATGGTAAATACAATAACAGCAATAGCTCCCAGAAGACCTGCCATAAGGCCTCTTTTAATAGAATCCCTCCCAAGAGAAGGACCAATAGTTATATTCTGGAGAATCTTTACAGGAGCTGGAAGAGCACCAGCTCTTAAAATTACCGCAAGGTCCTTAGCCTCCTGCATGGTAAAGCTTCCAGTAATTTGAGCTTCTCCACCAGAAATCTTTTCTCTTATAACAGGGGCAGATCTCACCACATCGTCAAGAATTATTGCAAGACGCTTACCCACATTTTCTTTAGTAATCTGTTCAAAAATTTTGGCTCCTCTTGAATTAAACTGAAGCCATACATAAGGCTCATTAAATTGTGGATTTATTCTTACTCTGGCATCTTTGATATACTCTCCAGTGAGAAGAGTCTCTTTTTTAAGAATTATTCCTCTTTTGATTATCCGGCCTGTTCCCTTTTTCTTTTCAATAAAAAAATAAAATTCATCATCCTTGGGAAGATAGGGTTTTAAAGCTTCTCTCCATTGCTTAAGGGTTGCTCCTTTTTTTACCACTCCACTTTGAAGGAGCTGATGAATAAGCTGCCCAAGATCTATTCTTTGCATAGCATCTTCGTCAACAAGCTTGAACTCAAGCTGGGCAGTCTGGCCAATAATCCTTATAGCTCGCTCAGGATCTTTTATCCCGGGAAGCTCAACTACTATCTTGTCTGTGCCCTGGGTAGTAACGATCGCTTCAGATACACCAAATTGGTCCACCCTGTTTCTAATAACCTCAAGAACCTGATTTAAAAGATGCTTTTTAATGTAGGAAATCCTTTCAGGAGAAAGCCTTACCTCTATTTCAATTACCTTTCCTTTTTTCATCGGTGAAGAAGCTTCTATTTCTTTAAAATCTTTCAAAACTTTATCTTTAAATATCTCTACATCTTTTTCCCGATAAAACTTAAAAATTGCTTTTGTGCCTGAGACTTCAACATCGTATACAATACCCAATTTAGAAGCGCTGTCTTTTAAGTCCTGCAAACAAAGTTGAAACTGATTTTCAAGAGCTTTATCAAGATCAGGTTTAAGAACTAAGTGAACTCCTCCTTTTAGATCAAGCCCCAGCTTTAAACTACCTCTATAGACATATTTAGTAAACCAGGGAGGCAAATTGGAAACAAAAGTTGGAAGAAGTAAAAGCCCTGCAAAAAGTGTCAAAAGTATAACCAAACCTATCTTGAGTTTTAGCTTAAGAGACATACTCTCCCTCTTTTAAAAGCTCTCAATTCTGACATTTAAGTACTTTTTTTATTTTTAAAAGGTTACTTTCAAGTAAATCAGTAAAGCTGCCAGAATGGTAGGTATCGCCTGACCAGAGATACTCCACTCTTATGCCTCTTGTCCTGAAAAGTTTCTCAAATTTAGCAAAATCAGGATCAGTAAGAAAAATAGTGTCTTCTCCGGAAGTTTTAATTCTCTTTAAAAGCTCGGCAACGGACTTCATTCCAGGCTCTGCTTGATGAAAATGGCCCTTTACCAGGGTTACTTGCTCTATTCCAGCTCCTTTAAAAAGATAAGAAAATACAGGGTGTCCCAGAATAAAGATTTCTTTTTTCTGGCAATTTTTTAATGCCTTGCACCTTGCTTTAAGAGAAGAGAGATTTTTTAAAAATTCTCCAAAATTTGTATCACAGGCAGCATAAGCCTCTGGTGCGTTCTTTTTTAAAAAGTTTTTAAGATTTATGACAAGGGTTTCTATACGGGAAAGGTCAAACCACAGGTGAGGATCTTTGACCTTTTCTCCTTTTTTTAGAAGGGACAAAACTCCTTTTTTCCTAAGAGAAAACACTTTCTCTGCCCATGGTTCTGTACCAACCAGAATCACCAGATCAGCTTCTTTAATCGCTTTCCACTGAGAAAGACTGGGTTCAAAAGAATGAAATTCTCCGTGAGGAGGAAGAAGAGCTTCAAATTTAAGAGAGGGACATGCCTCTTTAATTACTTTTTCCAGGGCATATCCAGAAACAACTACTTTAATAGGCTTTGCCCAAAGCTGGTAAATAACAATAAAAAAACTTATCCATAAAATACACAAAAATGTAAAGAAACCTTTTCTCATAAAAACTTTCCACTTATTACTCATTGATGTGCTCCATTTTAACCCTTTTAGCCAATTTGTAAAGCACAATCGGCGACTCATTCACAAGATAGGGAAGCGTGGTGATGTTAAAATATCCTCTTCTGTAAAATCTCCTTCTCACTTTCACAACCGGCACAAGAGGAAGATTCCTTTTTACTTCTTCTGCTTTATAAAGTGGCACTCTTACTTTAGAAATTTTACCAGGGGGCGTTATACCCCTTCTGAACTTTGCATTGAGAAGATAAAGGAGGCCTGGGTCAATGTCTCCTGCCATGGCAATTACTCTCAGGTCAAGTCCACCCTCTACCTCTATCTCTTTAAAAAGGAGAGGTACCTTTCTTATGGGTTTAAACCCGTACTTTTCCGGATTTTTGGCAATAAGAACAATTGCCATCCATTGAGGAAGATAAGCTGCTGTTTCGTAGGGAAGAAGCCCGGAAGTCATTATCTGCCAGTAATTGGCAAAGTTGCGAATTTTCATAAGTCTAAGAAGTCTCCCCTCTCCTGCATTATAACTGGCAACTGCTGCTCTCCAGTCTCCAAAAAGTTCGTATAAATCTTTTAAGTACCTCGCCGCTGCATAAGTAGCCTTAATAAAATCCTTCCTTTCATCCACCCAGTAATTTATGGTGAGCCCATATCTCCTGGCAGTTCCCCTTATAAACTGCCAGAATCCTACAGCCCCTGCCTTTGAGACAGCAAAAGGGCTACACCCACTTTCCATAAGTGCAAGATAAGCAAGGTCCTCAGGTATCCCGAATTTTTTAAAAATGGCTTTAAAGTAAGGAAGATAAAGCCCTGCTCTCTCAAACCATATTTTAAGGCTCTTTCTACCAGCTCCCTGTGTATAATACTTGATAAAATAAAGCACCTGAGCATTAATATCAGAAGGAAGATTTTTTACCACCTCGTAAGGAAGCACCTCAAATGCTTCTTCCTCTTCTTCTGCCCAGGGGAAAAAATATGGCTCGTCTGCAAAAGAGGCATTCACGAAAAGACTCAGCCAAAAGCCAAAAATCAATGTTAATAGAAACAGTCCTTTGGTACGCATAAAAAAAATTAAAACTCAAGATTTAGAAGGTAGTTTCTATTATAAAGTGTGTCTTCTTCAGTATGTGCCTCGGAAACAAGCAAAGGCTTTATTTCTTTTTCTTTCAAGAATTCCCATATTTTTTCAAACTCAATCACACCTTTCCCTATGGCAAGATGCTCATCTATCTCCCCCCTGTTGTCGTGGCAGTGAATCTCCTTTAAGTACGGATATAAAGCTTCCAGCCAGGTAAGCTCGTGTTTTTTAGAAAATACCCTGGCATGGGCAGGATCAAAGCACCAGAAGACTTTTCCCTTAAATGTTTCCAAAATATCTTTTAAAAACTCTGGCTCAGGCTCAAACACATTTTCAAGAGAAAGGGATAAATCCAGTTCCTCCGCCTTTCTCAAAATCTCCTGTAGCGTCTCTTTAAAAACCTCTTTCCACTCTTCGGCCACCTCTCTGTGATAAAAAGGATGATATCCAGTATGAAGTACAAGATTTAAAGGTTCAAAAAGCGTAGCCCTTTCCATTGCCTGAATTATTCTTTTAATAGATAAATCTCTTATCCATGGATCAAGGGCTCCAGGGGAAAGATCCATAAAGGGAAGATGTATAGTTGTTTTTATTTCAGCTTTTTGGAACTCTTCGGCCACTCTTTTAAACTCACTGAAGAAAAATCTATCAAGAACTTCTGCCTTTAGGCCAATTTCTATATCAATTTTATGTTCAATAATTTGATTTAAGTACTTTTGTACAATAAGCTCGTAAGGCACAGATACAAATACCTTCACCTTTATTTCTCCCTGTAGAATTCTTTTATTTTTTGTACTACATAAAGGGCTTCTTCCTCTTCCATATATGGGAAAAAAGGCAGGCTTAGCACCTCACCTGCCAGTTTTTCTGTAACAGGTAAATCCCCCTTTTTAAATCCATATCTTTTATAAACTGGTTGTAGATGAAGAGGAAGGGTGTAATAAATGGCAGTATGGATACCTTTTTCTTTTAGATACCCTTTCAAATTATCTCTCTTTTCCGCCCTTATGGTAAAAAGAGAATAAGATGGAGAAACCCCTTCTGAAATCACAGGAAGCTTAATTTCTTTTATTTCCTTCAATGCCTCAAAATAAAGTGCGGCAAGTTTTTTCCTTAACCCAAGCTCTTTTTTAAAATAAGGAAACTTGACAAGCAAAATGGCAGCGTGTATCTCGTCTATTCTTCCGTTTATCCCACTATATTCATAGTAATAAGGAGCAGTCTGCCCATGCTCTTTAAGCACCCTTATTTTTTGGGCAAGTCTTTCGTCGTCTGTAAAGACCATCCCACCGTCTCCGCAGGTGGAGAGGGGTTTTGATGGATAAAAAGAAGTAGCCGAAGCAATACCAAATGTACCCACCTTTTTTCCATCAATCTCGGCGCCAAATGCCTGGCAGATGTCCTCTATAAGAAAAAGGCCTTTTTCTTTACAAAAAGCTGAAATTGTATTCATTCTGGCAGGGATACCAAAAAGACTTACCGCAATTACTGCAGAGATTTTTTTCCCCTGTCTGCAAAGATTTTCATAAGTTTCAACAAGGGCATCAGGAGATAAATTGTAGGTATCCTCTTCCACATCAACGAAATACGGCACAAGCCCTGCTCTTACCACCACCTCGGCTGTAGCAACAAAGGTGAAAGAAGGAAGTAGCACAAAAGAACCAGAAGGAAGATTAAGAGCTTTAAGAATGAGGTAAAGGGCCTCTGTGCCAGAAGATACCCCTATAGCAAACCTGCTTCCCAGAAACTCTGCCAGAGTTTTCTCAATAAGCCTTGTTTTTTCTCCATTTAAGTATCTACCGCTTCTTAATACCTCAACAACAGCTTTTTCTATTTCTTTTCCATAGATTTCATATCCACGCTTTAAGTCAAGAAATGGCACTGTTTTAACCGAGTTTTTCCTCAAAATACTACCCCCCTTTAAGACTTCTATTTCTCTTTAAAAATTCAAGGCACCTGAGCCTCAATTATAATACAATTTCCTCAAAATTGATATATTCTAAAACAGATTCTTTAAACCAGGAAACCAGAGAAAAAATTTCACGAAAATCAAAGAACTTCCCTTTTAAGATGAACATTTGAATTATTGATTTAAAAATGGTATAATTTTAAAGCTTAAAAATGGTAAAGTTTCTTATAAAGAGGTGAAAAAATGGGAGTAAGTGTAGCATTGGTTAGAAAACTCACTCAAGTAGATCCTCCTCTTAGAGAAGTACTCTTAGCAATTTTGGAAGAAATGGAGAAACAGCGTGCTCAATGGGAGCAAAGTATTACCAAAACTGAATTCAATGAGTTAAAAAATATAGTTGCACAGCTTGGTAAAACAGTCAATGAACTCGCTGAAGCCCAGAAAAAAACAGAAGAAAAAGTCAATGAACTCGCTGAAGCTCAGAAAGAACTCGCTGAAGCTCAGAAAAAAACAGAAGAAAAAGTCAATGAACTCGCTAAAGCTCAAAAAGAGCTCGCTGAAGCTCAGAAAAAAACAGAACAAAGACTCAATGAACTCGCTGAAGCTCAGAAAAAAACAGAACAAAGACTCAATGAACTCGCTGAAGCTCAGAAAAAAACAGAACAAAGACTCAATGAACTCGCTGAAGCTCAGAAAAAAACAGAAGAAGAGTTAAAAAGCTTGAGCGAAGAAGTCAAAAAATTAAGCGAAGAGGTTAAAAAGTTAAGCCATGGATTAGCTCAAACGCGCAGGCAGGTAGGTGGCCTTGCCCGAAGCGTGGCTTATGCCTTAGAAAATGAAGCTTTTCGGAAATTACCAGCTCTTTTGAAGAAAAAATATGGAATAGAAGTTATTGAACGTCTGATTCGCACAGAACTTGAAGGTCATGAAATTAATCTATTTGGTCGGGCTAAAAAGAATGGTAAAGAGATAATTCTTGTTGGAGAAGCAGTCCTTAAACTTGACGATCGTGAAAAACTCAGTCAGGTGTGGAAAAATGTAGAGTTAGTAAAAGAAAATATAGGGGGTGAGGTTTTACCCATAATTGTTACTCATTTTGCTCGTAAAGAAATTCTGGAGCGAGCTCAAAAAGCAGGTATTCTGATAATTCAAAGCTTTGAATGGGACTAAAAGGATCCTTATCTACAGAAGAGGGGCACTGGGAGATACGCTTTTTCTCTACCCACTTTTTGAAACCCTAAAACGCAAGGGCTTTTATGTAGTTGTAGCTGGAAACACAGATTATCTTCAGCTTGCCCGGAAATTAAACTGGATAGACGAGGCATACACAGAGCTATTTCCTGAAGTAGTTGAAAGACCTTATTTTAGAAAACTCCTTTTCACAAAAGGCAGTCTGCCACCTTTTCCACAAAAAAGGCAGTGGATAGTTGAGCACTATTTTCAGGTTTCAGGGATTGAGCCAAAGTTTTCAGAAGAGCTTCCACTTGAGCCTGCCAAAAAAAGCCCATTAAAAGGAAAATTTGTGCTCCACCCTGGAAGTGGATCCCCCAAAAAGAACCCTCCTCTTGAACTCTTCCTCAAAATTGAAGTCTTTTTAAAAGAAAAAGGCTATTCTGTGGTCTATTTTGAAGGAATAGCAGACACATGGCTTGAGGGAAAGGTAAAACCTATTTTTAAGTGTGAAGACATATCAGAGCTTGCAACTCACTTAAAGGCTGCACTTGGCTTTATAGGAAACGACAGCGGAATTTCTCAACTTGCTGCCTATCTCGGAATACCGAGCTTTTTGTTCTTTGGTCCAACTGATCCCGTAGTGTGGAGGCCTCTCGGCAAAAACTGGCAGATCCTTTATTCAGCCTTACCCTGCAGTCCCTGTTTCCCAAAAACCTGCCAAAAAAGGCCCTGCCTTAATCCAGAGATCCTATTTCCCCTTTTTACCCATGCCTTCAAGGAGAAGAAGCCTTGCAGGATAGTAGTCCCCATGTCCGGGGAAAATGAATAGTCCTTTTCCCTTTGCCTGAAGCTCTCTATCAAGCTGAAGGGCAAAGGCAGACAGGTCCCTCATCTCTTCCCTGAAAACCACAGAGTTGGTATTGGTGCTTGTCATAAGGAACTTAGGAATGCTTAAAAATTTCCTTTCTTCCTCTCTTAGGGAAGGAACATTTAAAAGATAATCTGCAGTAAAAAGAAGTCCTGCCTCTTCAGAAAGAAAAAACACCTGCCCCGGCACATGACCTCCTCTGCTCTCAAGCACGAAAAAACCTATTCCAAAAACCTCAAACTTATCAATTACTTTAAAACCGCCTTTATCTCCCATATCATTTTCCTCAAAAAATACCGGTTTTTGAGGAGGCAAAAACTCAGTGAATCTATTTACCAACACAGTAAAATGGGCATTAAGCCTTTCAATGGGTGTGTTAACTCCATAAGCCCTGTTATCACTTTCCATAACTTTCCAGGTAAGTGGGTGCATTATCACTTCTGTGCCAAACTCCCTTTCAAAGTATCCCGCAAGCCCTGCATGATCTGCATCTCCGTGAGAAAGGTAAATTTTCTCCACTTTGGATGGGTCAATTCCGTGATTAAGTAGCATTTTTTTAACATCCTCATAATAAATACCATAGCCTCCGTCAAACATCACTGCCCTTCCATCAGGGGCTTTAAAGACATACACATTTCCCCCGGTAGGAAGTCTAAAAGCAAACAAAAGCACTTCTCCTAAGGGAAGGACAGGTAAAAAGGTATAGAAAAAGTTATCCCCTGTTTTCAACCTTGAGGTAAGGGCAAAGGCAAGGATGTTGGAAAAAATCTGCCCTGCTTCAAGGTATTTTCCAGCCTCTTTATTAAACTCAAGAAGATGAGAGGAAAGGCTTTTTGATGCCTCAACAAGACTTCTTACCTTTTCAGTTTCATCGGTACCCAGTATCTCCTTCAACCTTAAGTAAAACCTCTCAACTAAATTAAGTCCTATCATTTCTTCAGCCTGCTTTTTTGCCTCTCCTGAATATTCAATATTATAGTAATAACCTGAGTCTTTAAGGGCCTTAAGCAACCCCTGAAGCTGAGAGGCATCCTTCACATAAAGAGCCACCTCTGCCCTATTTTCACTCAACTCCTGATGATACTTCATGTAAATCACATTTGCCTGAAAGTCTTTTAAAAGTGCAGCAAATTTGGCAAGAGCTCCTGGTACATTTTCTAAGTAAACTGCAATCTTTAAAACATTTTTTAGTTCTGTAATCTGCAGATCCTCTTCCCATTTTTCTTCAAAAAATCCTTTTTCTTTCAGCTTATTTTTGAGCTTGTAAAGGGGTTGAGAAGAGGAGTGCACCCCTTCCACAAGTACCCTGTTTGGATGTTCTGAACGATTGTAATAAAAAAACACGATGTTTATACCTTTCTCCGCAAAAAGCCCTGAAAGCTCTGCAAGGGCACCGGGTTTGTCAGGAAGATATACCGTAGCTTTGCAGAAAAATCTTTCTTTTTCAAGTTCCTTTAAAATGGTAAACACCTCAAACCTCCTGAATTAAAATGGCTTCATTTTTACAAATAAGCTGCCCTTTTTTACCTATTAAAAAGGGTAATTTCTTCCCTTTATGCCCAAAAGGAAAACCACAGCCCACCACTATATTACCTGGCAAATATCTCTTTATTCTATTATAAATTTCCCTTCCTGAAACTCTGTCAAGATTTCCGAAGATAATTCCCTTAATTTTTCCCTTTTCCCAGGAGTAAATCACCTGAAGAAGGGCCCTTTCAATTCTATATGGTTTTTCGTTTACCTCTTCTACACATAAGATAACCTCTTCTTTTAGTTCAAAAAAGGGAGTGCCACAAAGACTGGCAAGGGAAATCAAATTTCCACCAAGCACCACTCCTTCAGCCTCACCCTCCTCCAAAGCCTCTCCTTCTAACTCAAGCTTACCTATTTTTCTGAAAAGCAACCTCTTCAAAATCTCTTTCTCTTTTGCAGAAAGTTTCACAATTTCCACAAGGTTTGGCATGGAGATAGATATCTGACCTGTTTTGAAATAAAGATAAAGCTGAAGCACAGTTATATCACTATATCCCAGAATAATCGGGGTTCGTGAGGAAAATCCTTGGGCATCAAACAATTTTTCAAGGAAAGGGAGAAGTCTCAGGCAACCAAACCCCCCTCTTGCTGCCATAAGATAATCAAGATCTTTCCGACAAAGTAGCTCAAATACCTTCTTAGCAAGAGCCTCTGGAGAACGAGGAAGTGAAAAGGCAAGGTTTTCCGTTTTTATACCCCAGGTTTTAAGCTCTTTTAACCCTTCCAAGACTTTTTCTTTTTCTGGAAGGGAGGAAGGCGCAAAGACCACTAAGCTTGGTGTTCTTTCCATAAAAAATAAAGCCCTTCAAGGGTGAGATATGGGTCAAAATATTTTACTTTTTTGGAATATGGAAGAATAAGGGGAGCAAGACCTCCTGTGGCAAGTATTCTGGGTTGAGATGACATTGTAACCGAGAGTTCCTCAACCAATCTGTCAGTCAGACCTGCAAATCCAAGCAAAAGACCACTTTTAATAGCAGACTCTGTGTCCTTTCCCATAGGAGATTTAAGGGGTGAGCTTAAATCCACCTTGGGGAGCTTAGCAGTCCTGGTAAAAAGGGCTTCAAGGGCAATAGAAATTCCCGGGGAAATGGCTCCTCCCAGATAAACCCCTTTTTCTGACACACAGTCAAAGGTAATGGCTGTGCCAAAATCCACAATAATAAGAGAGGTGCCATATTTTTTCCAGCCTGCAAGGGCATTTATAAGCCTGTCTGCCCCAACCTCTGAGGGATAGAGAAGATCAATCTTTATCGGCACTGTCTCAGCTTTTGCCACAAGTATCCTCCCCCTGAAAAACTTCTCTCCAAGCTCTTTCCACCACTTAAGAACAGGGGGCACTACACAGGCAATTACAAGCCCTGTAAAATCTTGGAAACCAATCCCATATAGACTAAAAAAACCATGAAGAACGGCTGCAAGTTCTTCAGCAGAAACAAAATTTCTCGTTTTAAAACTGAATACTTTTTTAAGAGCCCCATCTTTTTCAAACACACCGCACACAGTTGAGGTATTTCCTACATCTACAGCCAGTATCACAGGGAGCCTCCTTTTCAGAATATTATAACATCATAACATCAAAAACCACATGAAAAAGATATCCCCCAGAAACCATAACAGAGCAAGTATCCTGAGTTTTTTGAAAAATTTTTCCCATAAAGGTTCTTTGCCAGGAAGATCAGATAAAAATTTTACTCTTTCAAGTATTCCATAATGATGCCAGTTTTTTTTGTAAAGCTGCCCGGAGAGCTCGCCTATTTTTAAAAGTGCTGAAGCCAGAGGAAAAGGAGTGCCAAGCACTTTGTACGAATAATAGTCTGCCTCTCTTTCAAATGATCTCAAAAAATAAGCAAAAATCACCCTGAAGTAAAGAAATCCCAAAATTATTAAGGTTATTGAAGAAAAAAAATCAGAAAATTTCAGAAATTTTGTTACAATAAAAAGCACTATACCAAGAAATAAAGGAAAGTTAAAAAAAATCAAAGCAAGCCAAAGCATGTGCTTCTGTTTGACATGGCCTGCCTCGTGGGCAAGTACTCCCAGAAGCTCATTTTGATCCAGAATCTTGAGAAGATCAGAAGAGATAAAAAAATATCTAAAAGGATAAAATATTCCCAGAATTCCCGCAGTGTAAAAGGGCTTTTTACTCATTGAAAGAAGATAAAATTCCTTAATTTTTACTTTTTGAGTTCTAAAAAAAGAAGAAATAAACTCCCTATAAAATGGATCATTAAGTGGCTCAAGAGGCCATAATTTCTTTATTAAAGCCGGAGCAAATAGCAAAAAAATTGCCAAAATTATAAAAACTTCATCCTGAAAAGAAATTTTAAAAACATCAAATAAATCCTGGATAAATAAAATAATAATAAAAGGAAGCATTATGCCTAAAAAGAGCTTTAAATATTCCTTACTAATGGGAAAATAGGCTTTTCTATAAAGAAGGTAATAGTGCATAAACCAGAAAACTACCAGAAGATCTCCAAAAGGAATAATTTCTGAAACTTTTAATAAGCCAAGAAGACTTAAGTCCATTACAAAAAGTGAATAAATCAAAGCAAGGAAAAAATAAGGACCTGCTCTTTTTTTTAAAACAGAAAAAGAGAGCAAAAACAGGATTTCTTTAAAAACAAGAATCCCTAAGGATGCACTTAAACTAAGCCCTGTTTTGCACTCTGGAATAAAAGCGTATAAAAGAAGAGCTATCCATACATATAAAATATCTTCGTATAGCACTTATTTCGTGGCACTTTTTGCTGTTTTTTGGGAAGGCTTTTCCTTTACCTCTTTTTTCTTTGCTTTTTCTTTTTGTTCTTTCTCTTTTCTTGCGTAATCTGTTACATACCAGCCTGTACCTTTTAAAATAAAGCTGGTCTGACTTATTAGCCTGACAAGTTCTCCCCCACACTTTTCGCATACTTTTAAAGGCTCATCTGTTATTTTCTGCCAGACTTCAAAGCGCTCTCCACAATTCTTGCACTCATATTCATAAATAGGCATCTTCCCTCACCCTCCTGCAAGAATTTTAAAGAACTCAGCTACACAAAATATAAGACAGATTTTGCCAAAAAAAAGTATTTATTTATTCCCTTTTGGATAAGAGCCAAGCCAGACTACCTGCACACAATAATTCTGCATTTCATCTAAGCATTCTTTTATTTTTGGATCTTTTATATGCCCCTCACAATCCAGAAAAAAGTGATACTTCCAGGGTTCATTTTTTGAGGGCCTGCTTTCTATTTTGGTAAGATTAATTTTTCTTTCAGCAAAACATTTCAGAACATCAAAAAGCGCTCCAGGCCTATCAGCCACACTGAAAATAAGTGAAGTTTTATCATTTCCTGTGGGAGGCACCTCACTCTTTCCAATTATCCAGAAACGCGTGGAATTCCCCTTGATGTCCTCAATGTTTTTGGCAACTACCTGGAGGTGATATAACTTGGCAGCCATAAGGCTTGCAATGGCTCCCACACTTTCGTCAACTGCTGCCCACTTGGCAGCAAAAGCCGTAGAAGACACCGTCTCAATGGTTACAGAAGGAAGCTTTTTCCTGAGCCACTTCCTGCATTGAGCTATGGCCTGAGGATGGGAAAGAATTTTTTTTATATCCTCAAGCCTGCCTGTGAGATTAAGAAGATGGTGAGAAATAGACTCATAAATCTCTCCACACACTTTAAGCCCATATTCATAAATGGCATCAAGAGTAGTTGCCACAACTCCCTCAATGGAATTTTCAATTGGTACAACCCCAAAATGCACCCTTTCACTTGCTACCTCTTCAAATACATCAAGGATTGTCTCTACAGGAACAAAATGAGTGGCAGAGCCAAAAAAATTAAGCGCAGCAATGTGACTAAAAGTAGCCTCAGGCCCAAGATACGCTACTTTTAGTTTCTCCTGAACTCCTCTGCAGGCCTTTATAATTTCTGAATAAATTATTTTTAAAGCTTCCTCTGGAAATACTCCCTGATTTAACTTGAGTATCCTTGAAATGACTGCCTTTTCTCTTGAAAGATCAAAACTTGCCCTACCCTTTTTTTCCTTTACTTTGCCTATCTCCTGAGCAAGCTGTACCCTTTGCTTTAAAAGCTCAACTATCTTTTCATCAACCTCATCTATCTTTTTTCTGAGGGTTTTAAGAATCTCCTCTGAAGAAGCCACTTTTTACTCCCCTTTCAATTTCCTCTAAAAAGGCCTCTCTGTTTTTTACTCCTTCAGCTCTAAGAGCTTTTAACAGCCTGGAAAAGGCCTTTCTCTTTTTTAGCTCTTCAATACAGGAGCTACAAAGATAAGCTCCTCTACCCCCTGTTCTAAAATCCCTGTCCCAAATAATATACCCTGCTTTTATACAAAAGCGATGCAAGGTATATTTAGGTGCCTTTTTCCTGCAAATAACGCAAGTCCTCTCTGGAATGTGTCCTTTCTTAGGCACTAAGGGCTTCTCTTGCCTTCTGAAGAATCTCCTCTACTTTTTCCGGCTCAAGTCTTGTAAGCTCTGCTATCTTTTCTGGAGGGGTGTTTACAAGGGTTTCAAGATCTTTGATTCCTGCCTCATAGAGAAAACCTGCCACCTCATCTGAAAGCCCTGTTACTTTGAGAAGCTTTAAAAACTCCGGCTCCTGTCGCCTCAAATATTGAGTTTCGCTAAGAATGTCTATTCTCCAGCCTAAAAGCTTTGAAGCAAGCCTTACATTTTCCCCCTTTCTTCCTATAGCAAGGGAAAGCTGATCATCCGGAACAACTACTTCCAGGGTTTTATTTTCCTCATCCACTATTACCTTGCTGCACTCAGCAGGAGAAAGTGCATTATAAACAAACTTTGCCGGATCAGGATCCCAGGGCACTACATCTATTTTTTCGCCTTTAAGTTCCTGAAGAATAACGCTTATTCTTGAGCCCCTTACCCCCACACAGGCACCCACAGGATCAATATCTGGATTGGTGGAATGAACAGCTATTTTGGTACGAGAGCCAGGCTCCCTTGCAATGCTCATAATTTTCACTATACCTTCCTGAATTTCAGGCACCTCTCTTTCAAAAAGCTTTTTTACAAAAGCCGGGTGAGAACGGGAAACTACTATCTGTGGCTCTTTCTGACGATAGACCTCTATAATAAGAGCCTTTATTCTATCCCCTCTGTGATATCTCTCTGTAGGAATCTGCTCTTCTTCTGGGAGCAGGGCTTCTGCCCTCCCCAGGGAAAGAATTATATCCTTTTTATTAAAACGATGAACATAACCACTTACTATCTCCCCAAGTTTGTGTTTGTATTCATCATAAATAAGCTGTTTTTCAGCAAGTCTCAATTTCTGGGAAAAAAGTTGTTTTACTATCTGGGCTGCAATTCTTCCGAGATCCTGAAGTTCAATTTTTTCACCAATAACATCACCTATTTTTACATCTGGTGAAAGCCTGCGGGCCTCTTCAAGAGAGATTTCTCTCTCCGGCTCTGTAACCTCCTGAACTACCTCTTTTAATCTATAAAGTTCAAGTGCTCCAGTGTCTTCATCATACTTTGCTTCAATAACTGCTTTATTCCCATACTTCTTTTTGGCAGCGGTCTTTAAACCCTCAAGTAGTGCTTCTATTACTATTTCTTTAGAAAGGCCTTTCTCCTTACTAAGTGCCTCTACCACTTTTTTTAATTCACTCTGCATTTATTTACCCCTTTAAAACTTGATTTCTGGCTGAAGCCGGGCTTTCTTAATTTCCTCCAAACCAAATCTCCACACTTTGCCTTCAACTTCAATTATTACCAAATTCTTTTCCTCAACTCCAAGTAAAATACCTGTAAAATTCTTTCTACCTTCCACAGGATTTTTAAGTGTAATCCTCACTTTTTCTCCTGCAAATCTTTCAAAGTGCTCTCTCTTGGTAAGAGGCCTTTCTATACCAGGGGAAGAAACTTCCAATGTATAGGAATGATGAATAAAATCATGTTCATCAAGTAGCTTTCCCACCAATGAACTTACTTTAGCACAATCCTCTACACTGATACCTGTTGGTTTGTCAATAAAAATTCTTAAAGTCCACCCCCTTCTTTCTCTTCTCCACTCCAAATCAACAATTTCTATATTCTTTCTTAAAAGAGGAAGCTCTATTACTTCTTTTATTTTTTCAATTAGTTCTTTTTCTTCCATTCTAAAAATAAAAAAAGCGGGCAACGGGATTCGAACCCGCGACCCCCAGCTTGGGAAGCTGGTGCTCTACCCCTGAGCTATGCCCGCTTCTTAAAAGTCGCAGTTTTTAATTATAACTTATAATTAAAATTTTACAAGTTCTAAAAAACGACCTTATCTTCTCTCCTTTACTGGATATATGTGCACATCTCTCTGAGGGAATGGAATGACAATATCTTCTTCCCGAAACCTGTTGAGAATCTCTTTTATAAGATTGTGAGTAACAGGGCCTCTATTTCTGGGATCATCTACCCAGCAAAGAAGCTCAAGATTTATTGAAGACTCACCAAACTCTCTGTATCTTACAAGTGGAGGTGGATTCTTAACTATGTGCTCCACTTTATTTACCACTTCAAGCAAGACTTCTTCCACCTTTTCAAGATCTGAAGAGTAAGAAACTCCTATAGGAAGCCTCAGTCTAAATCTGGGCTCAGGAGCACTTTCATTGATAATCTTTGAATTTGCCATTATGGAGTTAGGAATGGTGATAATCACATCATCACGGGTTTTAATCCGCGTTGAACGGATCCCTACATCAATTACTTCTCCTCTTTCTCCTGAATCAAGAATAATGTAGTCTCCCACTTTATATGTCCTATCAAGAAAAATAGAAATTCCACCAAAAAAGTTTGCAAGAGTTTCCTTAGCAGCAAGTGCCAGAGCAATACCTGCAATCCCTGCAGAAGCAAGAATAGGAGAAAGATCTATTTTCCATGTCTTAAGAAGCACTGTAATAGTAATTATGGCAAGAACAGCGTATGAAATATTTTTAATCAAAAGAACAATATCAGCTTCCAGATGACCTGTTTCTTGTTTAAAAAAAAATTTCTTTTTAGTCAATTCCTTAATAATCCTGAAACCAGCAACACTCCAAAGGATAACTATAATGCTCTTTGAAAAGGCTGAGATCAAAAAAAGATAGTTTTTTAAAAAGAAAATATAATGGGAAATATGAATTATTCCTACAAACAAAACTGTAAAAACCGCAGGATATGTAAGAATTTTTATAACATAATCATCAAAAGTAAATTTTGTGTACTTTACCAGTCTGCGTATAAATTTCAAAAGAAAAGCTATTAGAATTGTAAGAACCAGATAAATGCCTACCAATAAAAAGACATGTGTTTTGCTCAGGGCTATTACCGTCTCCATGTATTCAACATATTACTTAATTATCTCCAAAAAGTAAAGCCCCTTAATTCCCTGATAAAATAGATTGAAAAAACACCAAACCTGACCCTCTTTTCTCAGGAAGTGCTCATATGAATATTATACCCCCCAAACCTAAATCGGAAATTTTGGCAGAGTTTTTCTTGATTAAAAAAAAATCCTGGGTAAAGTTATTATTGTGGAGAATGGAATTCTTCAGGAAAAAGTTCTGGTATTAAACAAATATTACCAGGCTATTCAGATTACCACTGTACAAAAAGCCATCTGCCACCTTGTAAAAGGTACTGCAAAGGTAATCACCACTGACTGGACCACCCATACCTTTTCTGAATGGATAGAAATAAGTAAGTTTTATGAAAATGGAGATGCAAGATTTATAAAAAGCCCCTCTGTCTCAATTCTGGTGCCTGATGCAATCTATCTTCCTTATTATAAAAGCCTGCCCCGGAGTGAAGTAGTTTTTTCCAGACAAAATTTACTTTTAAGAGACGGGTATAGATGTCAATATTGTGGAAAATTGTTAAAAAATCCCAGGGATAGAACCATAGATCATGTAATTCCTAAAAGCAGAGGAGGAAAAACTGTCTGGACAAATGTGGTTTTGTGTTGCAAAAAATGTAATTTAAAAAAGGGAGACAGGACCCCAGAAGAAGCAGGGTTAAAACTTCTTAAACAACCCAAGGAGCCAAAATGGCAGGCTTTAATTCTGGAGAGTTTCCCCCAACATAAAGTCCAAGTCTGGAAAGTTTTTTTAAGCTTTGCTGGGATTAATTCTTAAAAATTTCTTCCATATTAAGAAGTAACAATAATTTATCAGGAAGTTGATATACTTTTTCCACATACTCTTTATCAAGGCCTTCTATCTTCTCAGGAGGTTTTTCAAGCTTGGCTACAGGAATTTCAAGAATATCTCCTATTTCTTCAATTACAAAAGATACTGGCGCTTCGTCTTCTGTTTTAATAATCAAATTTAATTTAGGAGTAATCTTTGCGTGAAGCCTTATTTTCTTGGCAAGATCTATTACCGTAATAATTTGTCCTCTCAGGTTCATTATCCCTAAAATATAGTCCTCAGAAAGTGGTACAGGAGTGATCTCTAAATCTTTGTTAATTTCTACAATCTTATCAGCAGTTATTCCAAACAAAAAATCGCCCATATAAAAACTTACCACAGTAAGAGTGTCCTGCATAAGAATACTTTTTTGGGAAGATTCTGCCAGGGCATCTTCTTTTTTTATCAAGTTCATACCTCTCCTCCTCTCTCCTGTTTTAAAATTTCTACAGCTTTTTTAATAAAAAACTTTGCTTTTTCCGGTATAGAATGAGGGACAATAATTTGAAACTCAATTAATAGATCGCCTCTCCTTCCATCTTTCAAAAAAGGACCGCGCTCTTTTAAAACTACGGGAGAATCTCTGGTAAAAAGGTAAGAAGGCACTTTTTCTTCTCCTTCAAGTGTAAGAATACTTATCTCTTCGTTTAACATTATCTCCCAGAAAGGAATTTTACATTTATAAATTAAATCAGAACCCTTTAAAACAAAGTACGGATGAGGTTTTATTGCAACTTCATAATAAAGATCACTGATAGCCCCCACAGATTCCTTGGGTAAAAAAAGAATGTCTCCCTCTTTTAAACCTACAGGAATGTCTATAACTACTTCTTTTTCTTCTTTTATCTTTCCCTTTCCCAGACAATACTGGCACTGTTCAAGAAGAAGGTATCCCAGTCCCTTACAATAAGGACATTTTAAATAGGTATTTTTTTCATTTCTTGAATCAAACACTTCCACAAAACCACTTCCCTTACAAAATCCGCATATCTCTGCCCTTCCATTTTTATTTTTCCCGGTACCTCCACATGCTTTACATATTCCTTCCTCATAAGGTATTTTTATCTTTTTTTTACCTCCCAATGCAATTTCTTCTACTGTAAACTCCAGCACCGAAAAGACATAATCCCCTGTTAAAGGACAACGCTTTACCACTTCTACCTGCCGGGAAGAACGAAGCTTTTTAGACACTTCTTCATACCAGGAAATAAATTGCAAAAATTCCTCTTTACTACCCCCTCTGTCTGGATGAAGGTGTTTTACCTTTTCCCTGAAATACTTTTTTAACTCTTCTACCGAGGAAAATCTGCTCTCGTTAGGCAGCATGCTCTTTTACCCTCTCCCCTATAAGTTCTTTCACCCTGTTCAATACTTTTTCTCTTTCAAGTTTTACTTCATAGGCATTTGCTCCAAGTTCAAAAACCTTTCTTTCTATATCTTCCCCTCTTAAAGATGTCAAAACAAGAATAGGTAAATCTTTTAGAGATTCGTCGGCTCTTACCGCCTTTATTAGTTCAAAACCATCCATTTCCGGCATCTCAAGGTCAGTAATAAGAAGATCAAAATGCCCTTCTGTCTTCAGTTTTTCAAGGGCTATGGCACCATTTTCAGCTGTCTCCACTTCATATCCTGCAGCCACTAAATAGTTAGCAATCATATTTCTGTAAAAAGGAGAATCTTCCGCAAGAAGAATTCTTAAAGGCACTTCTAATTCTTTCGTAGGAGTAAGAAACCACTCAGGATCATACATTTCAATTACTTTGTAAATATCTATAAAAAGTACGGTCCTATCCTTGATAATCCTGTGCCCAAGGATAGCTTCATGATTATAAAGCCCCTCTTCTACCTCAAGGGTGGTCTCTATTACATCCACAATTTCAGAACAGAGAATAGCACAGGTTTTTTCTTTTTCGGTAAAGAAAAGCACGCTGTAATAGTCCTGAGGGGGTAATCCCTGAAGTGGTAAATAATTTTCAAGTCTCACTACAGGAATAACCTTGCCTTTATAAATTATAACTTCCTTTCCCCCCACAAACTGGATATCCTGGGCACTTATCTTGTCAAGCCTTGCAATCAAAGCAAGGGGTAAGGCAAGAGTCTCTTCTCCTACATTGAAAAGCAGGATAAACTGAGTTTCCTCTGCAGAAGGCTTTCTGAGTTTCTCTTCTTCCATAGCCCTATCAATATCTTCAACTTTCAGGCCTATATACTTTGACAATCCCACCACATCAAGAATCAGGGCAAGCTTTCCATCTCCCATAATGGTAGCACCTGAATATATAGGAATATTTTTAAACCACCTACCAAGAGGCTTTACAACAATTTCTTCAGAATCAAAAATTTTATCCACAAGAAGTCCTATATATCTCTCCCCAGTTGTTAAAATCACCAAATTTTTAGACTCACCTTCTTCTCCATTTTCTAAATTTAAAATTTTTGATAACCGCAGCACCGGAATAATTTCCCCTCTCAATCTATAAAATTCTGTATCGCCAATATTAAGAATTTCTTTAGTAGGATCTATACTTACAAGCTCTTTTAAATTCACCTGAGGAATAGCATATCTGTAATTACCAGAAGTAACGATAAGTGCCGGAATAATAGCCAGTGTAAGGGGAATCTTTATCCTAACTGTGGTACCCTTGCCCAAAACAGTGTTTATTTCAATAGAGCCCCCCAATTTTTCTATATTAGTTTTAACAACATCCATTCCAACACCGCGTCCGGAAACCTGAGTTACTTTATCTGCTGTAGAAAAGCCGGGTTTAAAAATCAGAGCCAAAAGTTCTTTTTCTGAAGCAGCCTGAGCCTGTTCAGGAGTTAAAAATCCCTTTTCTATAGCCTTCTTCCTTATTTTCTCAATGTCAATTCCCTTACCATCATCTTCTATTTCAATAATTACCTGGCCGCCCTCCTGATAAGCCCTCAAAACCAGTTTACCCTCAGGAGGCTTCCCTACCTGAACCCTTATGTCTGGAGGCTCTATTCCATGATCAATGGCATTCCTTACAAGATGTGTCAAAGGATCTTTTATGGATTCAATGATAGATCTATCAAGCTCTGTTTCAGTACCTTCAAGAAAGAGCTTTACCTTTTTATTAAGTGCCCTGGCAAGATCCCTTACAATACGAGGAAATTTATTAAACACAATACCGATGGGTTGCATACGGGTCTTCATTATAGCTTCTTGCAAGTCAGTAGTTACAAGAGAAAGGGTTTGAACACTCCTTAAAAGATCCGGATCCTGAATCTTTTGAGAAATTTGCACCACCCTGTTTCTTGCAAGTACAAGCTCTCCTGCAAGATTCATGAGCTGATCAAGGAGCCGCACATCAACCTTTATATGAGTCTCCGTAAGAGTCACATGAGGAGTGGGAACAGCCTTTGAGGATGTTTTTTCTGCTGGAGCCTTCTTTTCCTCCTTGGGAGACTCCTTTACCTCTGGCCTGGGGGCTTCTTCCTTGGCCTCTTTCTTAGAAGCTTCCTCTTTACTCCCTTCCTCACCTTCCTTCTTTTCTTCCTTCTTTTCCTCCGTTCCTTCTGCTTTTGCCTCTTCTTTCACCTCTTCTTTCTTCTCTTTTTTCTTCTCAGACTCTCCTTTAGGAACTATGCCCTTCTTTATCTTCTCTGTAAAGTTGGAAAGTTCCACCAGAAATTCCAGGATGTTATCATCTACTGGCTCTGTTTTCTTCTCTTCTATAGTAGCTATAATGTATTTTATATGGTCCGTGGCCCTGAGCAACATGTCTATAATTTCTTCTGTTACCTCAATTTCACCATCTCTTAGTTTAGAGAGTATGTCCTCAGAAAAATGAGCAATTCCTTCCAGAGTTTTAAAACCAAAAAAACCTGCTGCTCCCTTAAGAGAGTGCATCGTTCTGAAAAGTTCTCTTAAAATCTCAATATTTCCCCGATCCTCTTCTAACTCTACAAAAAGTTCTTCTAATTTTTCTATACTTTCCTTGGCTTCCACCAAAAAGTCTTGAAGAATATCTTCGTCCACGGTGCTCATGGCTTTCCTCCTTTTTATAATTTTTTAAAGTTTTTTTCTATAACATATTGTTTTACCTAAAATTTTCCTTTCCATATCAGGAAAAGTAATGGCCGGTATTTCCGTAGAACCCAGGAATAAATACCCCCCTGGATTTAAAAGCCTCCATATATCAGAAAGCACTTTTTTCTTGGTTTCATTTGAAAAGTATATAAGAACATAACGACAAAAAATCAAGTCAAATTTTTCTCTTATCTTTTTACCCGCCTCCAACAAGTTCATTATTTCAAATCTTACCATTCTTTTTATTTTGTCATCTATTTTCCAGTTAGCTCCCTGTTGTTTAAAATATTTTACCAGAAAAGTAACTGGTAAACCTCTGTTCACTTCTATTTGATTATAAACCCCCTCTTTTGCCTTTTTAATAGCAGTAGGAGAAATATCAGTTGCTAAAATTGAAATCCTGTAGGTTTTTAAGTAATTGGAAAAATATTCCACAAGAAGCATAGCAATACTATAAGGCTCCTGTCCGGTAGAACAGGCTGCAGACCATATGGAAATCTTCTTTTCCTTTTCTTTAAGCTTAAAAAGCTCCGGAAAAATGTGGTTCTTCAAAGCCTCAAATGGATGTTGATCCCTAAAAAAATATGTCTCATTCGTGGTAAGAGCATCTACAATTTGAGTAAGAAGCTGCGGAGTAAGCCTGGTCTTAACAACTGAGTAAAGCTCTTTTATATCCTTGTAACCCAGCGTTAAAGCAAGTTCGTTTAGCCTACTTTTAACCAAGTATTCTTTACCTGCCCCATAAGAAATACCACTAATTTTTTCAACCAATCCAGTAAAAAAATTAAAGATTTCTTTCTCCATTTACTTACACCCCAAATATTTCTTTAAGTCTTTGTGGAATTTGTGTTAAATTTAACACTTCGTCTGCCAATCCCGCTTCTATTACAGCTCTTGGCATTCCAAAAACTACACAACTTTTTTCATCCTGAGCAAGTACCAGACCACCCTTTTCCTTTATCTTCCGTGCTCCCTCTTCCCCATCTCTCCCCATACCTGTAAGTACCAATGCCACTGTTTTATCCTCATATACATCTGCCATGGATTCAAAAAGCTCATCCACTGCTGGTCTACAAAAATTTCTGGGTGGGCCTTTATGAAGAAAAATTTCCTCCCCAGAAACGACCTTCTTTACTTCCATGTGAAAATCTCCAGGAGCTATAAATACCACCCCTTTTCTTACCGGTTCCCCCTGTTCAGCCTCTTTTACCCTTAACATAGAAAGCTGATCAAGTCTCTCCGCAAGTTGTTTTGTAAATAGAGGTGGCATATGTTGAACAATAAGTATTGGCACCGGAAAATTTGCAGGAAGTTTAGGAATAATCTGCATGAGAGTCTGAGGGCCTCCCGTAGATACTCCTATTCCCAGAGCTTTATAGTACCCCTTTTTAATCTTTGGCTTTATAGAAGGAATTGGTCTCTTCAAAGGCCTTGGAGGTAGTATAGCAGGAACTGCACTCTTTATTTTGGGTAAAAGCTCCGTTTCAATCTTTTTCATGCTCTCCAAAAAAGATTTGGTGGAAGGCTTGGGCACAAAATCAAAGGCACCCAGAGATAAAGCTTCAATAGTAGCCTTTGCTCCTGCCTGTGTTAAAGAAGAAAACATTATCACTTTTGTCTGAGGAACTTCTTTTCTGAGTATCTTAAGGGCAGAAAGCCCGTCCATCACGGGCATTTCTATATCCAGAGTTATCACATCAGGTTTTAAAAGTTTGGCTTTTTCTATAGCCTCCTTTCCATTTTTGGCAGTGTCCACCACCTCTATTTGTGGATCCTTCTTCAGGATATCCACCAAAAGCTTGCGCATTATCGCAGAATCATCCACCACTAAAACGCGAATCTTCCTCACTTAAAAACCCTCCATTAGATATTTTATTTTCGTCTCCAGCATTTCTTTATCAAAAGGTTTCATAAGATATTCATTTGCTCCTGCCATAATGGCATCTATTACACTTTTTTGCTGATTTTCCGTGGTTACCATCATTATTTTTATTTCATTCCATTTCGGGTTTTCTCTTACTTTTTTTAAAAATTCATATCCATTCATAACTGGCATGTGCCAGTCAAGAAGGATTAACTTTATATCCGGATTCTCTTCAAGTACCTGAAGTGCCTCCTCTCCATGTTCGGCCTCTAAAACCTCAAATCCGAGTTCTTCAAGATATTTTTTTTCTATCTGCCTTATAGCTTTAGAGTCATCCACCACCAGTGCCTTGTACATGTGCATCCCTCTCTAATTAATTTTATATAACATATTTTGAAATCAACTGCCCTGGTGCAACCTCTTTATAATTTAAATTAATTTTAACAGAAACATTATAAAAAGAAAACCTCTTCTTAAGCTCCGAAAGCTCGCCTTTTGCCTCTTCCAGAGCCTTTTTATTAGAAAAACTCAAATCCAGCCACAAATTTTTACTTTCGTAACCTAACAGGCCTTCAACCATCCCTAAAAACTCCATAAAAAGTTTAAAAAAGAAAAGCTTTATTTTTTTCCCCTTCTTCTCAGGCACTCCTATTTCTAAATAACCCCAGGACTTTTCATCATTAAATATAAACGGCAAAATAACTTTGTCCTCTTCATATAAAATTTTAAATCCCTTTATCTTATCTCCCAAAAACTCCTTAAGTTTTTCTTTTTTCGTCTCTTTTGTGGCTCTGGATGCCTTTTTTTCTTCCACCAGCTCTTTTAAAAAAGTGGAAAGCAAAGAAACATCTTTTGACACTCTTTTTTCTTGAGGAAGATCTTGGTCCTTGTGTAAAAGAAGATACAAAAGTTGAAGTTCAGAAGTTTCTTTTTTTTCTTCAGATACAATCTGGAGAACAATAGGATAACCCACCTGAGAAACCCTCACCTTTATCTGCTGCCCAGGAACAAAGTCTTGAGGATTCAAACTCCCTCCTATCCTTGCCTGAAATTTCTCTCCTCCCAGGTCCAAAAAGAGTGTTTTCCCTTCCACCCCAATTACTCTTATCACAAGCTCTCTGCCCGGCCTCGTAAAAAGCGACCAAAGGTTTTCTGGAAGATATATTATTGGCGCTGGTGCCGTAATCTGCATTTAAATTACCTTCCCATTTTATGTGTAGCAATAATTAACTCCACTTCTCCCTCACTTAAACTTAATCTCCGTGCAATTTCTTTTATACTTACACCCTTTTTATAAAGGGTTATAACACTATCCTTTACTTTCTTTCCGTCCAGCCTCTTTTTGCTTTCCGAACTTCCTCCTTTCAGCCTCTCCAGTTCTGCTACAAGCTTTCTTGCTCTTTCAATGCCCTCTATTATTTCGTCCCAGGGTAAATTTAAAAATCTCTTTAAACGAAAATAAAAAAACATAAAAATAAAAAACATAAAGACATCTATCAAAAATAAAAGAAAAAGCAACCAAAACAATTGTTCATCCGTAAATATAGCTTTCATATCTTAAATTAAGCCTTTAAAATAGCTCCATCAAACCGTACTTTTATAGGAACTGGCTTGATATTTTGAAGCTTCATCTCTTTTACCGCCTCTCTGGATAACTCCTCAAGTTTTTTATCATCATACCATACAGAAGAAGGAACTTTTTTTAGAAAAAAATAGAAAAATTTTCTATAAACCAATGTATTGTGTTTAAAAATTTTAACATTTTCATGGTTTGGAAAAAATATCGTAATTTCTACTTTCAAAAATTCTTTATCAGAAAGTGGAATCAAAAAATTGGAAAGAGTTGCTTTATATCCAAATAGTTCTTTCTCTTCTTTAAAGACACTATGAATAACTTTCTTAGTAATCA
>JAMOQE010000066.1 GCA_027064165.1 Thermodesulfatator sp. | reverse complement strand
AAAACCTCTGGCTCCATGTCCTCCACATCAAAACTTGACACTATCTTCTCACTTGCCTCAAACCCCTCAAGCTCCGGAATGAAAAACTTCTTCTCGTAAAGAAGCTTTATCAAAAAACTCGGTGTCCCCGTCTCAAACCAATAGGGACGATACATCTTTGACTTCAAAAGAAGCAATATGTCAAAAGGGTTATACACAGGCTCAGAAAGAAAATTATAGCCGTTATACCATCTCTTTATCTCTTCCAGATCAAAACCCTCAAGTACATCTGCAAATATACTTTCAAGTTCACCCTGTGTATATCCACAAATGGTTCCATATTGAGGATTTAGCGTTATGTCCTCAAGATTGTTAAGCCCGCTAAAGATTGAAACCTTGGAAAACTTGGAAACTCCCGTGATAAAAACAAACTTCAAATAAGAATCCGCATCCTTTAGCACCGAATAAAAATTCTTTAAACACTCCCTCATCTCTATTGCTGTCTCTCTATCCTCTATGTTGTCAAGTATGGGCTTGTCATATTCGTCTATAAGTACCACTACCTGAGAGTTATATTTTTGGGAAAGTTTCATTATAAGTTCATAAAATCTTAAATTATAAAGTTCTTCTTCCCAGGAAAGTCCATAGCTCTGAAAATGTCTTTTTAAAATAGAATTTATAGTTTTTAAAAGCTCCTCCCTTGTCTTGTGCACCCCTGCTCCAAAGGAGATGTAAATGACAGGGTATTTTTTCTCCCAGTCCCAGTTGTCATAAAGATAAAGCCCTTTGAAAAGCTCTTTTTTCCCGAGAAAGGCCTGCCTTAAAGTGTCAAGAAATAACGACTTCCCAAATCTACGAGGGCGAGAAAGAAAATAATACTTCCCAGTTTCAGCAAGTTTTTTCACAAACTGCGTCTTATCTACATAATAATAACCACCGGTCCTTATCTCCTTAAAACTCTGAATACCAATTGGCAGCTTAAGCCTCATCAGTTTTTAAATTACACTTCCTTTACTAAAAAGTCAACAAAGAGGTTGAAAATTCGCAATTTGGAGATAAAAACTCAATTAAATGCTTTTAATAATTGCCAGGGCAAGAAAAGATGCTAAAGCACTCTCTCACGCACTTAAAGAAGAGGTACTAACTCTCAAAGGCAAGCGCTCTTTTGAAGAAATTGACCTCGCATTTTTACGCAACAAAATACCCATTTTTTTCTTTGGCAAAGAGGATGCCCCTCTTGCCCAGGAGATAAGCAAAGAGCTAAAAAAGATAACTCCTCTATTCAAAGTGGTGGTCCTTGGAAAAAAATCCGTGAGGAATGCCAGGCTTTCAGAAATTATAAAGGCCTTTGAAATGGCAAAGGCTGAAATAAGGCTTGGTTTTAAATTTGAAGATGCCTTTGTCTTTACAGCAGAAAAAAGCCTGATAAAAGAAATTCATCCTGATTATGATGCCTACTTTTTGCTTGGCAAAGAGGCAAAGCAAAATTATAAAAAATTCTTTGGCATAGAGGTAAAAGAAGGGAGTCTCATAGTAAGAAAGCTCTTCAACGAGGAAGAAATTTATGCTCCTTACCTGAAAGCAATAATTAGCAAAAAAATTGGTGAGCCTCTAAAACTAAAATTTTATGATAAAGAAAGCCCCAGTGTAGAAGTCACTCAGGAGACACTTATTGAGAAAAACAAAGCCTGGTTAGAAGCCTTGGAGAGGGTAAGCATGGAGTTCTTGAAATCTCAGGCAGAAGGAGAAGTGGGAGTCCCTGTTAGTGGTGGGAAGGACAGCACTGCCTGCCTTATACTTGCTGCAAAAGTCTTCCCCAAATTAAAGGCACTTTACATAAAAACGAGCCACGAAGTGCCATACACAGAGGAATATGTGGAGGAGCTTTGCAGGGAGCTCGGCGTGCCTCTTGTTAAAAAAGAAGTGAAGTTTGATGTGGAAAGCCTTGGCCTGCCCACTCATGAAAACAGGTGGTGCACAGAGCTAAAAATGAAGGCACTGAAAGAGATTGCCACTTCCACTTTGATTGTGGGAGACAGGGAAGCAGAGAGCCGCACACGGAGAAGACGGGCAGAAGTGGAACACAGGCTTGGCAGAGAGCTTTTTCCCCTTAAGTACTGGAGCGGAGCCATGGTGCAGCTCTACATCCTCATGCACGGCATAAAACTTCATCCTTTCTATTACAAAGGCTTTTATCGCCTTGGCTGCACCATCTGCCCCTCTCTCAGTGAATGGGAAAAGATTATCTACCCCAGCCTTTTCCTCTTCCCTGGCCACCAAGCCAGCCAGGGTTGTTAGGACCTTGCCATTCCTCAGGCTCCTGTTGCCATCTCCAGCCTCTTCCCATGCCCATACCACGGCCCTGGCCTCTGCCCATTCCCCAGCCCTGACCTCTTCCTGCACCCTGTCCTCTGCCACATCCCCAGCCTCTTCCACCTCCCTGGCCTCTACCACAGCACCTGCCGCCCTGCTTCCAGCCTCTTCCTCCTTTTCCCTGGCCCTTACCCCAGTTCCATCCTCCAAACATCTTTTCCTCCTTTTTTTGATAATTAGTTTCATTTTCAATATAATACACCTTCTCCAAAAACTCAAGCCAATTTTAAATATTTCTTAAAAGCTTTTGCAGTGGGAGTAGATTGCTTAAGAAAATCTCTAAGCAATCCTTCAAACAAAAGATAGCCTCCTTTTTCTCCCCCCTCTGGACCAAGCTCTATTATCCAGTCTGCGTGCTTTATTAGCTCAAAGTTGTGTTCTATCACAACCACAGTATGTCCCTTCTCCACAAGCCCCCTTAAAATTTTCACGAGCTTTTCCACATCCTTGATGTGAAGCCCGGTAGTTGGCTCATCAAGAATAAACACTGCCTCACTCTTTGAGCTTTTTACAAACTCCTTGGCAAGCTTTATTTTCTGAGCTTCTCCTCCTGAAAGAGTTGGGCTTGGCTGGCCAAGGGTAAGATATTCAAGCCCTATATTGCACACCACATCAAGCTTACGAAAAATACTTGGGAAGTTTCTGAAAAACTCCCTTGCCTCCTCAAAACTCATCTCAAGCACCTCAGAAATGTCCTTGCCATTGACTTTTACCTCAAGCACCTCCTTTCTGTATCTTTTTCCCTGACAATACTCACAGGCCTGATAAACTGCTGGCAGAAATTTTACTTCCACTTTTGTGTAGCCCTGGCCTTTGCAATAAGGGCACTGCCCTTCCTGAGTATTAAAAGAAAAGTGCCCTTCTTTATAGCCTTTTGCTTTTGCCATAAGTGTCTCTGCAAAGGCCTTTCTTATGTCTGTGTAAACTCCCATATAGGTTGCTGGAGTTGAGCGTGGAGTATTCCCTATGGGAGAGTGATCCACCAGATACACCCTTTTTATTCCCTCTGCTCCAAGAATCTTCTTTACCCCCATAAACCTGGATTTTCTCCCTGAAAGAACTGCCTTTAACCCCTCATAAAGCACCTCGCAGATAAGAGAAGACTTACCAGAACCTGAGACTCCCACCACCACGACAAGGGCACCCCTTGGAATCTTCACATCTATTTTTTTGAGATTTCTGTAATCCACCTGCTTTAAGGTGATAAACTTTTCAAATTCCTTTGTCTCGGAGTAAACCTTGCGTCTTTCAGGGTCTGTGAGAGCGCTAAAAGTTGGCCCCTCTCCTTTTTCCAAAAATTCCTCAAGCTCTCCTGCAAAAAGCACCTTCCCTCCTTTTCTTCCGCCTCCAGGACCAAGCTCAACAAGATAGTCTGCTGAGAGAATTGTCTCCTCGTCGTGCTCAATTACTATTACTGTGTTCCCCTTGTCCCTGAGGCTTTTCAAAACATTTATGAGCCTTTCTGTATCCCTTGGATGAAGGCCAATGGTTGGCTCGTCAAGTACATAGGCAACTCCTGTAAGATTGCTTCCTATTGCCTGGGCAATTCTTACTCTTTTTGCCTCACCAGAGGAAAGAGTATCTGCTGATCTTGATAGGGTGAGATACTCAAGCCCAAGCTCTTTAAGGCAGTTAAGTCTTTTTAAAATTTCAAGCCTGAGAGGCTCACCTATGGGTCTTTCCCTCTCCTCAAACTCAAGCTTTTCAAAAAACTCAATGGCCTTTGATATAGGAAAGTCAAGGAGCTCTGGCAGAGAAATGTCTTTTATTTTATAAAAAAATACTTCCTTTCTATAGCGTGAGCCTTTGCACTCATCGCAGCCAAGCCCTCCGCAAAAAGGGCAGGCACCTATCTTAGAATTAAAGGCAAAAAGAAGAGGATCTGGCTCAGGAAGACTCCTTCCGCAGGAAGGACAAACCCTTTCAGTGCTAAAAGTATATTCTCCTGAAGAAGAACTTACAATTACCTCTCCTCTGCCTTCCTTCAGACCTCTCATAAAGAGCGAGACAAATCTTTCTTTCTCCTCATCAGGACTTACTTCTCCCAGAAAAAGCTCTATGTTGTGTTCTACATAACGGGAAAGATAAGGAATGGGCGGAATTTTTACAGGCTCTCCGTCAACCCTGAAGAAGTGTTCTCCTTTTTTAAGGTATCTTTCAAAAAGCGTTCTGTAAATTCCTTTTCTGTGTTTTACAAGAGGTGCAAAAATTTTGATTTTTTCCCCTTTTTTCACTCTTTCTTTTAAAAAGGAAAGGGCAAGCTCTTTCAGCTCTTCTTCAGTCCTCTTTTTTAAAGGAAGGCCACACCCTGGGCAGAATCCCTGAGAAAGCCTGGCATAGAGGAGCCTTAAATAGGAGAGAATGTCTGTTAAGGTGCCCACAGTAGCTCTTGAAGAGAGCTCTCCTGATTTTTGCTCAAGGGCAACTGTTGGGGGAATCCCTGAAATGCTCTCATACTCCACTTCTTCGTGAAGTTTTACAAACTGCCTCAAATAGGCTGGCAGTGTCTCAAGGAATCTCCTCTGCCCCTCAGAAAAAATCACATCAAAGGCAAGGGTTGACTTACCTGAGCCAGAAACTCCTGTAATCACCACAAACCTGTTTCTGGGAATCTTTAGCTCAAGATTCTGAAGATTGTGATGATTAACACCCCTTAACACTATAGCAGATTCTTCATAGTTATATCTCCTCTCCCTTGAAGAGCTGGAGGAAGAAATTTCCCGAGGTAAAAGGTATTCAAAAAGATAAGAGGCGGTAAAAGTCTTTTCTTTTAAAAACCCTGCAAGCTCTCCTTCAAAAATTAGATAGCCTCCTTTTTCTCCCCCCTCTGGACCAAGCTCTATTATCCAGTCAGAGGCAAGCATAACTTCTGGATGATGCTCAACTAAGATTACGGTGTATCCCTTTTCTTTCAGGGTTTTCAGAGTATTAATGAGACTTTTCACATCTTCAAGGTGAAGTCCCACTGTAGGCTCATCCATAAGCACCACAGACTTTTCAGGGCTTTGAAGAAGGATTGCTGCAATACGAAGCCTCTGAGCTTCTCCGCCAGATAAGGTGCTAAGGGGCTGTCCCAAAGTGAGATACCCAAGCCCAAGAGAGCTTAAAATTTCTAAAGGTTTTCTGATAAGTGGGTGTCCTTTAAAAAGCTCTAAGGCCTCGTTTACAGTGCACTCAAAGACATCCCAGATGCTCTTTCCCCTCCACCTTACCTGAAGCACCTCTTTTCTAAAGCGTTTTCCCTTGCAGACCTCACAGGGAAGGCACACATCTGAAAGAAATTGCATTTCTACAACTTCATAGCCAAGTCCCTTGCAGGCTGGGCATTGATAGGTTTCTGAGTTAAAAGAAAAGGCACCTTCTGGGAGACCAAGCTCTTTTGCCTCTTTTGTGCTTGCAAAGAGCTTTCTTATAAAGGGATAAATTCCAAGATAGCTCATAACAACAGATCTGGGGGACTTTGCAAGAGGCTCCTGCTTAAGAAAGCTTACAGGGATTCCCTTAGCCTCAAGCCTTTCAAAAATCTCCTCAAGCAGGCTGGATTTCCCTGATCCAGAGGGCCCAACTATGCAGGTGATAGCCTGAGAAGGAATCTTCAGGTTAAAGCCCTTTAGATTGTGGCGTTTAATTCCGGAGAAGCGATAAAATTTAGTGTTTTTTAAAGGCTCTGTGTGAAGAGCCCTTCTGGTTTTCAGTCTGGAGAGTGCCCTTGCAGTTGGAGTGTTTTTTTTGAGAAGTCCTTCTGGGGGGCCTGCGTGAAGCAAAAAGCCCCCTTCTTTTCCCCCACCAGGCCCGAGATCCACAAGAAAGTCTGCTTTTAATACCACTTCCGGGTCGTGCTCCACCACAACCACCGTGTTCCGTTTCTCCACAAGCCTTTCCATAAACTTAAGAATCCTCTGTGTATCCCTTGGATGAAGCCCTGTTGTGGGCTCGTCTATGAGATAAAGGGTCTCGGAAAGGTCTGAGGAGAGTGCCCTTGTAAGGAGGCATCTGCTTGCTTCTCCACTTGAAAGAGTTTTGCTTGCCCTGCTCAGGGTAAGATAATCAAGCCCCACCTCCTCCAGATAGAAAAGCCTCCTCAGGATTTCCTCAAGCAACCTCTCCTCTGCCCTGAAGTATGCTCTTTCTTTTAAAACTGCCTTTCTTCTCTCTTCCAGAAAATTCCTTAGCTCCTTTACCTCAAGGGCATAAAACTCCCCTATATTCAGCCCCTGATAATAAAAACTTAAAGCCTTTGGATTGAAGCGAGTCCCTTTGCAATAAGGACAGGCAACCTCTCTTCTGAGTTTGGACAGGAGAATCCTTATGTGCCCCTTGTATCGCTTTTTCTCAAGCCAGTCCACAACTTCTTTTAGCCCATACCACTTACCCTCTCCGTAAAAAATTGCCTGCTTTATGCCCTCTGGAAGCCTGTGAAAGGGTGTGCTGAGGTTTATCCCTTTTTCTTTTAAAAAGTCGTATAGGTCAATTTTTACCTCTGTGAGAAAAGGATAGTCAAGAAGAGGAATTGCCCCTTCCCTTATGGACCTTTCTGGATGCTTTACCAGTGCTTTAAAATCCACTACAAGAAGATTCCCGAAGCCATTGCACTTTGGGCAGGCACCAATTGAGGAATTAAAAGAAAAAAGATTTGGGTTTTTCTGAGGAGGCTCCCAGCCACACTCAGGGCAGGCATCCCTTTTAATCCAGACCCTTTCCTCTCCGTAGAGAGTCCGCACTTTAAAAATTCCTGAAATCTTAAATGCCTCTTCCACTGCAGAGGCAATGGTAGAAAGCTCCTTTGAAGTAGCCTTTGTGCGATAAACTACAATCTCAACCTCTCTGCCAGAGAAGTCTTCCACCTCCTCCACATCACAAACCCTGTCTCCCAGAAAAATCCTGCTATACCCCGCAGAAAGCATACCATCTCTTAGATGCTCAAAGTCTCCCTTAAGTTCTTTCACAGCTATAAGATAGAGCTTCTGCCCTTCAAAAGCCTCAACCACCTCCCTTGCAATGGAGAGGGGATCCTTGAGTTCTATTTCAATTCCGCACTTTGGGCATTTGGGGACAGAAGCGTAATAATAAAGCATTTTGGCAAAGTGGCTTATTTCTGTGAGGGTGGCAACAGTGGAACGGGAGGTGCGGATAAAGTTGCCCTGAGGAAAGGCAAGGGCAGGTGGTATGTTCAGAATGTCCTTTACCTGGGGCCGGGGAAGACGCTCAAAATACTGCCTTACATAGCTGGAAAATGTTTCAAGATATCTTCTCTGTCCTTCGGCATAAAGAGTGTCAAAGACAAGGCTTGACTTTCCAGAGCCTGAAACTCCAGTAACTACAATTAGATTATAAAAGGGAAGCTCTAAGTCAAAGCCTTTAAGATTGTGCTGAGAGACGGAAAGGAGCTTTAAGCTTCTCACTCTCCCCTAATTTTCTCCATTCTCTCCTGTGCCCTCTTGCACTCTATACAAAGAGTGGCTTCAGGCCTTGCTTTAAGGCGCTTTTCGTCTATCTCTCCACCACACATCTCACAAATTCCATAGGTGCCTTCCTCAATTTTCTTGAGTGCCTTGTCTATTTTCTTTAAAAGCTTCTGTTCCCTATCCCTGATCCTCAGCTCAAAGGCAAGGTTGCTTTCCCTTACTGCCTGATCAATGGTATCTGCAAGACGCTCATCCTTGTCCTCAAGTTCCTTTTTTGTCTCAAGGACATCCCTGAGGATCTCTTCCTTTTTCTTCAAAAGAAGCTGTTTGAAGTACTCAAGCTTTTCTTTATCCATAAAGCCCTCCTCAAGGGGTTTATTCCAGCACAACCCTTCCGCTTTTACCCCCCTCTTTTTTTACAAGCCTTATATTCTGGATTTTAATTGCCTTGGAAAGGGCTTTACACATGTCATAAACCGTAAGAGCAGCCACAGACACAGCAGTAAGGGCCTCCATCTCAACACCTGTCTGAGCACTTGTTTTTACTTCTGCCTGGATTTCCAGAGCGCGTTTCTCAGGCAAAAATTTAAACTCTATGTCCACCTTGGAAATGGGCAGGGGATGACATAGTGGAATAAGCTCCCAGGTTCTTTTGGCAGCCATAATGCCTGCTACCTTTGCACAGGCAAGAAAATCTCCTTTTGGTACCTTCATCTCAGCCACCAGAGGGTAAACATCCTCCGGAAAAACAACCTCTCCTTTAGCAAGGGCAACCCTCTTAGTAACAGGCTTATCCCCCACATCCACCATTCTAAGATTGCCTTTCTCGTCAAGATGGGTAAACTCCATTACTTATCCCTCTTTCCAAAAATCCTCTCCCAGAAGCTCTTTTTCTTCTTTTTACCCCCTGAAGAGCCCCACTCTTTAAGCCCCTTTTCCTCAGCTATTCCTTCCACTCTGGCAAACTCTTCAAGCAGCCTCTTCCCTTCCTCGCTCACCTCTCTTGGAATCTCTACATCCACCTTAAGCACAAGGTCTCCTCTGAGCTTTGTTCTGCTATCAGGAAGGCCTTTTCCTTTTATTCTTATTTCTTCTCCGGGCTGAACACCAGGAGGTATTTCCACTTCAAGTTTTTCATCAAAGTAAGGAATTTTGACCTTGCCACCTTTTATGGCAGAAACCACATCCAGCTTCAGGATGCCCACGAGATTATTTTTGTCTCTGAAAAAGTAAGGATGAGGCTTTACCCTTATTTTGAGATAGAGATCTCCCGGGCGTCCTCCAAAAAGCCCTCCTTCACCCTCTCCCCTGAGTCTGAGGATGGTGCCATCTTCCACACCTGCTGGAATAACCACTTCAAGCTGTTTTTTTCTCCAGACCCTACCAGAGCCACCACACTCAGGGCACTTTGCCACATAAAAAACACCCCTTCCTCTGCAGTCAGGACAGGTATAGCTCACCCTGAAAAAACCTTCTGTATAAAGGACTTTGCCTTTTCCTCCACAGGTGGGGCAGGTTCTTACTCCCTTTTCAGGATCGTATCCCAGGCCCCCACACTTGGGGCAGGCTTCGTACTTTTCTATCTCAAGGGTGACTTTTTTGTCTGAGAAAAGATCCTTTAGCTCAAGTACTACTTCATGAGAAAGATCTGCCCCTTTTCTGGGAGAAGGCCCTGCTGACTCCTCAAAGGAAAAACCAAAAAACTCCTCAAAAAGGTCTGAAAATGTTCTGAATATATCAGAGACATCTTCAAAGCCTCTATAACCAGAGGACTTCAGGCCTGCATGCCCATAGGCATCGTAAAGTGCCCTTTTTTCCGGGTCCGAAAGCACATTATAAGCCTCGGAAATCTCCTTGAACTTCTCTTCGGCTTCTTTGTTGCCAGGATTCCTGTCAGGATGATACTTAAGGGCAAGCCTTCTGTAAGCACGTTTTATCTCATCTAAGGTAGCATTTCTGGGTACGCCAAGAATGGCATAATAGTCCTTCTGAACCATACACTACTTCTTTTCCTTTAAAATTTCAGAAATCTCATAAGGAGAAGTTATCTTTTCCTTCTTGCTTAAAGACTCTATATTTTCCGGGGTTACATAGCCCGCAGCAATTTCTCTCAGGGCAAGAACTATTTCTTTATTGTCTGTTTCAATGAAAGGCTCAGCCCCCTCTCTGAGCTGTTTCACCCTTTTAATTGCAAGATGAATCAGGCGAAATCTACTGGGCACCTTTTTAAGACAATCCTCTACTGTAACCCTTGCCATAATTTACCTCCTAAACTGCCTGAACTTCCTTTACTTCAGGGATTTCTCTTTTTAAATACCTTTCAATGCCCATTTTCAGGGTAATCGTTGCCATAGGACAAGAGCCACATGCTCCCTTAAGCCTTACCTTTACAACTCCATCCTCTGTAACATCAACAAGCTCCACATCTCCTCCATCTGCCTGAAGCATAGGTCTAACCCTGGAAAGTGCCTTTTCCACTTCTTCTTTAAGCATCTGGACCTCCTTCTGGGTTCTATCCTCTAAAATTTGATTTTTATCTAATTTAATACATTTTTCCTTGACAGCAAGCTTATTTTTCTTTAAATTTTAATGAGAAGTTTTTGCAGAAATAATTTGCCTTACTAAAGAGTTAATTTATGTCATTTTTTAACAGAGAAAAAGAGGTAGCAGAGATTAAGGCTATTTTATCTGGGGAACCAAATATCATCTGGTTCTTCTACGGACCTATAAATAGTGGAAAAACTGCTTTAATTACCAAAGTCATTGAGGAACTTTCTGAGGACTACAGGGTTTTTTACATAAATTTTAGGGGAGTTGAAACCAGGCGTTATGAAGATTTCGTAAGAGCGTTATTCCAACCCAGAGACGAAACTATTTGGGAAAAACTTCGTAAAAAAGCTGACATTATTGAGGCTGCCTTTGAATATGCGGAAAAAGTAATGAAAAAAGTGAATTTTCACTTTGAGGTGCCAACAAGAGTATTAAAACTCCTTTTTCAGCCTGAGCCAGAAAGAGATGTTTTTAAGTATTTAGAGGCATTAATGAGGAGGCTTAAAGAGAAGGGCAAAAAGCCTGTAATCGTGTTTGACGAGCTTCAAGTAATAAGAGAGTTAAAAAAGAATGGTTCTGTTTTGCACGATTTATTTAACTTTCTTGTACGGATAACCAAAGAAACACATTTTTGTCATTCTTTTTGTGTAACGAGTGACAGTTTGTTTATAGAAGAAATATACAGAAATGCTCGCCTTGAAGGAAGGATGAGAAGCTTTTTGGTGGATGATTTGGATAAAAATGAAGCATTTAAGATGTATGAGGCTTTTGGGTTTGAGGAGAAAGAGCTTATTTGGGATTACATAGGGGGAAAGATAGGAGACATGGTACTTCTTTTTGAGGAAAAAAAGAGAGGGTTTTCAGAAGGAGAAATAGTAAAAATGTTTTTAGAAGATGCTAAAAATAGGCTTTTATGGTTAAAGGGAGAGATGATGGAAAAACTTTCAGCATGGGAAGAGTATTGGGAATTTTTAAGGAGTTTCCGAGACGGAGATTATATTCGGTTTTCACCCGAGAAAAGAGGAATAATAAACTTCTGGGTGAGAGAAAATGTGCTATTTTTTGATCCCTCAAGAGGGATTATTCGTCCTCAGGGAAGGCTTATCTGGAGAGCGATAAGAGAATTAATATAAAAATAATTATTAATTAAAAAGGAGGGAGTATGAAAAGTGACAGGGCTAAAAAAGGCATAGAAAGGGCTCCTCACAGGTCCCTTTTTAAGGCAGCCGGTTTTTCAGATGACGAATTAAAAAGGCCTCTCATAGGTATTGCCAATGCCTTTAATGAGATAGTTCCCGGACATGTCCATTTAAGACAGATAGTGGATGCTGTTAAAGCAGGGGTAAGGGAGGCAGGTGGAGTTCCTGTTGAGTTTGGCGTAATAGGGGTATGTGATGGTATTGCCATGAACCACGAAGGCATGAAATACTCTTTGCCAAGCAGAGATTTAATTGCTGACTCCATAGAAATCATGGCTATGGCACATGCCTTTGATGCCCTTGTGCTGGTTACAAGCTGTGACAAGATTACCCCGGGGATGCTTATGGCAGCTCTTAGGCTTGACATTCCTGCTATTCTCATTTCAGGTGGTCCTATGCTCACGGGTGTTTATAAAAAACAAAAGGTCCATCTTATTTCTGTTTTTGAAGCAATTGGCAGAGTAAAAGCAGGTGAGATGAGGGAAAATGAGCTTCTTGAACTTGAGGCATGTGCCTGCCCAACATGCGGTTCCTGTGCGGGTATGTTTACAGCAAATTCCATGAACTGTCTTGCTGAGGCACTTGGCCTTGCCCTTCCTGGAAATGGCACCATTCCAGCAGTTTTTGCTGATAGAATCCGTCTGGCCAAGGAAACCGGAAGAAAAGTAATGGAGCTCCTGAAGAAAAAGTTAACTCCAAGAAAAATAGCCACTAAAAAAGCCTTTGAAAATGCCATAGCAGTGGATATGGCTCTTGGATGCTCAACAAATACAGTGCTCCACATGCTTGCCATTGCAAGGGAAGCAGGTGTGGATCTTACTCTTAAAGACTTTGACAGAATATCTCGCTCTGTTCCGGTGCTGGCCAAGCTTATCCCTGCCGGGGAGCACAGTGTGGCAGATCTTCACTTTGCAGGAGGTATCCCTGCGGTGATGAAAGAGCTTCTTAAAGCAGGAGTTATTCATCCAGAAGTTAAAACAGTTACAGGAAAGACAATTAAAGCTCTCCTTGAAAAAGCCGAAATATTAGATCCAGAAGTGATTAGACCGATAGACAAAGCATATCAGAAGGAAGGCGGCATAGCAGTGCTTTATGGTTCTCTTGCTCCCGAAGGATCTGTAGTTAAAACAAGTGCCGTAGTGCCTGAGATGATGGTGCACACAGGACCTGCAAGGGTATTTGACTCAGAGGAGGAGGCTTATAAAGCAATTCTTTCAGGCAAGATCAAAAAGGGAGATGTAGTGGTGATAAGATACGAGGGCCCTAAGGGAGGCCCTGGTATGAGGGAGATGCTCTCTCCCACTTCAGCACTTATGGGAATGGGCCTGGGAGACTCAGTTGCTCTTATTACTGATGGAAGGTTTAGTGGTGGCACCAGAGGGGCCTGCATCGGACATGTATGTCCTGAGGCTGCAGAGGGTGGCCCTATTGCCCTGGTAAAGGAAGGAGACCTGATAGAAATCAACATACCAGAAAGAAGGCTTGAATTAAAAGTGTCTCCCAAGGAACTTGAAGAAAGAAAGAAAAATTGGCAACCCGTTAAAAAGGAGCTTAAAGGGGTATTGAAAAAATATTATCAATTAGTAAAATCTACTACACTGGGAGCTATTGTAGAATGATTGCAGCCTTAGGAAGAGGGTTTATTGCTCTCCTTAGAGATTCGGGTGGTATTTTTATATTTTTCATAAAAGCTTTTTTAAACACTTTTACCCGTCCTGTAAGATTTCGCTTATTCCTAAAGCATATAGAATTTATTGGGGTAAAATCTTGGCTGGTAGTCTCCCTTACAGCCCTTTTTTCGGGAATGGTGACTGCCTATCAGGTTTCTCATGCTCTGATAAAGTTTGGAGGGCAAAGTGTTCTGGGAGGAGTGGTAGCCCTTACCCTTACAAGGGAAGTTGGACCAGTTCTTACAGCAATTGTAGTGGTAGCAAGGGCTGGCTCTGCTATTACTGCAGAGATTGCTAGCATGAAAATTACAGAACAGATAGATGCGTTAAGAATAATGGCTGTCAATCCCATTCAATATTTGATTACTCCAAGGCTATGGGCAGCAGTTGTTGCCCTGCCTTTACTTACTGCTATGGCAGATTTTATTGGTATTGCCGGAGGTTATGTAGTTGCTACCTTTATTCTGGGAATAGACCCGGGAATCCTGTTCAGCAGAATGAAAGAAATGGTGGAACTTATGGATGTGTTAAGTGGTATTTTTAAATCCATGTTTTTTGGTATATTTATAATCAGTGTATGCACTTACAAAGGTTTTACTACCACTGGTGGGGCAGAAGGAGTGGGTAGAGCTACCACCCAGGCTGTAGTAATCTCTTCTGTAGGAGTTTTAATAGCAGACTACATTTTAACCACTCTTTTCTTTTAAAAATGGTAAAAATAATAAATTTAAAAAAGAAATTTGGCAATTTTGTGGTCTTAGACGGTGTTAATCTTGAAATAAAAGAGAATTCTCTTACTTTTATTATGGGACAAAGTGGTGCGGGCAAAAGCGTACTTCTTAAACACATTGTAGGTCTTCTTAAGCCTGACTCTGGAGAAATCTGGTTTGAGGATAAAAATATTGTTAAACTTTCTGAAAAAGAGCTACAAAAGATAAGAAGAAAAATTGGCTTTCTTTTTCAGGAAGGAGCATTATTTGATTCCATGACAGTGGAAGAAAATGTGGCTTTTCCTTTAAAGGAGCATTTAAAACTAAAAAAGAAAGATGTTGAAAAGAAGGTGGAGGAACTTCTTTCTGCTGTAAACTTACTTGATGCAAGAAAAAAATACCCTTCTGAGCTTTCCGGGGGAATGAAAAAAAGAGCTGCCCTTGCCAGAACCCTCGCTTTAAATCCGAAAGTGGTATTATTTGACGAGCCTACCACAGGCCTTGATCCTATTCTTCAGCATACTATACTTGAGCTCATAGCGGATTTAAAAGAAAAATACAACCTTACCTGTATAATTATAAGTCACGATCTCCCTCTGGCCTTAAAGTTTGCAGATGAAATTGCCTTTCTTTATCAGGGCAAAATTATAGAAACGGGTCCACCAGAGGAAATATTGAAATCTTCTCATCCTTTTATTAAAAGGTTCGTGGAGACTGCACTTATAAATGATAAGGGAGGAGAACTATGACAGAAAGAAGCACAGAAATAAAAGTAGGAATTTTTGTTCTTATAGGGATTGCGGTTTTGTTTTATTTAACGATAAAACTCGGGGAGGAGGCCTTTACTCCCAAGGATTCTTATCCTGTTTATGCAATGTTTCAAAATGTATCAGGCCTTCTTAAAGGAGCCAAGGTGAATATAGCTGGTGTTACTGTTGGAAAAGTAGGAGACATTGAATTGACTCCTGAGGGAAAGGCAAAAGTGAAACTGCTTATTTACAAAAAATATAAAATTGCAGAAGACTCCAAGGCTATAATAAGAACTTTTGGAGTGCTTGGAGATAAATATGTGGAGATAGAACCGGGGCATTCCTCTCGTTATCTTTCTCCCGGAGAAGTGATTTCGCGTACCGAAGGCGCTGTAGAGCTTGATGAAGTACTGAGCAGTATTGGCCCGGCAATAGAGGGATTAAAGGAAATTTTAGGATCTGAGGAAGGTAAACAAAATTTAAAAGAACTGGTGGTAAGCTTTAAAGAAACCGCCCGGAGTATAAACGAAGTTGCCAAGAAAGTAGAAAGTGGAAAAGGAACCCTTGGGAGGCTTCTCACAGATGAATCTCTTTACAACGAATTAACTTCTACCATAAAAGATATTAAGTTTACTGCACAAAATTTAAAAAAAGTTGCTATACAAATTTCTCAGGGGCAGGGAACGCTTGGAAAACTTGTCAAAGATGACACCCTCTATCAGAAGTTAAATATACTTTCTGCCAGACTTACCAAACTTTCTGAAAAACTGGAAAAAGGCCAGGGTACTCTTGGAAAACTTTTAACCGACGATTCTCTTTATGCAGACCTCAAAAGCACGGCTCGTAGTTTAAAAATTATTGCTCAAAAAATTGAAAGGGGAGAAGGCACACTTGGCAGGTTTATAAATGATGATAGCCTTTATGTAGAGATTAAGAAAACTCTAAAGAGCGTAAATAGGGCGGCTAATAGTGTAGAGGATCAGGTGCCTATCAGTATACTCGGTACAGTGGCTGGAGCTGCTATGAAGTAAACTGACTTATTCCTTCAAACTCGCTTTTTAAAGCCCTTGAAAGAAGTTTTTCCAGGCATTTTTTTGGATTTTCTCCCTGGTAAAGCACTTCATACACTGCTTCACATATAGGAAGCTCAACTTCAAGCCTCCTGGCAATGTTTTGTACCACGGCAGAAGTTTTAACTCCTTCTGCCACCTGATGGAGCTCCTGCAAAATTTCGTTTAACTGTTTGCCCTTACCAATGGCATAGCCCACCCTGTAATTTCTGGATAGTGCTCCAGTACAGGTAAGAAGCAGGTCTCCCACTCCAGCAAGTCCGTAAAAGGTGGTTATCTCTCCTCCAAGTCTTGTGCCAAGTTTCACAATTTCAACAAGCCCCCGTGTAATAAGGGCAGCCCTTGCATTAAGACCAAGCTCAAGCCCATCACTTATTCCAGAGGCTATGGCTATCACATTTTTTAATGCCCCAGCTATTTCCACACCCACAGGATCTCTGCTTCTATAAACCCTGAAATAAGGCATGGCTATGGCCTGCTGAAGCTCTTTCGTCACCTCTTCTTCCTTCCCAGCAAGCACAACAGCCGTAGGGAGTCCCTTTGCCACTTCCTTGGCAAATGAAGGCCCTCCAAGCACAAGCACCTTTGCATCCCCAGGTAAGTTTTCTTTAAGAATAAAATAAGGCGTTTTTTCGCTATCAAAGTCAATACCCTTTATTCCAGAGATATGGAAAGGCACCTTTTCTGCAAAAGGCTTAAGTCTTAAAAGGGTATCTTTCAGAGCAAAAGAGGGAATTACCCAGAAGGCAAGCTCTACCCCAGAAAAAGCCTCTTCAGGATTCAAACCGGCCTTTATTCCTTCAGGAAGTTTTATCCCCGGTAAGTAAAAAGGGTTCTCATTTGCCCTGTTTATTGCTTCTTCTACTTCTTTTCTTCTCACAAGAATGGAAACTCTGTGCCCTTTTTCTGCAAGAACCTTAGCAAGGGCAGTGCCCCAGCTCCCTCCACCTATAACCACTATTTTCATTCCTTACTCCTTATGGAACAAAATATCTCTGCTCAGACTTTGGCACCCACCACTTTTCTATGTTGTATCCCACACCTATGGGTGCAGCTTTTACCCCCCTGAATCTTTTGTGAATAGCCTCAAGTGTCATGGGAATATAAAGAAAAGTATAGGGCTGGTCATCTGCCAAAATTTCCTGAATCCGATAGTAAATTTTTTTTCTTTTCTCCTGATTCAGGGTGTGCCTCCCTTTTACCAGTAGTTTGTCAAGCTCAGGATTGGAATAACCCACAAAGTTAAGGCCAGGGGGTTTTATTTTGGAAGAGTGGAAGATGTCATAGAGATCTGGATCTGGAAGGGTTGCCCAGCCAAGAAGTACAGCCTCAAATCGTCTCTTGTCTATAAACTGATGAATAAGGGTGGTCCACTCAAGCACTCTGATTTTCATTTTTATGCCTATTTTTGAAAGCTGCCTCTGGATAATCTGTGCTGCAAGAAGCCTTACAAAGTTTCCCTGATTGGTAAGCAGGGTAAATTCAAAGGGCTTGCCGTCCTTTTCCAGGATGCCGTGCTTTCCTCTTTTAAAGCCTGCCTTTTTAAGCAGCTCAAGTGCCTTCTCAGGCGAATAAGGACAGCTCTTTTCTATGGCAGGGTTATAAAACCAGGTACCAGGCTTGTAGGGCCCATAAGCAGGAATCCCCTGGCCAAGAAGTGCACCTTCCACCACCTCTTTTCTGTTAATGGCATAACAGAGTGCCTTTCTCACCAGCTTATCCTTAAAAAAGGGATGCCGTAGATTGTAGCCTATGTAAGTGTAAGAAAAGGAAGGGTATCTATAAACCTTGAATTCTTTTTTCAGCTTCGGATCCTGCATAAGCTTTCTGTATTGCAACGGAGTAAGAGGGATCCAGTCCACCCCTCCTGAGCGAAGCTCCATAAAAAGAGTGGTGGGATCAGGAATAATTTTATAAATAAGATAATTTAAATAAGGCCTGCCCTCAGAATAAAGAGGATTAAATTTAAGTACTATCTCCTGCTGTCTCTTCCACTTTTCCAGTCTGAAAGGTCCGTTGCCCACAGGCTTTTTTCCGTATACATTCCGCAAATAATCAATCCCTTTGCCTTTCAGAATATGTGCTGGAAGCACCACGATGTTTCCCCAGGACATAAGGGCAAGGGCAAAGGGCTCTTTATAAGTTACCCTGAAAGTATAATTATCAAGCACCTCAAAGCTTTTTACCTCTTTGAAATCTCCACTATAAGCAGTGGGGGTCTTAGGATCTGTAATAAGATCAAAGCCAAATTTTATATCCCAGGCAGTAACTTCTTTTCCATCCTCCCACTTTACTCCTTTTTTAAGATGAAAAGTAATGGTGCGTTCATCTTTTGAAATCTCAAAGCTTTCTGCAAGATCTCCCACTATTTTTAAGTCAGGAGAAAACTTTATTACTCCTCTCAGGATGTGAGAAGCCACATCATGGCTCATAGCATCTGTTGCCAGCATAGGGACAAACACACTGGCATCTGCAGTGGTGCCAATAACAAGGGCACCCCCATACTGGGGCTTTTCTACTTTGGTGTTATGAGAAGCTAAAACTGTTTTAAAAAGAAAAATGCAAGGGAAAATTAAAAAAACAAAAAGAAATCTTTTCATTTTTTATCAAAAAAATTACTTTCAGGTTTAAATATCACCCCAAGGGTTCTTCCTATCACCACAAGCAAAATTCCCATACTCCAGAGGAAGACATCCATACCTGCAGCCTTGCCTTTAAACACATGAATCATAAACTCCCTTATTATAAAAGCAAGTAGCACCTCAAGAAGTACTTCTATTCTTATCCTATCGTGCTCAAAATAATCCACAAATGCCCTTATCAGCTCAAGCACCACAATCAAAGAAAGCACATTTATTACAAATTCTTTAAAATTAAAATTTTCTGTAGTATGATAAAGGGTGTAAAATATTTTTATAATTGTATTCCAGATACCTATGCCAAGACTAAAAATAAGGATCAAAATAGCAATGTTAAAAGCCAGATGAATAATTATTTCATACGCACCTAAAACGGGCTGTTCAATTTTGTGCAATTTATCCAGGGTTTCCTTTTTACTTGCCATTTGAAAACTCCAGTTTGTAAAGTGGTTCATAAATGGGGCCCTTTGAAGTAAGGGTGCTTTTAAAAAGCACAAGTTCTTTTACTTCAAAAGAGACTCCCCGCAACTTTTCTGCATCCTTTCTAAGTGCTTGATAATATTTTTCAAATCCTGCTACATCATCTACATAGCGTACCCTAAAAAGGGTAATGTGGGGGTGAAACCTTTCCCTTTCTCGTGGGAAACCGAGCTTTTTAAATACCCTATTAAGTTCTCTCACAAGGATTTCAAGGGGTTTAGACTCTTTAATACCGAACCAGACAACCCTGGGCATAGCTTTTTTCCCAAAAAAGCCCACCTCTTCCATTTCCAGTTTGAAAGGCTGAAAGTTTTCTGTCCTGGAGCTTAATTCATTGTAAATTTTTTTTAAAAACTTTTCTTCAACATCTCCTAGAAATTTTATAGTCAGGTGGAAGTTTTTTTCTTCCACCCATTTTAATTTTAAACCCGGGCCAGCTTCCTGTTTAAGAAGAAAAAGCCTTTTCTTTAACTCCCCTGGCAAATCTATAGCGAGAAAGGCTCTCACTACCATAAACAAGGCACCTCCTTATCATGTCAAGAGCAGTATAACCTGCAAAGAGCTGGACATCTCTCCTGCAGCCCTTAAACTGGAACTTTACCGCATGCGTGTAGTCTTCATAGGAAAGGGCAATATAAACCGTGCCCACAGGATCAGAAGGAGTTCCACCACCAGGGCCTGCAAAACCCGTTATTCCTATCCCTATATCAGTCTTACAGGCTTTCCTTACCCCTTCTGCCATCTCAAGAGCAGTCTCAAAGCTTACCACCCCAGCTTCTTTAATAGTGCTTTCCCTTACTCCCAGAAGCTCTATCTTGCTTTCGGGGCTATAAGTAACGAGCCCTCTCTCAAAGTATTCTGAGCTTCCTGCTACAGAAGTAATAAGTGAAGAAACAAGGCCTCCTGTACAGGACTCTGCCACGGAAATTTTCAGCCCCCTTCGTGAAAGAAGCTCTCCAGAAACCTCAGGAAGCGTTTTTTCTCCAATAAGCTGCCAAGGAAAAAACTTTTTTATCGCCTCAATAACTTTAAGCCCTTCTTCTTTTTCAGAAAGCCTCAAAACCAGCTTAAGCTCCGGAAATTCAGGATAGTATCCAGCCTTGCCCTTAAAATCAAGGCTTCTTAAAAATTGATTCAATTCTGTTTCTTCAAGGTCAAAAAATCTTAATACCAAAGTGTATTCCTTGGAGATTTCTCCAAAATTTTTTAATAAAAGGGGAATAACTTCCTCTTTAAGTAATTGGTTAAATTGATGAGGCACACCTGGCAGAAAAAAGAAAAGTTTTCCGGAAAGAGAAAGATAGTATCCTGCACAGGAAAGGTCTCTGGAAAGGGGAACTGCACCTTTGGGAAGAAGAGCCATTTTTTGAGCAAGCTCCTGAGTATGAGAAAAAACAGGAGAAGCACAAATAGCACTGGAAAGCTCCTGATTTTCTTCAAGAGGAAGGCCAAAAGCCTTTGCTACAGCCTGATTTGTTACATCATCATCAGTAGGACCAAGACCTCCAGAACAAATTAGATATTGATAAGTTTCTGCTATTCTTTTTAAATGGGTAGAAATCACACCTACCTGATCAGGAATAACAAGCACCTCTGCCACCTCAAATCCATTGCCCGTAAGCTCTCCTATGGCTACCTCTGCATTGAGATTGGGCACCTCTCCTGAGAGAAGTTCGTCTCCTATAAAAACAAGGGCTCCTTTCATAACCACCACCTTCTTACATTTTAACAAAAGGCAAAAAGCCCCTCAAGTGCAAAATTAAGTATAGAAAAATTGCAGAATAAATACCTGCAAGCACATCATCAAGCATTATACCCCAGCCCTTTGGAATTTTCTCTACTCTTGCTATGAAAAGGGGCTTTTTTATGTCAAAGAGTCTAAAAAGGCCAAAGGCAAGAAGAAACTCAAAAAAAGTGTGCCTTCCAAGTAAAGCAATCCACATACCCACCACTTCATCAATCACAACTTCATCAGGGTCTTCTCTTTTAAAAAGCTTGCTTACTTCAAAGGATGCCCAGACTCCCCCAAAAAACAAAAGCACACTAAAAAAAAGTTGATATTTCACGGAAAAAGTCTTTAAAAATATCCAGAAAAAGACAGCTCCAGCTAAGGCACCAAAAGTGCCAGGACAAAAAGGCAAAAAGCCTGTGAAGAAAAAGCTTGCAATAAATAAAAAAAATTTTTCCTTAAAAGGGCTTATTTTTAAGCTCTTCATCAAATTTATCAAACCTCTTAAGACTAATCAGGGCGCGAAGTTTCCATAAGTAAAGTTCTACTTTTAACTTTTCCTGAGCAGAAAGATTCTTTTTCTGTAAAATTTTATTTGCTTGCTTTTCCACCTGCTTATAACGCTCCCATGCTTTTTGTTTTAAAGAGTCCCAATAAGCCAGAAGGTCTTTTTTCAAAATTTCTGCTTTTTTCTTTACCTCTTGAAGCTTTTTGCTTGCTTTAAAGTAATATTTGTACCTGTACAGCCTGTCTGCTTCTTCCCAAACATCAAGCACCTCTTTGAACTTATCCGGATAAATCTGATCTGCCTTAAGGCTTTTTAAGTCAGAAATAAGGTTTTGAGTGCTGTTATACAAAGAAGCCGGGGGAGGAGGAAGATGGATGTATTTTTTTATAAAAGGAACACCGCTCAGTCTAACTCTTATCGTTTCCAGAGTTTCTTCCTTAACCAGATGAAAAGAATCTTTTGCCTTTTGAATAAATTCATTTTTTTTGCATCCTCCTAAAGCAAAAACTACCACCACAATAATCAGGGGAAATAAACTTTTTTTAAGGACTTTCATCTTTCAAAAGTTTTCAATTTATTTCTATATCTTACAACATCTTTTTGAGTAGTAAAGAAACCTTAATGTTTGACTTCTTGAAAAAGTGAAAAAGTAAATTTATATTTAAAAAGTATGAAAGATATGGTAACAAGAGAACTGGTATTTGAAGAGTATCCTTTAGTAAGAACCCTTTACGGAGAACGGGGAAGCCACTTCAAGATTCTTGAAGCCAATTTCAGGGTGGAATTGCATCTTAAAGGAAATCACATATTAATACGGGGAGAGCCTATTGACTCAGAACTTGCAGAAAAGGCCATTGCAGAGCTTTATAATTTAATTAAATCTGGCTATACCCTTTATCCTTCTGATGTTGAGTATGCCTCAAGGATAATTCTGGAAAATCCCAAAGCAAAGCTGAAGGACATCTTTCTTGACACCATACTCGTTACTTCTGGAAGAAGGGTGGTTACTCCCAAAGGGCTTGCCCAGAAAAAATACATAGATGCCATAAGAAAGTCCTCCATTGTGTTTGGAATAGGACCTGCAGGAACAGGGAAGACCTATCTTGCGGTGGCAATGGCAGTCTCCTATCTTATGAAGGGAGAAGTGAACAGGCTAATTCTGGTAAGACCGGCTGTTGAGGCAGGAGAAAAGCTGGGATTTCTTCCCGGAGACATTGCTGAAAAGGTGAACCCCTACTTAAGGCCTCTTTACGATGCCCTTTACGACATGCTCTCTTTTGACAGGGTAATGCGGCTTTTTCAAAAGGGAGTGATTGAAATCGCCCCTCTTGCCTTTATGAGGGGGCGCACCTTAAACGATGCCTTTATTATCCTGGATGAGGCCCAGAATACCACAACAGAACAGATGAAAATGTTTCTTACAAGGCTTGGCCAAAATTCCAAGGCCGTAATTACTGGAGATGTAACACAAATAGATCTTCCGGATCCCAAAAAATCTGGACTGATTGAGGCTGTGGAGCTGCTTCAGGGCATTGAGGGCATTTCTTTTGTATATTTCAGCAAAAAGGACGTGGTAAGGCACCCTATAGTACAAAAAATTATAGAAGCCTACGAGAGAAAACAGGCTTCAGAGGAGAAAAAGAATGGGATTGGGTAATGCAGTAATAGGAGCATTGGTGCAGGTGGTGGACCTGCTTCTTAGCCTTTATGTGTGGATAATTATTGCAAGAGCCATTATTTCCTGGGTAAATCCCTCTCCCTATCATCCAGTGGTAAGATTTCTCTACAGAGTAACAGAACCGGTACTCCGGCCTGTAAGACGGATTATTCCGCCTATTTATGGAATAGATTTCAGTCCAGTTATTGTAATTTTTGTTATTTATCTTATAAAAAACATTCTTTATCGTATGTTTGTTTATAGTCTGTTTTAAGTCATGATTATTGAAGTCAAAGTCAAACCCGGGGCAGGAAAAGATAGATTGGTAAAAGTGGATCCTTCTGGTATGCTTGAGATAACCCTTAAAGCAAAGGCAGAAAAAAATCAGGCAAATGAAGCCCTCTGTAAATTCCTGGAGAAGACATTTAAGCTGGAACGGGGCTCAGTAAAAATCCTGAGGGGTAAAACACAGAAAAAAAAGCTCGTCAAGCTTGAAATTTCTGAAGAAGAGTTTTCCAGAAAACTTAAAGAGCTTTTAAAGGCTTAAAAATGGATTATATATTTTTTGACATGGATGGGGTAATTCTTAATAGCATGCCCTATCATGCAAGGTCCTGGATAGAGGCATGTAAACACTTTGGCTGGCATTTTACAGAGGAAGAAGTTTATCTTTATGAAGGGGCCTTTGATTTTGAAGTGGTGAAAGAACTCTTTTTAAAAAAGGGAATTTATCCAGATGAAAAAGTCTTTTTTAAGGCACTCTCTCTTCAAAAGAAGATTTTCCACGAGAAGTATGCCCACAGGATAAAGCCCTTTGAAGAAGTGCCGGAGCTTCTTGCCCTTCTCAGAGAAAAAGGCAAAAAGCTTGCCTTAGTCACAAGCTCTCACAGAGACGTGGTGGAAAAAGTGCTTCCAGAGGTAATAAAAAAGCACTTTTCTATAATTGTAAGCGGAGAGGATGTAAAAAAGAGAAAGCCACATCCTGAGCCTTATCTCAAAGCCCTTTACCTCAGCAGGGCACCAAAAGAAAAGGCTGTGGTGGTGGAAAATGCTCCTGCGGGAGTGTGTTCTGCCAAAAATGCAGGGCTTCGCTGCATAGCTATAACTACCACTTTGCCTCCTCATCACCTCTCCTTAGCTGACATCATTGCTAAAAACCACAAACACCTCAAGGAACTGCTTCTAAATGGATTATAAAGAATACTTTGCAAGATACCAGGGGCTTATACCGGATTACGAGGCATTTCTGGAGTATCTTAAATCTCCAATGCCTCAATACTTCAGAATAAACACCCTGAAAGCCCCCTCTGAAAGCCCGGTTTATCAAAAAGTCCTTGAGGAAATTCAAAAGCAAAATCTAAAAATTGAGCCAGTAAAAGAAGTACCGCACTTTTACAGAGTGCTTAATCCTAACGAAGTTCTGATAGGAAACATACGGGAGTACAGCCTGGGTTTTCTTCATTCCATGACACTTACAAGCAGCCTTCCTGTAATTGCCCTTGATCCCGGGCCCGGGGAAGTAATCCTTGATCTTTGTGCTGCTCCAGGGGGAAAAACAGGGCTAATGGCTATGATAACTGAGGATAAAGCCATTATCGTGGCAAATGACAAACGGCTTGACAGGCTCACAGGCCTTGTAGCAAATATAAAAAGGCTTGGAATCACCTGCTGTATAACCACAAGATACAGGGGGGAGCAGTTTCCCATAGGACTTCAGTTTGACAGAGTGCTTGTTGATGCCCCGTGTACAGGGGAGGGACGCTACAGAGTGGGGCTTGAGGGAGAAATTTTGTATCAAAAAGGCACAGGCAAGGCAAATCTCACTGCTGTGCAAAAGGGCATTCTCGTAAGGGCCTTTGACCTGGTAAAACCAGGCGGAATTATTGTTTATAGCACCTGCACTATAAATCCCAAAGAAAACGAAGAAGTGGTGGACTATCTTTTAAGAAAAAGACAGGCCAAAATTTTAGACTGGGGCTGTCCTCTTCCTTTTAACCCCGGAATAACAGAATGGGAAGGCAGACCCTATCACCCTGATTTAAGGCTTACCAAAAGATTTTATACTCATCAGGTTCACGCAGTGGGGTTCTTTGTAGCCAAAATTCAAAGGCTTGTTTAAAATTTTATAGACAAATTTATATTTTTGCTTTAAAATTTTTAAAAGCCTTAAAATTAAAGTAAGAAAAATAAAATGAAAAAGAGAAGATCAGTAACAAAACTGATAGCTATTATAATAACCTGCCTGCTTTTAAATTTATCTTCCTCCACTGGTTTTGCTGAGGAGAAGAAGTTTAAGATAAAAGTTACAAATGAAATGATTTATGAAAAATTGATAAAAATAGAAAAAAGGCAGGCTGTATTTGAAGAAAAATTTAAACAAATAGATAAAAGGTTTGAAGACATTGATAAGCGATTTGCGGAAATAGATAAGCGATTTGAAGATATGAACAGAAGATTTGAAGAGTTAAGAGAGGACATGAATAAGAGATTTGAAGATATGAATAAGAGATTTGAAGACATGAATAAAAGATTTGAGGATATGAATAAGAGAATTGAAGGATTAATTAAGTTAATGGGCTGGATAATATTGGGAATGTTTGGCCTCATTGGGGTATTGATAGGGCTTCTTATATGGGATAGAAGAACTGCGGTAAGTGTAGCGGTAAAAGAATCAGAAAAAAGATTGGAAGAAAAATTTAGCTTAGATAAATTACCAAGGCTTATAGAGGCACTAAAGGAGCTTGCAAAAAAGAATAAAGAGGTAGCAGAAGTTCTTCGGTATTTTAATCTACTTTAATTTTTTAACTTTTTCAATTATCAATTATTGTGTTATAATAACCAATCTGGGAAATTTTAGAAAAGGGGGAGTTTATGTCTTCTGTAGTAGTGGTAGGCACACAATGGGGGGATGAAGGAAAAGGAAAGATAGTGGACCTCCTCACCCAGAAAGCAGATGTGGTGGTAAGGTTCCAGGGAGGGAACAATGCTGGCCACACGCTGGTTATTAAACAAAAAAAACACATCCTTCATCTTATTCCCTCGGGTATCTTCCATCCTGATACAGTATGTGTCATAGGAAACGGTGTAGTGGTAGATCCTGAAGTTCTCATTTCTGAGATTGAGGCCCTGAAAAAAGAAGGCATCCATATAACTCCTGAAAAGCTTGTAATAAGTGAAAAGGCACATACAATTATGCCCTATCACAAGGCCATTGATATGGCAAGGGAAAAAAGAGCAGGAAAAGGAAAGATAGGCACCACCTGTCGTGGAATAGGCCCCTGCTATGAGGACAAAGTGGGAAGAAGAGGCTTCAGATTAATTGAATTAACAAATCCCGAGTTTTTTAAAAAAAAGCTGGAATCCGTGCTTGAAGAAAAAAATTTCTATCTTGAATACCTTGGAGGATCTCCCCTTTCTTTTGAAGAAATCTATGAAAAATACGCAAAGTTTGGAGAGTATCTAAAACCCTATCTGAAAGATGTATCTTCTTTTCTCTGGGATGCAAGGAACTCGGGGAAAAACATACTCTTTGAGGGGGCTCAGGGGACTTTTCTTGACATAGATCACGGCACCTATCCCTATGTTACTTCATCTAACACCGTAGCAGCAAATGCCTGCTGCGGTACAGGACTTGGTCCTTCTGCTATAGACAGGGTTATTGGTATTATGAAAGCTTATACTACAAGAGTGGGAGAGGGGCCATTTATAACTGAGCTTTTTGATGAAACCGGGGAGTATTTGAGAGAAAAGGGAGGAGAATTTGGAGCAACCACTGGCAGGCCAAGAAGATGCGGCTGGCTTGATCTGGTCATGGTAAAAACTGCTGTGAGATTGAATGGACTTCAGGGCCTTGTTGTTACCAAGCTTGATGTACTCACCGGACTTCCTGAAATAAAGCTCTGCGTGGCTTATGAAAAAAATGGCAAAACTGTAAATAACTTTCCTGCAAGCCTTCAAGATTTCGCTGAACTAAAGCCAGTTTATGAGACTTTTCCAGGATGGAATACTTCTCTAAAAGGGATCCAAAAATTTGAGGATCTCCCTCAGGAGGCAAAAGACTATCTTAAAAGAATTGAATCTTACCTGGAAATTCCTATCTATCTTATTTCCACAGGGCCTGAAAGAGATAGCTACATCCTTATCAAAGACCCCTTTCAAAAATAAAAATGAAAGAAAAAGTTCTTATTGCCAATAGAGGAGAAATTGCTCTGAGAATAATGGAAGCCTGTGAGGAACTGGGCATAGATTATGTGGCTGTTTATACCAAGGAGGATGAGGCCTCTCTGCATGTAAAAAAGGCAAAAGAAAAATATCGGATTTCTGATTACAGGGATATGAACGATCTTCTGGCAGTAGCAGATGAGTCTAAGTGCAGTGCTATCCATCCTGGCTATGGCTTTCTTGCAGAGGACTTTCGCTTTGCCAGAAGGGTGGTAATGAGGGAGAGGCCTTTAATTTTTATAGGGCCTTCCTGGGAGGCAATACGAGATCTGGGAAACAAGCTTTTCATGAAAAGGGTGGCAAAGGAACTTGGTATCCCGGTAATTCCCGGCACTACTGAACCCATTTACAACGAAATAGAGGCAGAACTCAAGGCAGAAGAGCTTCTTGAAGAACTGAGAGAACTTGGCTTTGAAAATCCCACCCTGCTTGTTAAGGCAGTAGCTGGTGGCGGAGGAATGGGAATAGAAGAAGTAAAGGACATGGAAGAATTTCGGCCTGTTTTTAGAAGAATTAGAGCCTATGCAAAGAGGCTTTTTGGAGATGAAGGCATAATCATTGAAGGGAAAATTCCTGAGTTTCAGCACCTTGAGGTGCAGCTTCTCGGGAGCAAAAAAGGAGAATATGTACACTTTGGCACGAGAAATTGCACCATTCAAAGCCCTTTCAGACAAAAAAGAGTAGAACTTGCTCCCGGATTTCATTATAAAAAAGAATATCAGTTTGACCCACAAAAAGTGGAAGCTCAGATAATAAAGCATTCTCTTAAACTTGCCAGGCACTTTGGTTATAATAGCGTTGGCACCTGGGAGTGGCTTGTTACTCCAGAAGGCAAGTTCTATCTTATGGAGGTAAACACGCGCATACAGGTGGAAAATGAAGTATCTGCCAAGATTTCTTTTGTGAAGGGAAAGCAAGTGAACCTTATAAAAGAACAAATTCGCATTGCCTTTGGTGAAAAGCTTGGCTACAAACAGGAAGACATTACTTTTAAAGGCACAAGTATTGAGTTTAGAATTATTGCAGAGGATACACAGAGAGGCTTTAAACCCCTCAGTGGAACAATAGAAAAATTTAAGTGGAAAGATGCTCCCTGGCTTACTGTGAGGACTCATGTGCCAAGAAATGAGCCTTATACCATTCCCACCCAGTTTGATCCCAATCTTGCCCTTGCTATAGTATGGGGAGAAAATTTTGAAGAAGCAAAAAAAAGAGGAGAAAAATTTTTGGATAACCTTGTAATCAAAGGCAAAACTCCCCAGGGAGAGCCTTTGATTACTAACATAACTTTTTTAAAGCAAAGCCTTGAAAAAGTGTATCAATTTTTGTAAAAAGGATTAAATATGCAGATAGAGCTTCATAAAAAACTAAAAGAGCTTCTTGAGACTGCAGAATACATCAGGGACATAAAAGGTGAGAAATTTTTTGGAATTGGGTCATTAATAGAGAGGGTCTCCGAATATCACGAAAACTTTTATGACTTTTCTCCAGGTGAGGTGAAAAAGTTTATTCAGGAAACTGAGAGGAAATTAAATGTACTTATAGAAGAAGCAGAAAAGAGCCTTACTCCTTATGAAATAGTCAAAATTACGCGTCATCCGCAGAGGTTCACCCTTCAGGACATTCTGGAAAATGTTTACGATAGTTACATGGAGCTGGGAGGCGAAGGAGAAATTAATATTGATCCTGCCATAGTCTGTGCCAAGGCCATGCTCATAAGAAAGGTGGGGAAAAATTATTATTTTCACCAGGTAATGGTAATAGGGCATGAGAAGGGGCACGGAGAGGAGTATCGGTCAGGGGGAAGTGCCAAACCCTGGGGAAATGAAAAGGCCCTTCGCTACATGCAGATGGCAGAAACTGAAGGCATACCCATTCACTTTTTTATCTTTACTCCTGGCGCCTATCCTATAGAGGACTATCCAGGGGCTGCCCAGCAAATTGCAAGGAATCTTTACTACATGGCAAAACTCAAAGTTCCCACAGTCTCTTTTATCTCAGAGGGAGGCTCTGGAGGGGCAGAAGCCATAGGTTTAACTGACATAAGGCTGATGGCAGAAAAAGGCTATTACTCAGTAATAAGCCCTGAAGGAGCAGCTGCTATTGAAGCCAAACTAAAAGAAGGAAGGCCCCCCAGAGAACTCGTTGAAAAGTGTGCCCGTGCTTTAAAACTTACAGCAAAGGACAACCTTGAGCTCGGCACCATAGACAGAATCATCCCTGAGCCACCTCTTGGAGCAAGAAGAAAAGACTTTGCCTTTTTCAGAAGGCTTAAAACAGAATTAATAAGAGCTACAGATGAAGTGGTACTTCAAACAAGGAATCTAAAGCTGCTCAGAAAATATGCCCTTTCAAAGCAGGAGGGAGAAGAATTTAAATTTTTCGTAAACTGGGAGCTTGACGCAGACGAAGTGGAAATACTTCTTGAAAACAGGGCAAAAAAGTATCGCAAAATGACAGAATGGGCACTTTGCGAACCAAAAAGCACATTTAAGTGCTTTTTGGACCTGGGGCAGACCATTGGTCGCAAAATAAAAAACGAATTAAAATTCAAGGTGTTCAAACCAGGACACAAGACATTTAAAAAGTTTTTTGAAGAGCTCTCAAATGAATCTTCCATCCTTTTAAAACCTGTATCTGATCCAGTAAAAAACGTTTATAACCTGATTGTGGGGAAAAAAGTAAAACCTAAATTCCCATCCACAATACTTTCAGATGAATCCCATTTTTACAACATATACAATATACCCATTGATCTTGAAGACCGCACTGTGACCTGCCCTCAGGCAGAAAAATATGGCTGCCCTGATCTCTGGGTGCCGGATCTTTACGGTGAATTCTGCGGAGTATGTCCCAATTGTGGCTATCACTTTCCTCTAAGTTATAAGTGGTACTTAGAAAACATATTTGATAAAGGTTCTGTTAAAACTTTTAATGACGAAATAGCCTCTGGAAATCCCTTGAAATTTGAAGGCTACGAAAAGAGGCTGAAAAAGGCAAGAGAGACAACCGGCTTAAACTCAGCTCTTCTTTCTTTTGAAGCCAAGATTGGTGGTATTTCTCTTATAGCTATTATGCTTATTGCAGATTTTAGAGGAGGAACTGTAGGGGTGGCAGAGGGAGAAAAGTTTATAAGGGCAATTGAGCTTGCCAAAATAACCAGAAGGCCCTTTCTGGCACTTATTCATACCACCGGAGGTATCAGGATTCACGAAGGCACCTTAGGGCTTATGCAGATGCCAAGGTGCACCATGGCTGTAAGGGACTATGTGGATGCCGGGGGGCTTTACATTGTGGTGTACGATAATAACTCTTATGCAGGACCTGTAGCAAGTTTTCTTGGCTCTGCCCCTTATCAATTCGCCTTAAAATCAACCAGACTCGGCTTTGCAGGTCCAAGAGTAATAAGAGAAACCACGGGACAGGATGTGCCTCCTGACTATCACAGCGCTGAAAACGCCTTAAAAAGAGGGCATATTCAGGGTATCTGGGACAGGAGAGAACTCAGAAAAAAGCTTTTTAGTGCACTTTTAACCATGGGAGGAAAAAATCTCTACTACAGGTAAAGTCCTATGGAACTGAATTATCAAAAACTAAACAAAATTTTACAGAAATTGAGGACAAGTCCTTACAAAATTTATAAGGTGAATACCCCTCATACTGGCTATTTAAGAGAATTTAAAGTTAATGAGGGAGACGAGGTAAAAGGCCCTTCTGGAAAGTGGCTTGAAAAACCAGGAAGCCCTCTGTTTGTGCTTGAAAGGGAAAGAAATCTAAAAACTATAAAAGCCCGAATTAATGGTATTGTTCAAAATTTAAGAACAGACCTTCTCGGACATTTTGTAGAAGCCGAAGAAACTATACTTGAGATAAAACATCCTCTTTCTCAGGAAGAAGCAATTTCAGAAATTTTGCTTCATGCCCTTTATATTGTAAAAGCCCCTGAGACTGCAAGGTATATTTTAAGCCCTGAACTTGCCAAAAGGCTGGAAAAAGACGGGTTAAAGAAAGTAAAGGTGAAAGGCGGTGATGAACTTATGATTATGACTTTTATGAAAAGGGAAACTCCGATACTCCTTGAGAAAGAGGGGAAGTTTGTGCTTTATCAGGTCTATTTTACTCCTTTTGAACTTGTGGAGGCAGGAAAACCCCTTCTTGGTCTCTGTCCCGAAAAAGATCTTCCCTATCTTGAAAAAATCATCTCTCGTATCAAAGAAGAATGGTAACCGTTAGGAATCTTTTAAAAATGTAAAATTTTTAAAAAATTTTATAAATTTTCAAAAAAAAAAAAAAAAAAAAAAAAAAAAAAAAATTTTTAT
>JAMOQE010000065.1 GCA_027064165.1 Thermodesulfatator sp. | reverse complement strand
AATAAGGTTAAAATCAAAGATAAGCACTGGATGTGGCTTGAAATCCCACTTATCGTAAATGTAAAGCCCTTCAAAGAGGTTTTTATTTCCACTAAAAAGCTCTTTTAATACGCTTATGGTGAGGGATTTTCCAAATCTTCTTGGACGGGAGATAAAATAACAAACACCGTTTTTAAGTAACTTGTATATCCAGGGAGTTTTATCTACATAAAGCCATCCTTTCTCCCTTATCTGTTTAAAAGAAGAAGTATCAAGAGGAAGCCTTCTTAGCATAGTTTAAATATAACCTTTCAATAGTTTTTTTCAAGAAAAAGGCCTTCTTTAAACAAATCAGGGTTGTAAAGATCAGTTTGTAAAGATCAATAGAAAAGCAGGAAAAAGTTCATCAAAGAAGGCAATTCAGGATTTTACAAAAAATAATCGGGGCGACAGGATTTGAACCTGCGACATCCGGCTCCCGAAGCCGGCGCTCTACCAGGCTGAGCTACGCCCCGAAAAAACTTTCCACTAAAATTTATAAAACCTAAAGGCTACATTGTCAAGCCTCCTGAATTTTTTACTTTTGACAAAAAATTGCTTTTATAAGTTAGATAAGAAGAAAGAGTGAGGAATTTAGCTTTAAAAGAATCTTTAGAGTGCCCTCCAAACTTAATAGCTGGTATAAAAAGTGCCTATACAAAAGATGGACTATTTGATTTTGCAGGTATTGTGGTAATAAAGTTTTCAGAGTTTCAGATATAGAGCCATAAACAGAGATTAGTCCTGATACCAATTTTCTTTCAAAGAGCTGCTGTGGGATGGCATAAATCTGTGAAGCCCAGGTTTAAAAATCTTAAAAAGGCTTTAAAATTAAAGGTGCTATGGCTTATCTTGTACTTGCAAGAAAGTATCGTCCACAAAAATTTTCAGAAGTGGTGGGACAAAGGCATGTGGTCAGAACCCTCCAGAATGCCTTAAAATCCGGAAAACTCAGCCACGCTCTTCTTTTTGCCGGGATAAAAGGCACAGGTAAAACTACAGTAGCAAGAATTGTGGCCAAGGCCCTTAATTGCGAAAGTCCAGAAAAAGGATATGAGCCCTGTAATAAGTGTCTCCATTGCATAGAAATAAATAAAGGCATTTATGTTGATGTAATTGAAATTGACGCAGCCTCAAATAGGGGCATAGACCAGATTAGGGAGCTTATAGAAAATTTGAAATTTGCCCCGGCCAAAGGAAAAGCCAAAGTTTATATCATAGACGAGGCTCACATGCTTACAAAAGAAGCCTCAAATGCCCTGCTAAAGACACTGGAAGAACCCCCCTCTCATGTATATTTTATACTTGCTACTACAGAACCCAATAAGCTTCTTCCCACCATTCTTTCAAGATGTCAGAGGTATGATTTTAGAAGGCTTGAGCTGCCTCTGCTTTTAAAGCACCTTAAGTGGATATGCGAAAAAGAAAAGTACGAAATAGAAGAAGAGGCACTGGAACTTATAGCAACTGAGGCTCAGGGTAGCCTGAGAGATGCTCTTTCTCTTCTTGATCAGGCAATGGCCTATGGCTCCAGAACAAAAGAAGACATTATCCAGGCCTTTGGCTGGCATGAAAATATCCTGGTAGAAGAACTTGCAGCAGGCCTGTTAAAAAAAGATATCAAAAAAACTTTTGAAATAGCAGAAAGAATCTATAATCAGGGTACAGATATAGTTTTTCTCACCGAAAAGTTAACAGACTTTTTCAGAGAATTGCTTTTAATGAAAGCATTTCAGAGAGATACAGGCTTTACCTTCAGTCTCTCCACTTTAAGGGCTTTAAGCCTGGAATACCAGAAAGAAGAAATTTTTCTTATCCTTCAAACCCTTGCCAGAGACCTTGAAACAATAAAAAGAAGTGACTATCCAAGATTACACTTTGAACTTTCTTTGATGAGGATCTGTGAATTTGAAAAACTTACTCCCATAAAAAACATTATTTCCAGATTGGAAGAATTAATAAATGCTGGAATAAATTTTGAGCCGGTAAAGGAAGAAAAAGAAGAAAGGACATGGGAAAACTTTCTCAAAGTGCTTGAAAAAGAAGGCCCCCCTTCTTTGTATGCCCTACTTACTTCTATAAAAAAACCCCTTATTACAGAAAGAGAAATTGTTGTAAAAATAACCCTTCCTGAGGAAAGTTTACATTCCGTGGAAATAATAAAAAAAAGAATAGAAGACTTTTTTCAGAAACCTGTTAAAATAGAAGTTGAAAAACAAAAGGTTCTTAAAACTCACTTTATTGAAGAAATAAAAAATAGAGACGAAGTGAAAAATGTTATCAACATCCTGGGAGCTAAAATTTCTCACATAGAAGTAAAAGACACATTCAAGGAGGAGCAGAAATGAAAATGCCACCCCAGCTTCAACAACTTTTTAAAGAGATGCAAAAAATACAGAAAAAACTGGAAGAAGCTCAAAAAAAATTAGAAGAGAAGACCCTTACTGTTCAGGTCGGTGGTGGAATGGTTACTGTAAAAGTAAATGGGAGGCAGGAAATTATTTCTATAGAAATTGAAGAGGAGCTTCTTAATCCTGAGGAAAAAGAGATGCTTCAGGATCTTATAGTTGCTGGAGTAAATGAAGCTCTTAAACAAGCTAAACAAATGGTAGAAGAGGAGCTTGCCAAGATTACAGGTGGCCTTAAACTCCCAGGAGGCTTTAATCTGCCCGGAATATTTTAAAATCCTATGGTAAACTCTTATCCTGACTCTCTTCGTAAACTTATACTGGCTTTTTCTAAACTTCCAGGGATAGGAGAAAAAACAGCCACCAGGTTGTCACTTTATCTGCTGTCCAAACCAGATTTGTGTGAGGTGCTGGGGGATCTTATAAAAGATCTGCCTTTTAAAGTCAAGATATGCAAGTATTGTAGAAATTTTTCAGAAGAAGATATCTGTAAGATATGCAAGGATAATCAAAGAAATGAAGAACTTCTCTGTATAGTGGAAAATCCTGTAAATCTTGCCAAAATTGAAGAAACCGGGATTTTCAATGGATATTACTTTGTGCTGCACTACCTTTTATCTCCCAAAGATGGGATAGGGCCAAAAGAGCTTGGTCTGGAACACCTTATATGGCTCATAACTTCAAGAAAAGTAAAAGAAGTAATAATTGCCCTCTCCCCCACCCTTAATGGAGAGGCGACAGCCGCTTATATTTACAAAGTTCTGCAGGATTATCCTGTAAAAATAACCAAACTTGCCTGCGGGATTCCCATGGGGATGGAGGTCCAATTTGTAGATCCTCTGACTTTAAAAAAAGCAATAACCTCAAGGGAAGTACTAAAAGATAGGTAATCTTATGGAAGACAAAACCCTTTTGCTGGGCATTTATTTATATTTCAAAGGTAATCGTGATCCTGTTAAGCTGGCGAAAAACGGAATTAAAGGATTAAATAAAAGTCTGCTAAGAGATCTTGGGAAAAAGGAGCTTGAAAAAGCAGCCTCCTCAGGAATAAAAATCTTATTTAAGGAAGAGGAAGGTTTCCCAGAGGCTTTAAAAAATATCTCCTCGCCTCCTTCTTTCCTTTATATAAAAGGAACTATTAAAAAAATGCCTCTTATCTCTGTTATTGGAGCAAGAAAGGCCACATCCTATGGAAAAGAGGTGACAGAATTTATTACCAGAGAGCTAGTTAAAAATAGAGTTGGCATTGTTTCAGGCCTGGCAAGGGGGATAGATACTATAGCCCACAAAACTGCCCTATCCTGTAATGGATATACCATAGGAATTCTGGGATGTGGCATAGATGTGGTTTATCCTCCAGAAAACAGGAAGCTTTTTGAGGAAATTGGAGAAAAAGGTGCCCTTATCTCTGAATTTCCCATGGGAACAAAGCCCAGAAGAGAGAACTTTCCCAGAAGAAACAGGCTTATAAGCGGACTTTCTAATGGAGTGCTTGTAATTGAAGCAGGAGAAAAAAGTGGAACTTTAATTACTGCCAGATGGGCTTTAAATCAGGGAAAAGAAATATTTTGCGTTCCAGGGAGTATTTTTTCACCTTTGAGCAAAGGTACACATCTTCTCTTAAAAGAAGGCGCTATATTGGTGGATTCTGCTCAGGATATCCTCTTTTATCTGGGAATTGAAACTGAAAAGAAGGCATCAGATCTCAAACAAATTCAACTGATTGATGATAAGCTTTCTCAAAAAGAGCAACGAATACTTCAACATCTGAGTCAGTATCCTGTTCATATTGACGAACTCATAAACAAAGCAGGAATTCCGGGTAATGAAATTTTTTCAATTCTTTCAGAACTTGAATTGATGGATGTAATAGAAATGTTGCCCGGAAAGTTTGTGAAATTAAAATCATAAGGTAAAATTGCTTTTAATTGATAAAAATATCCAGGAGGAAAAGATGAAAAAGCGATTCTGGATATTTTTTCTCCTGTTCTCTTTTTTTATTGGCTTGAGTTGTACTTATGCCCAGGAAACCACTAAAAAAGCCTCTCTATACCTTGCAGGGAAAGTAGAAAATACTCATAAAGAACCCCTTGAAGATGTGGAAGTCTTCCTTTTTGTAAACAATACACCTGTAAAGAAAGTTTTTACTTCTTCCAGAGGTACATATCACCTGGAAATAGAACTTCCTCCAGAGGTAATAAAAAACGGAAAACTGATTTTAAAATTTGAAAAAGCAGCTTTCAAAACAAAAGAATTTAAAATACCCAACCAGGCAATTGCCGGAAAAAATAATAATTTTTATTTTAAACAAAATTTAATTTTAAAAAGGGCAATAGGTCCGGCTTTCTGGATTGCCACCATTATTTTTATAATCATTTACATTATAATTTCCTTTGAACTACTCCACAGAACAATTGCTGCTATGCTGGGAGCAGCAATTATCCTTATTATTAGCTGCACCATAGGCCACTTTGATATTTCCTATCACATAATTTCTTTTGAGAGGGCAATAGAGGCTATTGATATGAATGTAATTTTTCTCCTTATGGGAATGATGCTTGTTGTAGGGGTGCTGAAAAAAACAGGAATTTTCCAGTGGTGTGCATACATGTCTTATAAACTGGCCAGAGGAAATGTTGCCATTCTTTCCATTATCTCCTGCATTTTTATTGCAATTACTTCTGCCTTTCTTGACAATGTAACCACCATGCTTCTTTACACTCCGGTATTAATTGAAATTGCCATTGCCTTGAGAATTAATCCCTTTTCTTTGCTTCTTCCAGGCATCATGGCATCAAACATAGGAGGCACAGCCACACTTATAGGCGATCCTCCCAACATTCTGATTGGATCGTATGCCGGTTTTACCTTTATGGATTTCGTAAAAAATCTCATAGTACCTGTTCTCCTCAGTATGGTACTTCTCGTGGTATATAACGAGCTCTTTTTTTCAAAAGAGTATAAAAAAGGCAAAGTAGAAAATGTAGAAAAATTTATAGAAAAGCTAAAAGAGGAATATCAAATTACAGACAGAACACTACTTTGGTTCGGGTTGTTTATTGTAACAATCGTTGTGTTCTTTTTTATAACCCATGGATTGTGGCATATGGAAGCAAGTGTCCCTGCCCTTTTTGGTGGAACTCTACTTGCAACTTATGGTGTTTTAACAAATAGAATAAACCTCCTGGAGCTTATTGAAAAAGACATAGAATGGGCAACTTTGCTTTTTTTTATATTTTTGTTTATCCTGGTAGGAGCAGTAGAAGAAGTGGGACTTCTTAGCCTGATTGCTGACTGGGTGCATAAAGTTTCTCATGGGAACCTCGTCCTTTCTATCTGCATCATTTTATGGGTCTCTGCAATTATGAGTGCTTTTGTAGATAATATACCATTTACTGCTACCATGCTCCCTATAGTAGCATATTTAACAAAGGTGACTCCTGGAGCAGAAAGTAATGTACTCTGGTGGGCACTTGCCCTTGGAGCCTGTTTTGGAGGAAATGGGACTCTTATAGGAGCTTCTGCCAATGTAGTTACAGTAGGAATTGCAGAAAGCGTAGGTTATAGAATTACATTCTTTGAATTCTTTAAATACGCCTTTGTTTATATGATATTATCGGTACTGATTTGCAACATCTGGCTACTACTGTTTTATTAATAAAAAACTTTTAAAAAAGGAGTGAAGAAAAATGTCAAACCATCCTTTTGAAAAAGTATTAATCCCTGTAGACCTTGAGCCAGAAAATGAGAAGTGTATTAACTTCTTTTCTTTACTCATTTCCCAGCTTGGGCATTTAAAAAGCACAGTGATTCTCCTCCATGTAATTTCGTCAGGAGGTTTTCTTAGTGAACATATGAAAAATATAGATGTAAGAACCGAGCTCTTAAGGCAATCTACTTTAATACAAAATCTTAAAGAGGCATTCATAGAAAACATAATAAAGCCTCATTTAAATAAATATGCTGAAAAAATAGAGAAAAGTTCTTCCAGAATAGAAATAAAAAAATTAATTATTGAAGGTGAACCTGGAAATAAAATTATTGAAGTATCCCTTAAAGAAAAAGTTTCTACACTCCTGTTATACAAAAAAAATTTTTCCAGAATCAAAGACTTTATTATAGGCAGTGTACTACACCGGGTACTTTATACACTTTACGAAAAAAATATTTATGTAGTGGGAGACAAATTTAACAACAAAGAACATACCAAAATTGCTAAAGTACTTATTCCTGTAGATGGTTCTATGTATTCAAATAAAGCTATCCAGCACGCTGCCTGTATTATTCCTTATCTACAATCATTAAAAGAAGTTATACTCCTCAGGGTAATAAATCCTGAAACATACGAAAAGAGGCTTGAACAGGGAATAAACCCTGAAGAAGAGGCAAGAGAAATTGTATCAAAAGGAAAAGAAGTGCTTTTAAAAGCTGGAACAGAAGAAAGTCTTATAAAAACAGTTGTAAAAACAGGAAGTCCTCCCAGAGAAGTGGTGAGAGAAATAGAGGAAAGAGATGTAGATATGGTTATTATAGGAAGAAAAGGACGTTCAAGCCTTAAAGATGTTGTAATTGGCAGTGTAAGTGCAGAAGTTTTATACCAGTGCCACAGGCCTGCAGTAGTACTTATAAATCTTTAAAAACTTCCAATCATTTGCTTTTTTGAAAATTTGAGTAAAATAATTATAAGTTTAAAATGATTAAAATAAAAGCCTGGAGATTTTATAGAGCAAGGTATTTAAAACTGGAAGAGGTAGAACTTCCTGAACCCAAAGAGGGGGAAGCGCTTTTAAGAGTGCTTCGCTGTGGGGTGTGTCAGACTGACATTGACGAATTTATAGCAGGCCCTAAAATCTTTAATAGAATTCCTTTTACTCCGGGGCATGAATTTGGAGGAATAGTAGAAAAAGTAGGAGACCCAAAGTATAAATATCTTGAGGGAAAGCTTGTGGGAGTTCTTCCCCTGGTATCGTGCGGTGTCTGTAATTACTGCAAAATAGGACTGGAAAATCTCTGTGAAAAAAGAAAGTATTACGGAGTTATAGATTATGATGGTGGCTTTGCAGAATATGCTATTGTAAAAACGAGCAATCTCTTTCCTGTGGAAGACGAAAGGCTTATTACACTTGTTGAACCCCTTTTAGTTGCTTTAAGGGCTTTTAATAGAGCAAAGGAAGAGCCTGTGGTTAAAAAAAAGACCTTGGTAGTTGGGGCAGGTATTATAGGGCTTCTTACTGCCCTGGTGTTCCGCCACTTTGGCTGGGATGTATCAATTGTAGAAGAAAGGGAGAATAGGAAAAAACTTGCTCTGGAACTCGGGTTTAAAGTTGAAGACACCTTGCTGAATTTAAAGGACAGGAGCTATCCTGTGGTTGTGGATGCTGCAGGAGAGGACCCTTTTTTACCTTATGCCCTCTCCAATCTTTTTCCGAAAGTAGCTCCCGGGGGAATGCTTATTTTGATAGGAGTTTATGGTGAAAAAGTACATTTTTCACCCCTTGAATTCCTTCTCAAAGAAGCACAACTTAAAACCACTGTTCTATACACTCAAAAAGAAGTAAAACTTCTTCCCAAAATTTTACCTGCTTTTAAGAATATTTCCCATAAATTTATTTCCAGTGCATTTCCCCTTGAAAAACTTGTGGAAAATCTCATTGAATTAGAGCTTCATAAAGATAAGTATATAAAGCTTGTAATGGTAAATAAATGAAAAAAATAAAAGGTTTAGATAAACGGTTTGAAAAAGAAATAAATAACTTCCTTTTTTCAGTGTCTCTTCTTACTTCAGCAAAAGGCGTAAGACTTAAAATTACAAACAAAGTGGTAGAAGTAGTCTATACCTATGGGAACTTTGAAAATGAAAAAGAAAGTTTTAATATTGAAACTTCTGCTGAAGAGGGATTAAAATGTATCCTTTCTTTAAAAGGAGCTAAAGAGCCAGATACTTATACACTTTTTCATTTAAACCACAGTCTTGAATTATTGAAAAAATTTTTTATTCGTGAAATCCAGTTTATCTTAAGAAAAAAATGGCAGGAAGTAGGGTTTTCTATAAATGTACTTCAATTTGAATTTGACCAGCCCGAACATGTTCTCAAAACTGCGGCAGAATTTTTGACGCTTCTCTTTGAGATTGAAGTTGAAGGAATTGTATTTCTGGATGAAGAAGGCACTTTTTGCTATGCCAGAAATTATCAGGAAAAATCTCTTTTGAAAAAGCTTGCCAATCATATTAAAACAATTCTCCTGCAAACACATAAAATTACTTTTTTTGAGGTGCTACATAAATACAAGGTTTATGCGAGGCTCCAACATCCCTACTTTCTGGCAATTTTCCTGGAAACAACTTTTTCTCCGATTTATTTTCTGGTAATCTCGTATCTAACTAACGAGCTTTTCTGGTTGCTTACGCATTTAAAAGCCCAAAAAATAGAGAAAATAAGTTATCAGGAGCTTATAAAAACACTGATTGCTGCTATTGAGGCAAAGGATGTTTATACCTATGGGCATTCTGAAGGGGTTACTTTTTCTGCCCTGCAAATCGGAGAAGCTCTTCACTTGAGTAAAGAAGAGCTTTTCACGCTAAAAGAGGCTGCCCTGCTTCACGATGTAGGGAAAATCGGGGTTCCTGATGTCGTACTTTTAAAACCAGGAAGGCTTACAAAAAGTGAGTTTGAAGTAATAAAGCTTCATCCAGTAATAGGAGCTGAAATCTTAAAAAAAGCGAAAAGGCTTGCACATCTTGCTCCCATTGTAAGGGCTCATCACGAAAAATGGAATGGCACAGGTTATCCAGACAAACTCGCTAAAGAAGAAATCCCTTTTCTTGCAAGAATAATCAGCATTGCAGATGTATTTGATGCCCTGACCCATGACAGAATTTATAGAAAGGCTTTCTCCAAGGAAAGGGCCTTAGAAGTCCTTGAAAAAGAAAGTGGTAAAAGCTTTGATCCGGAAATTTTAAAAGTTGCTCTTCCAGTCCTGGAAGAATGCCCCATTTTTAAACCTGAAAAAGAAGAAATCATCTTTCACCAGATGGAACTTATAAGAAGAAACTATTTCTACAAGGATCCTCTTGTGGGGTGCTATAACCTTAATGCTTTTTATGCCCATGCTAAAGAAGTGAAAACCAGGGTTCAACTGGTTTTTGTCTCTTTAAAAGAATTTTACTATTTAAATCTTATCAAAGGCCCTGTTGAGACAGACAAAATTATCTTAAGCCTCTACCAAAAACTGGCAGATATAGTGGGAGAAGAAAATATATATAGAGTTGGCCCTGATGAATTCATTGTTATAATTTTTAAAACGTGGCCTGTAGAAAAAATTCAAAATATTTTAAAAGACATTGAAAAATCTCTTGAAACACCTCTAAATTTTGAAATTGTAGAAACGGAATATTCTCCTAAAAATGTAGAATCCATACTACATCAGTTTAAGACAAAAAAGAATTACATTTTTTTATTGCATAATAGTTTTCTAACTCTTAAAAATGTGTGCAAAAAAGTAGCAGTTTTTGATAAAAACCTAAATCTGCTTTATAAAAAAGGCCTGGAAAATGAGGAAATAGAAAAAATTAAAAAAACGAAAAAGGTGTTAACCCCTGTAAAATATCTTTATAAAACCATAGGGTATTTTTATTGCTATAACCCCTGCAATTTCTCTTGACTTTTCTTTTTTAGCTTTTACAATTAGTCAGATATGAATTTAACAGAAAAACGGGCAGTTTTAAGGAAAGTATATTTTCTTTTTGGATTTGTTCTTTACAAATTAAATTTCCCTCCCAATATTATAACTTTTCTTTCCCTGGTATGTGGCACTTTAGCTGCTCTTGCGTATTATTACGAAAATCTTGCTCCAGCCCTGGGATTTTTTATTTTATCCGGTCTTCTTGACCTGGCAGATGGAGAAGTAGCACGCCTTTCAGAAAAAACCACCAAATTTGGGGCAGTTTTTGACTGGATAGCTGACAAATGGGTGGATGGCCTGGTGCTGGGGATAGTAGCGTATATTTACGCAGGCCCTGTACTTTCTGTTCTCCTTGTTACCTCATCCATGTTACACTCTTTTATAAAACCTGTAGTGTACTCAGAAATTGGCTTTCGGGTCAAAATTAAAGGCAAAATCCAGGATCCCCTTGAAAGCGTGGGGTTTTTTGGAAGGCCAGAGACACATCTCAGCTTAATATTCTTTACCATTATGGAAAAAGTTTCACCTAAAATTGGACTTGCCTTTGGTGTAAAAGTTATTACTCTCCTTACTCTCCTTTCTCTTCTAAGCAGAATACTTTACCTGTACAAAAACTTTGGGAGTGTAAAAGATGAGTAAAAAACCCTATGTAATTATTGTTTCAGAAGTCACACTTGACGGAAAGCTTACCCTTTATAGAGGTGCCTCAAGCAAAGAGCTAATGAGCCTTATGACAAAAGAAGTTTATAAGTACCTCCACCAGATAAGGGCAGAAGTGGATGGCATTATGGTGGGATGTGAAACTGTAAGAACTGATGATCCAAGCCTTACAGTAAGATATGTGGAAGGCAAAAGTCCTGTAAGGATTATTCCTTGCTCCACAGCCAATGTGCCTCTTAATGCAAATATTTTTTCTCAGGATGCACCAACTATCATTGTTACCACTAAAAGGGCACCTCAAGAAAGAATTAAAAAAATTGAGGAACTTGGCGCAGAGGTAATGGTTGTGGGAGAAGAGCTTGTTGACTTTCCCAAACTTCTTCCCCTTCTTTACGAAAAAGGAATTAAAAAACTCATGGTTGAAGGAGGCTCATCTATTAACTGGGAATTTGTAAGAAACCGCCTTGTTGATGAAATAAGAATTATTCACCTGCCTGTAGTAATAGGTGGAGAAAATGTACCCACTTTTGTAGGAGGAGAAGGCTTCAAAAGCCTGAAAAAGCTTCTCAGGCTGGAAATAAAAAAACACTTTGTAATTGACGAATTTTTAATTACGGAGTGGAAGGTGAAAAAGGATTAATCTTCAAGGGCCTCTTTTAGAATATCCTCCACATCTTCCAAGCTGTAATACTTATCAGCGCCCCAGATTTTAAAAATTTCAAAAGCCTTTTCTGCAAGCTGTGGTATTTCTTCTTCTCTTATTTGAACAGCCCTCAAAGTGGTGGGCACCTTTAATGTGCTTTCTATCCATTCTTTAAAAGCCTGAAAACCCTTTTCAAAAACTTCCTTCTGACTTGGAGCCTGTATCTCAAAAACCTTTTCAAAAAATTCTTTTAAAGCCGGGCTATTGCTGTATTTTTTCATCCAGCCACACATAACTATGGCAAGACCAAGGCCATGCGGAAGGTCATACATTCCACTAAGGCTGTGCTCAATGGCATGCATCACAAAAAGGTATCTTCCAAGCCCTGCCCTTACAAAATCTGTCAATCCAAGAGAGGATATCCACATAACATTGGCACGAGCTTCATAATTATAAAAATCCTTCATCAAAATTTTAGACCAGTAAACAAGGGACTTCATTAGGGTTGCCAAGATTTCTCTCGTAATACAGGGGCTTTTATTTTCGCAACTTACAAATACTTCAAAAAAGTGGGAAAAAGCATCCACTATGCCATAAGCTGTATAATCTGGCGGCACAGAAAGGGTAAATTCTGGATTAAGAAATGAAACCTTTGGGAAAATAAGGGGGGACTTCATGGAAATCTTGAGTCTTGTTTCATCATGAGTAAGCACACTTACATTATCAAGCTCAGAGCCACTTCCAGCTATGGTGGGAATGGCAGCAACTGGAAGAGCCTTTTGAGGAAAGCCTTTTCTCTCGTAAAAACTCCAGAGCTCATCTTTGTGATATACCCCACAGGCAATTGCCTTGGCAGTGTCTATAACACTTCCTCCTCCAACCGCCAAAATAAAATCCACCTTTTCTTTAATAGCAAGCTCTATACCTTCCATAGCTTTGGAAAAAAGGGGATTTGACTTAATACCTCCAAAATCTACGCTTTCAATTCCTGTTTTTTTAAAAAGCTCTTTTATTCTATCATACAGCCCTGTTCTAAAAATTGAGGATCTGCCAAAAACGAAAAGTGCTTTTTTCCCAAGCCTGGGAAGCTCCTTTTCAGCAGCCCTTAAAGCCTTTTTCCCAAAAAATACCCTTGTGGGCAAATAAAATTCAAAGTTCTTCATTTTTCCTCCTGCTTTAAAATTTTTTCAAACTCTTTTTTTAATGCAAGAAACCAGTTTAAAAATTTCTCTTGTTTTAATTTATTATAAATATCTTTTGCAATTTCTTCATCATAAACATGCACAATTGTATTTCTTAGCTTTATAATCTCAAAGGCAATATGCTCTCCCCCTTCAGAAACAATTCCTTCCTTTATTAATGCTTCAAAACACGAACGAGGAGAAAAACATTCAACTCCTCTTTCTCTTAAAAAAGCTTGAGAAAACTGCCACAATGCCTCAAAAAGATATTCAAACCTCTTAATTAAAATCTCTATTTTAAACTCTTCTGAAAAGGCAGTTTCAAAGAAGGGAGAATTTACTATTTCTTCAAAACGCTTTAATGCCTTTTTAAATTTTTCAAACTTTCTTTGGATCCTCTCCATAAAATACCTTTTTCTAAAATATTATTTAAAAAAGCTTTATTTTTTACTTCTGCAAGGTCTATTAAGTCTATTTTTTTGAAAATTGGTAGATCCTCAAATTCAGTAAGAAGTTCCCAGTATTCTTCAGGGGTAAGAGGTCTCCCCACATATATCGCTACATCAATGTCAGAAAGTTTTTCAGAAAAACCACCCTCTACCAAAGAACCAAAAAATATAATAACCGGATCCTTAAGAACTTTTTCTATTGCCTTTCCTATAATTTTCATGTACTTCTCTCTAATTTTAGCATTCAATTTTTACATTCTTTTCAAAAAAACATTTTTTCAAAAATTTAATACAATTTAAAAACTCTGCAAAAATAAAAAATTCCCTTACCCCTCAAACAAGAGAGGTAAGGGAAAAAAAGACAGAGAAAGGAGAAATTTTTACTCTCCCATTATTTTTTTTCTTCCTTCAATCAGGGCATTAACCACTGTGGGATCGGCAAGGGTTGTGGTATCACCAAGATCTTCGTATTGTCCAGAAGCTACCTTTCTTAAAATACGCCTCATAATCTTTCCGCTTCTTGTCTTTGGAAGCCCTGTGACAAACTGGATGTAATCAGGAGTTGCCACAGGTCCAATTACTTTACGAATGTGCTGCCTTAACTCCTGCTTGAGTTCTTCAGAAGGCTCATAGCCTTCTTTTAGCACTATATAAGCATAAATTGCCTCTCCTTTAACATCATGAGGCACTCCAACCACTGCGGCCTCTGCCACTGCTGGATGGGAGACAAAAGCAGACTCAAGCTCCATGGTACCAAGCCTGTGCCCGGAAACATTAATTACATCATCAAGCCTTCCCATAATCCAGAAGTATCCATCCTCATCTTTTCTTGCTCCATCTCCAGTGTAGTAATAACCAGGAAATCTGCTGAAGTAAATTTCTTTAAATCTTTCAGGATCACCCCAAATTCCTCTTGCCATACCAGGCCATGCCCTCTTCATACAAAGGTGGCCACCTTCGTTTATATCTGCCTCAGTTCCATCAGACCTCAAAATAACAGGCTCAACCCCGGGAAGTGGCAAAGTAGCAGAACCGGGCTTTTGAGGAATGGCATAGGGAAGCGGACTGATAAGATGTCCTCCTGTTTCTGTCTGCCACCAGGTATCCACTATGGGACACCTTTCTCTACCTACATGCTTAAAAAACCAGAGCCATGCCTCAGGATTAATGGGCTCCCCAACCGTTCCGAGAATCCTGAGGCTTGACAGGTCATACTTGGCAGGCCACTGTTCTCCTTCCCTCATAAGTGCTCTTATCGCAGTGGGAGCAGTATAAAAAATACTTACCTTGTATCTATCCACAAGTTCCCACCAGATTCCTGGATGAGGATAAGTTGGTACCCCCTCATACATAAAGACTGTAGCTCCAAGAGCAAGGGGGCCATATACTATATAAGAGTGTCCGGTAATCCATCCTATATCTGCTGTGCACCAGAAAATATCTTCTGGCTTTAAATCAAATACCCATTGAGTGGTATGCGCTACATATACCATGTATCCACCTGTGGTATGATAAAGCCCTTTGGGCTTCCCGGTAGAGCCAGAAGTATAAAGAATAAAGAGAGGATCCTCTGCATCCATTATTTCACATTCACACCATTCAGTTGTACTCAGATCACTAAGCAAATCATCATAAAGCACATACCTATCATCGGGAAGTTCTATAGGATCTCCAAAACGATTGACCACGATGCACTTTTCAACACAATCCACACCTTCAAGAGCTGCCTGTGCATTTTTAAAAAGCTCAATTCTTCTACCCCCCCTATAAGTACCATCTGCAGTAATAAGTATTTTTGCCTCTGCGTCAAGAATACGGGCCCTTAACGCCTCTGCAGAAAAACCTCCAAAAACTACGCTGTGAATTGCTCCAATTCTTGCACAGGCAAGCATTGCCATCACTGCCTCGGGCATCATGGGCATATAAATCGCTACCCTGTCTCCCTTCCTTACTCCAAGGGCCTTTAAAATTTTGGAAAATTTGCAGACTTCATTAAAAAGCATCTGATAGGTATAGGCCCTGGGAAGACGCTCTTTTTCACCCTGCCAGATAATAGCTGCTTTGTTTTTTATGTAAGGATCATCAAGATGCCTGTCAAGACAATTAAAACAGGCATTGAGCTTACCACCCTCAAAAAAACGAATCTCAGGCTTATAAAAATCCCAGTAACAGGTTCTATGCCAGTACTTAAACCAGGTAATAAGTTCCTTTGCTCTTTCAGCCCAAAATTCATCAGGATCTTCTAAGGAGTACTGATAAATTTGTCTGTATTCGTATCTTGAACAAATATAAGCCTCGTCTTTTCCTTCCTGAGGCGGATAATATATCCTTTCTTCCCTTAACAAAGATGCAATTTCTGCCATACTCCCCTCCTTTTTTATTTTCTTCTAAAAAAACAAAGCATCAAATGGTTGTCAATAGTTTTGTACTTTTTTTAACAAAATATCCCACCACCTTTTTAAGTAACCAATCAAAAATTAGTTAGTCAAAAATTATACCAATTACAAACAAAAGATGGTAAGCGAACTTTATAAAAATTTTTTTCAAAAAGTTAAAAGAAAAAATTCCTCAATTAGAGGAATTTTTACCCAAAATATAAAGAATTTCTTTCTTGATTTCTAACACTTTATCTTTAATTTCCTCTTCTTTTAGAGTAAGAATCTTATAATTACGCATTACAAATTTTCCATTTACCATAAGATCAGACACGCATCCACTTTTAGCAGCATAAACTATCAAAGAAAAGGGATCATAATCAGGCACAAGGTATTCCTTAGAGAGATCAATAACTGCCAGATCTGCTTTATAGCCTGGAGCAATTTTACCCAATTTTTCAAAACCCAATGCCCTTGCTCCAGAAAAAGTGGCCATTTTAAAAATTTGTCTTGCATTTATAATAGCTGGATCCTCTGCAAGGCCTTTTTGAAGAAGGGCAGCAGTGCGCATTTCAGTAAACATATCAAGGTCATTATTACTGGCGGGCCCATCAGTACCAAGTGCCAGATTTACACCTGCCTCAAGCATTTTTACTACAGGAGCGATACCTGAGCCAAGTTTTAAATTGCTCTCAGGACAATGCACCACACTTGCACCCTTTTCAGCAAAGGCCTCTATCTCCTCTTCTTTGAGTTTTACACAATGCACAGCAAGTAAATTTTCATTGACTGCTCCCATTTCTAAAAGAATCTCAGCAGGTGTTTTGCCGTATTTAGACATTACTTCTCTTACTTCGTCCTGACTTTCTGAAAGGTGAATGTGAAGTTTTGCACCGTATTTTTCTGCAATGGAAAGGCACTTTTTCACTGTATCTGGAGAGCAGGTATAAAGAGTGTGAGGAGAAACAGCAATTTTAACAAATTCGTCCTTTTCATAAGCTTTAAGGAGCTCTTCTGTGAGTGCAAGGCCTTTTTCAAGTTCTCCATATCCTGGGGAGGGAAAGTCAAAAAGCCCTTCTCCAACCAGTGCCCTTAAGCCAGCCTCCTTTGTAGCTTTTATAACCTCTGGTTCAAAAAGATACATGTCACAAAAAAGCGTGGTGCCAGAACGCATCATTTCAATAAGTGAAAGCTTTGCTCCCCAGTAAACCCACTCTTTTTTAAGCTTTGCTTCCACAGGGAAAATATAATCTCTAAGCCAGGTCAAAAGAGGCAGATCCTCAGCAATGCCTCTAAAAATGCTCATAGAAATGTGAGAATGGGCATTAACCAGTCCGGGAAATATCAAACCATCAGGAAAATTGACTTCTTCCAGATTTTTATACTTATTTTTCAGCTCTTCTGCCTTACCTACATCCAAAATTTTTTCTTCTTCAACCAGCAAGGCTCCATTTTCTATAGCCTCTTCTTCCCACCCAGTAATTATCCACTTAGCAGTAATTAAAAAGCTCCTCATCCTTTAAGCTTCCTTTTCAAGTAACCTTAAAAATTCTTCCATCATAAATTCCTTTTCCACAATTTCCTTCGCCTTAATAGCCTTGGTTTTCTCTCTTATCATTGCTCTCCCTATAAGATTTTCTATTTTATCCACCACTGTAAAAGTATCTAAAGAAGTTACTATAACCGGGACTCCTTTTTCTTTAGCCCTTGCAACTACGGTTTCATTAGCCACAAGTCCACCGGTAAGAAGAAGACATTTGGTGGAAGTTTCTAAAGCAAGAAGCTGGATGTCTGTTCTATGAACACCAGTAATTACTGCTTTATTGGGTGTTCTTAAAAAATAACGAAGGGCATTTTCTGGATCCATAGCCCCTACAGCAAAGTTTTCTACAAACTCTTCCAGTTTATCCTCTCCACAGACTATCCCCCCATTTACTACTTCCAGAATGGTCTTCACTGTAACTGCCTCAAGTGCTTTTTCTTTTTTAAAAACACCGAATATTTTGAGCCCCCTGGAAGCAGCAAAAGGCACCATATTTTCTTTCACATAAAGATAATAATCCACTGGCACCTTATTTAATACTGCTCCCAGAAAATACTTTCCAAAAATTTCTTTCAAACCAAAAAGGTCATCAAGGGTGGTATCTCCTCTCCATAGCTGAACAGCAAGCACCCTGCCTTTTACCTCTTTTAAAAGGGCTCCGGGATGTATATCAATTAAGTAACCTTCAAAAGGAGTATCACCACAAACTATAAATACGAAATCTCTGTCTTTAAGACTATTTATAGCCTCTATCACTCTTTCTTTAATTCTTATACCCCCTTCTTCAAACAGCTGGTATTGAAAATCATAAGTGTAAACAAAAGGAGAAACCACCTCTGGGGGATCGTCAAGTTCCAGAAGCTCTTTTATAAAAAGAGCTTCCTCATCAAAAAAGGCTTTTCCCTTTTTCACAGGCAATTTACCCGCCGGATGGATATAACCTATTTTATATCCTCTCTCCTTTAAATTTAGGGCAAGCCCCAAGGTTAAAAAATTTTTTCCTGTATATGGATGACTGGATACCAAAAACAGGGGAAGCATTTTCTCCTCCCGGTTTATATTATTATTCTTGCATCAAGGGCCTTTGCTCCTATGTGCTGCACCATAAAAGGATTTATATCAATTTCTTTAATAATAGGGAAATCTTTTACAAGTTGAGAAAGCCTCAGAAGGGCATCCACCACTGCCTCTTTATCATAAGGAGCCTCGCCCCTCACCCCGTCAAGTATTCTGCTACCCCTTACTTCTTTTATCATTTCCTGTGCTTCTCTGTAGGTAAGAGGGGCAATCCTGAAAGATACATCCTTTAATACCTCCACATAAATTCCTCCAAGACCAAACATAATTAAATGGCCAAAAGTCTTATCAACACTCACTCCCAGGATCACCTCTTTCCCTTCCTTTACCATCTCATACACCATAACACCCTTTATAAAGGCCTGAGGCATAACCCTCTTTATTCTGGAAGTCATTTCAAGAAATCCTTCATAAACCTCTTCATCAGAGTTTAAGTTAAGCTTTACTCCCCCCACTTCGGTTTTGTGTAAAATTTGGGGACAAACTATTTTTAAAACCACCGGATATCCAATTTCCCGGGCAATTTTTACTGCCTCTTCAGGAGTTCTTGCAAGCCCTCTCCTGGGAAAAGAAAAGCCATACAAAGAAAGTACTTCCAGAGAATTTTCCTCTCCAAGGAATTTAACCCCGGCATTTTGAAGGGTTTCCAGGATTAACCGTACTCTTTCTTTATTTTCCGGAGGTATTTGAATTTCCACAGGTTGCTCCTCTGGCCTACTTCTTAATAAAGAAAATTCTACCAACCTTGAATAAGCCTGAATAGCTACAGAAGGATCAGAATAGCAGGGCACTCCTTTATTTTTTAGAATCTCTACCCCCTTCTTTATCCTTTTTCCTCCCACAAAACAGGCAATTATAGGTCTGGAACTTTCCTGATTTTTCCGGGAAATCACTTCTGCTATATTCTCTATGTCCGTTGTAGCCTGAGCCGTAGCAATTATACATATCCCATCCATCTTAGGATGTTTTATAGCTTCGTCTAATACCAGGGCATACCTCTCAGAAGTGGCATCTCCCAGAACATCAACAGGATTGTATAAAGAAGCAGCAGAAGGAAGTTTATCTATAAGGGCATTTATAAATGCCTCATCAGGTGGTTCAACTTTTAAACCAAGCAGGTCTGCGGTATCTGCAGCAATAATTCCAGGCCCTCCGGCATTGGTAACAATCAACAGGGAATTGCCTTTCGGAAATTTATTTAATTTAAAGGCCTCTGCAGTTTCAAATAATTCCTTTATACTATAAACTCTAATTACTCCTGTTTTTTTGACAGCCTCCTTAAACGCCGTCTCTGAACCTGCTAAAGCCCCTGTGTGAGAAGAAGCAGCCCTTGCTCCAGTTTTTGTACTTCCAGCTTTTATAAGAATTACGGGCTTCTTTCTTGCTACCCGTGAAGCAACCTCAATAAATCTCTTTCCATCAGTAATATCTTCTATATAACCCAGAATTATGTCTGTATCCGGATCCTCTCCAAAGTATTCCAAGAAGTCACATTCATTTAAATCTGCTTTGTTCCCCAGGCTTACAAATTTTGAAAAACCAAAATTATTTTCCATAGCCCAGTCAATAAGGGCTACTCCTAATGCACCGGATTGAGAAAATAGAGAAGCTCTGCCAGAAGGAGGAAAATCCGGAGCAAAAGTGGCATTTAACCCGGTTTTAGTATTCATCACCCCCAAACAATTGGGACCAACCATCCTCAGGTTGTATTTCTTTACAGTTTCCAGAATTTTCCTTTCTAAAATTGCTCCTTCTTCTCCGGTTTCTCTAAAACCAGCAGTGATAACCACTACCCCTTTAACTCCCTTTTTTCCACACTCTTCCAGCACCTCCAAAACAGCTACAGCAGGAACTGCAATGACTGCCAATTCTGGCACTTCAGGAGCTTCTATAATTGAAGGATAAACAGGAAGTCCAAGAATTTCTTTTTTTCTGGGATTAATTGGATAAATGCTACCTGTAAAGCCCGCATCAATTAAATTTTTGACTAAAGCATACCCTATTTTCTTAGGATTATCAGAAGCACCTATTATAGCTACAGATTTGGGATTAAATAAAAAGTCCAACATTTTAAAAAGGGGCGCCGGGCCCCACTCCCTTATTTAAAAATTCTATTTCACAAAAGGTTTTACTATATTCCTGAGGGTAATCATCCCCACAAGTTTATCATTAGAAACTACAGGAAGCCTTACTACATTTGCCATAGCCATAAGTCTGGCAGCGTATTTTATATCATAATAATCAGGCACCACTATACAGGGCTTGGTCATGACCTCCAAGACCTTTACCTTTTCTAATGGTATCCCCTTGGCAATAACTTTGTAAACGATGTCTTTTACTGTAATAATTCCGTAAGCATCGTCTTCACTCACCCTTTCTACCACAAGTCCTCTATAGCCTGACTCCATCATTTTCTTGGCAGCTTCTTTTACAGTGGCATTTCCATCAATCGTAGCTACTGGAGAACTCATCACATCTCTCACCCGGATTTTTTCAATCTCAATCATAACACCCTCCTCTTAAACGAATTTTATTGCATTCCCATTTTAAAATATACATTTTAAAATATAAACCAAAATTCCCTTGTATAAAGGGATGTTTTCTGTTAAAATTATTTTAATATGAAAAAGAGAAAATTGAAGCCTTTTTATTTACTAATTTTTTTAATCTGGGGAAGTGTAATTTCAGGTTGCAGCCTTTTAGGTAAGAAAAGGCCTGTCCATTTGGCTCATTCCAAAATGAAAAAAATTGTGGTACTCCCTTTTGCCTCTTATCAAGACACAGAAAAGTTACCTATACTCTTTTCTGAAGGAGGGATTATTACGAATAAAATCACTCCCCATGTATTAAAAACTATGGATTATCTTCTTGAAGAAGAACTATCGCAGGTAAAAAGCTCTATTCACTTCTTTTTTCTTTCTGAAAGAAGCTATGAAGCGCTTTTAGAGGATGCTTTAAATAGAAGCAAAAACCCAGCAGAAGTAGTAAAGTATATCGCGCAAAAGACTTCGGCAGATGGAATCCTATGTGGGAAGGTCTTCAGGTTCAGGGAGAGGCAGGGTAGTGCTATTTCTATAAAGTCCCCTGCAAGCGTGGCCTTTGTGCTGGTGCTGTATGACGGAAAAACAGGAAAAGTTATCTGGAAAGAAGTTTTTGATGAAACTCAGAAACCTCTAAACGAAAATTTATTGAATTTCTCCCTTTACGGAAAAATTGCCTGGCTAAAGGCTGAAGAACTTGCTCAAAGGGGCTTTCACAGGATTATAGAAGCACATTTTTAAGGGGGCGCCCTTGCTAATAATACCTGCTATAGATTTGCGAGGCGGAAAAGTTGTTCGCCTTTTTCAGGGAGATTACGAGAAGACCAAAGTATATGGAGAAGATCCAATTTCTTATGCCCTTTATTTTGAAAATACAGGGGCAAAAAGAATACACATAGTAGATCTGGACGGAGCAAAAGAAGGCTATCCAGTTCATAAGGACTTAATCCTTTCTATAATCAAGAAAGTGAAAATTCCTGTGCAGGTAGGAGGAGGCATAAGGACACGAGAAGACATTGAAATGTATTTAAAAGAAGGGGTTTCTCAGGTCATTCTTGGAACCAGGGCAGTTCAGGATCCTGCATGGCTAAAAAAAATTACAGAGGAATACCCTCAAAGAATAATAGTAAGTGTGGATGTAAAGGGAGATTTTATTGCGCTTTCTGGCTGGCTTCGTATTTCTGAAATACACTACTTAGAATTTTTATCTCAACTGGCAGACTTTCAGCTCTTTGCTATAATTCTTACTTTGATAGAAAGAGATGGGACTCAAAAAGGTGTTGAGACAGAAAGGCTGGAAAGGGCTTTATCAGCCTCTCCTCATCCCTTAATTCTGGCAGGGGGAATAAAAGATATTGAGGACATAAAGCTTCTTAAAAAGTATGAAAATTCTGGTTTATTTGGGGTAATTACAGGAAGGGCTATTTATGAAGGCACTCTTGATTTAAAAGAAGCTTTTCACATTGCTCATGGATCTTGAAGGGCTAAAAGGCAAAATAGTAATCGTCCTCCACAAAAATCGTCCTGCTTTCGGCTTTGTAAAAGACATTAAAGGCAAAAGGCTTCGTCTTCTTCTTCCTTCAGGAAAAGAAGAGCTAATAAATTATCAGGCTCTTATCTATACCCTTAAAACAACAAAAGCACCTAAAACCAGCTCAGAGATTATCAACTTACTTAAACTCCTTCATGAGGAAACAGAAAGTCTTAAAGAAAAATTTAATTTAAAAGAGGTATGGGAAGTAATAGAAGAAGAATTGGAAGAAATTTCTGCAGAAGAACTTGCGGAATTATGCCTTGGAGAGCCTCCTTCTGATAAAGATTGTGCTGCTTTAATGAAAAAAGTATTTGAAGAAAAGCTCTTTTTTAAAATAAATGCTCCCAATTCTCTTCTCGTACTTAAAAGAGAAGAGGTTGAAAAAATTTTACATCAAAGACAAAAAGAATTGGAAAAATTGAGGCTTTTATCGGAAGGCGAGATGGTGCTTGAAGCACTGCTTCAGGGAAAGGAAGCGCAGATAGAAGAACAAAAAAAGAGCTACTGGCTTGGTTTATTCAGGGACTATTTTCTGTGGGAAGAAAATAGCCGTTCAAGCAAAATCACTAAAGAAGTCCTCTCCAGGAAAGGAGTTACAGAGCCAGCCAAACTTTTTGATTTGTTGGTTAAACATCAGGTTTTCAGAGAAGACGAAAATATAGAAATTTTAAAGATGCATTTTCCTGAAGACTTTTCCAGAAAGGCAAGAGAAGAGGTTGAAAAGATTTTATCTATGGATCCTCCTCTTTCAGGAAGAAAAGATCTCACAGAGTTATACACCGTTACAATTGATGCTGAAGATACTCAGGATTTTGACGATGCACTGAGTTTTGTAGAAACCGAAGCTGGGCAAGAACTTTACATCCACATAACTGATGTAGCCTCTTTTGTAAAACCAGGAATGGCTCTGTGGGAAGAGGCCCTGGAAAGGGCACTTACTCTTTATATGCCAGACGAAACAATTCCCATGCTCCCCTTTGAGCTTTCCCATGATAGATTCAGTCTAAAAGAAGGAACTCTCAGGCCTGCACTCAGTTTCAAGGTAGTATTTGACAGGGAAAGAACCTGTTTAAGTTTTGAGATTATTCCTTCAATAATAAAAGTGGATAAGCGCCTAACCTATGATGAGGTTGACGAAAAATTAAAAGCTGGAAAGTCTTTCTGGCAAAACCTTTATCAGCTTCTTCTACATCATAAAAAGAAAAGAGAGGAAAAAGGGGCATTTGCAATCTTTCTTCCGGAAATCCAGGTAAAAATTGATGAAAATGGTGAGATTACCCTTCAAAAGATAGAACTCACTCCTGCAAGAGAGCTTATAGCAGAAGCAATGATTCTAACAAATACTCTAAGTGCTAATTTCTTTCAAAAACATGGAATTCCTGGAATCTACCGTTCTCAGCCTCCACCTTTTGAAGTCATTGAAAACCCTGAGGATAGTCTTTATTTAAAAATTTTACAATTAAAGTACTTTGCCAGGTCAGAGCTTAGCACTGAGCCAGCTCCCCATTCAGGGCTGGGAGTGGAAGCCTACACCACCCTCACCTCTCCTATGAGGCGTTTTCTGGATTTATTAATGCAATATCAGCTTATCTCCTTTCTCAATGCAAAACAACCTCTTTCTGAAGAAAACATTATAAAAATCCTGGGAGAATTAACTGAAAATTTGCAGAGAGCTTTAAACATACAGAACAAAAGAAATAAATATTTCCTATTAAAATACCTGCAAAAATATCTTAAAAATGAAGTCTTAAACGGCCTTATAATAGAAGTTTTTAGCAAAAAAGCTAAAGTATACTTACCGGACTTCAATTTAATGGGAGATCTTGTTTATTATACCGAAGGATTAAGACCAGGGCAGGAAGTCAAAGTAAAAATTGAAAAAATAAATCCCCGCTGGGATGTGCTCAGGCTAAAGTTAATTTCTTAGATTCCGGATCAACCTCATAGGAAAGACCTTCTTTTTTCTTTGCATCATATAAAGCAGTATCTGCTCTGTTTATAAGAAATGAGACACTCTCTTCCAGAGTTTCTCGTTTTATAAGCTCTGCAACGCCTATGGAAAGGCTCACTTCTTTAGGTCTGTTCTTTTCCCAATTCTCAAAAATTCTATTTACTACTACCAGAGATTTTTCCCAATGAATATGAGGAAGAATAATGGAAAATTCGTCTCCTCCGTATCTACACACTTTATCCACACCCTTTCTGGTACTTTCAAGAAAAGTTTGGCCGGCTTTTTTAAGCAAAAGGTCCCCAGCCTGATGGCCAAAAGTATCATTATAAAATTTAAACTTATCAAGATCAATCATAAAAAGAGTTAAAGGATATTTCTGCCTCAAAGCTCTATACGATTCTTCTCTTATAGCATCCTCAAAAAATCTACGATTATATACTCCTGTCAAAGGGTCTTCTATTATATATTTTTTCAATTTTTCTATCAAAAAATACTCCTGTAGCAAACGAATTAGCCTTGCTTTCAGCTCCCCAAAAGTAAAAGGTTTAAAAATAATATCATCTGCTCCTGTTTCAAAATAACAGGCAATATCAGTATTCTGCGTATAGTTCAAAATAGCTAAAATTTTAGAATCCCTTGCAAAGGACTTTATCTGTCTTAAAAATTCCAATTCTTCTTCTATTTCTCCTTGAAGAGCTAAAACTATTATTTGATAAAAAGAGCTCCCTTCTGAAAGATGAGCAAGAAGGGTAGCTTTTTCATAAAAAAATTCTGTTTTTACAGTCAAATGAGTCTCAAAAAATTCTCTTAGCAATGATTCCAAGAGTTTCTCTTTCACAAAAACAAGAATTTTAACCTCCTTCAGGATCTTTTCAGAAATCTTTATATAATCATTAAGCACCTTTTTCTCCTTTTTTCTTTAAGTAGTCTTTCAAAATCTCTGCATGGTCAAAAGCAAGCTCTTTCCAGGGAATTTCTTCAATGGAAAAAAGCCCTAAATCTTTGGCATCGTCCTGTGCCTTAGGTTCCCCTTCTCCTCTGGCAACAAAAACCGTAGTGACGGTATGAAAACGAGGATCCCTTTTAGGATCAGAATAACAACCAAGAAGATAAAGAAGTTCTACATCTAAATTAGTTTCCTCTTTTGCCTCCCTTATAGCTGCCTGCTCAAGGGTTTCTCCATAATCCACAAAACCTCCGGGAATAGCCCAGCCTTCAGGATAATTTTTTCTATAAATAAGCACAATCTTTCCTTTGTACTCTATAATTATATCCACGGTGGGGAATGGGTTGCGTGCAGGCTTCACCGAGACAGGATGATATTTTGAAGTAAGTTTTATAATTTCTTCGTGAACAAGTCCGTTGGAAGCGACCACAGTGTCTTTAAAAGGATCATAGGGGTGACCAAAATAATCAGTAACCTTACCACCTGCCTCAAGGACAAGGAGCATACCTGCTGCTGTGTCCCATGGATGAAGATAAGGCTCCCAGAAAGCCTCGTATCTTCCACAGGCAACATACGCAAGATCAAGCGCAGCTGAGCCAAATCGTCTAACTCCCTGACACCTTTCCATAAATTTTTGAAAGAGCGGCATAAAGGCATACGCCTTTTCCATAACATATTTTACTGGAAAACCTGTGCAAAGAAGAGAATCAATAAGGTTATCAGTTTGAGACACCTTTATAGCTCTATCATTAAGATAGGCCCCTTCTCCTTTTATAGCCCAGAAAAATTCCTCAGTAATGGGATTGTAAATTATTCCCAGGAGAGGCTCTTTGCCCTTCATAAGGGCTACAGAAATAGCAAACCAGGGAAGTTTGTGGGCAAAATTGATGGTGCCGTCAAGAGGATCTATAAGCCAGTAAAAGCCTTCAGGAACCCCCTCTCCTTTAAAACTCTCTTCAGCCACAATGGGGATATCCGGAAAGAAGCCGGAAAGCCCTGTTTTTAAGCGTTTCTCAGACTCAAAGTCAGCCGTAGTAACGAGGTCTATTTTCCCTTTGTGATACACTTCAGGAGAGGCAAAATAGGCTTCCTTAAGATATTGGCCTGTTTGATAGACTAAATCCCTTGTCTTTTCAAAAAGTGCCTTTAAATCCATAATTGGAAGTTTAGAATAACCGAAATTTTCATTTTTGGCAATAGTTTGACAAAACTTCTTTTAAGAGGTATGTTTAAGGCATGTCTGAAAAAAGAGAAGAACTTAAAAATTGGGGTGTAAGTTTAGAAGATATCCCTCCGGAAGGGCTTAAAATTGAGTTTAAAGATATTAAAACCCTGGGAGAAGAAATAAAAATTAGCTTACCCTTTTCCGGATATTTCAAATTGAAAAAAAGAGGAATTGAGGTAAAATTAGGAGGCTCTATAAATGGAGAAATAGTCCTTATTTGTGATAGGTGTTTGTCTGAATTTAATTACCCTATAAAACATAAGTTTGACTTAATACTTAAACCTGCAGCCTCTTTAAATATTGAGGGAGAAAAAGAACTTGGTGAAGAAGACATGGAAGTAAGTTTTTACGAAGGAGAGTGGATTTCTTTTTATCAAATCTTACGAGAAGAAGTATTGTTAAGCATACCCTATAAAAAGCTTTGCAGGGAAGATTGTAAAGGTATCTGCCCTATATGTGGCAAAGACTTAAATAAAGGGAGTTGTAATTGTAGAAGGGAGAGAAAAAATAGTCCTTTTGCCATATTGAAAGAGCTTCTTGAAAAGAAACAAACTTCTGAAAAGGAGGGTTAAAAATGGCAGTTCCCAAGAGGAAGACTTCCCGTGCAAGAAGAGGGAAAAGAAGAGCTCATCAAGGGCTTTCCCTTCCACCTTCTGCAGTGTGCCCAAGATGTAAAGCTCCTAAGGTGCCTCACAGAGTCTGTCCGTCCTGTGGTTATTATAAAAACAAAGCCTTTCTGGAGGAAGAAGAAATTTAAATTTTTCTATAGCTTATGTACAGGGTAGCACTGGATGTAATGGGGGGAGATTTTGCCCCCCGGGAAGTTCTGAAAGGTGCAGAGCTTGCCTTAAAAGCTTTTCCAGAGCTTTACTTAATCCTTACAGGTCCTGAGGAAGTTTTAAAACCCTGGGAAAATAGAGAAAGGGTTTCTCTTTGTATTTCAGAAGAAGTTGTTGAAATGGGGGAAAGTCCAGCAGAAGCCTTCAAAAAAAAAAGGAAGGCAAGTATTTTTAAAGGGCTTGAACTTGTAAAAGAAGGGAAGGCACAGGCCTTTGTCTCTGCTGGAAATTCTGGAGCAGTGGTTGCTGGAAGTATTTTTATTCTGGGAAGAATAAAAGGAGTCAGGCGTCCTGCTATTGCCACCCTTCTTCCCACTCTTAAAGAGCCTTTTGTGCTGCTTGATGTGGGTGCCAATACAGAATGCAAACCCATAGACTTATTTCAATTTGGAGTTATGGGAGCCACCTTTTTAAATAGAATATGGGGTAGAGAGAGGCCCAGAATAGCTTTACTCTCAATAGGAGAAGAGGTGGGGAAGGGAAATGCCCTGGTAAAAAAGGCTCACGAGTTATTTTTAAATTCTAATTTAAATTATACAGGCAACATTGAGGGAAGGGAGCTTTATTTTGGTAAAGCAGATGTAGTGGTTTGTGATGGTTTTACAGGTAACATCTGTCTTAAACTTTCAGAAGGTCTGGCAGAAGCTATTATTGAAGTGTTAAAGGCTGAAGTTAAAAAATCTCCTATTTCACTTCTTGGGATGGCCCTTGCTAAGGGTGCTTTAAAGAGTTTTAAAAAGAAGTCTGACTGGAGAGAATATGGGGGGGCTCCACTTCTTGGAGTTAAAGGAGCTGTTATAATTGCCCATGGAAGATCAGATGCCCTTGCCATTAAAAATGCCATAAAACAGGCCATAAATTTTATTAAAGTAAACCTGGTGGATCGTTTGGAAAGTGCTATTAAGGAGGAGAGTCAGTGAAAAATTCAGTAAGAGCTGCCATTCTGGGCATGGGGATGTCCGTGCCCGAAAAAGTGCTTACAAACTTTGATTTAGAAAAGATGGTAGAAACTTCTGATAAATGGATTACAGAAAGAACAGGAATTAAAGAAAGACGAATTCTAAGGGATGGGGAGAACATTACAGAACACGCCATAAAAGCAGCTAAGGAGGCTTTAGAAAAGGCAAATATTTCTCCAGAGGAATTGAATCTCATTATTTGTGCCACAGTTACACCTGAATACATTATTCCTTCTATGGCAGTGCTTGTGCAGGATGGGCTCGGAGCTAAAAATGCCGGGGCTTTTGACCTTTCTGCCACCTGTTCGGGGTTTATTTATGGATTAAGTACGGCTAAAAGTTTTGTGGAAAGCAATCCAGAAAGCAAGGTGCTGGTAATAGGGGCAGAGGCACTTTCCAGAAAAACAAACTGGCAGGATAGAACAATTTGTGTACTTCTTGGAGATGGAGCAGGGGCAGCGGTAGTAGGGAAAAGTCCCGATCCTGAAACAAGCAGGATTATAGACTTTACCATTGGAGCAGATGGAGCTTACTGGCAACTTTTAACACTAAAGGGTGGGGGCACCTGTTATCCACCTTTTGATGAAAGGCTTCCCAAGGAAGAATATTACATAAAAATGAAAGGCAGAGAAGTTTTTAAAGTTGCTACCAGAATGATGGAAAAAATAGCCTTTGAACTGCTTGAAAGAAATGGTTTTACTACGGAAGATGTGGATCTCCTTGTGCCCCATCAGGCAAATCTAAGGATTATAGAATATTTGAGGGAAAGGCTAAAGCTTCCCAAAGAAAAGGTATATGTAAACATTCAAAAGTATGGGAACACCTCCGCGGCAAGTATTCCTTTAGCTCTTTATGAGGCAGAAAAGGAAGGAAGGTTAAAAAGAGGAGATTTAGTATTACTTGTTGCTTTTGGAGGAGGTTTTACTTTTGGAGGAATGTTACTAAGATGGTAAGTAGCAGGCAGGGGTTGTCCTGCCTGCTACAAAGTTTTGTTATCTCTTAAGATTTATAAGTTCTTCAAGCATAGAATCGGATACAGTTATAATTCTTGAGTCTGCCTGAAAGCCTCTCTGGAAGATAATCATTTTTACGAATTGTTCACCAAGATCCACATTGGACTGTTCAAGAGAATTAGGAGCTATTGTTCCAAGCCCATTGGTACCGGGCTTTCCTGTAATAGGTGGCCCTGAATGAGTGGTTTCTTTAAAAAGGTTTCCACCTACTCTCTGCAACTTTTCTGGAGCATTGAAATTAGCTAATCCTACCATCCAGAGGGGAATTACTCTTCCATTGGAATAAATCCCTGTAATTCTCCCTTCATTATCCACAGTAATACTTTCCAGAGACCCCGGACCAAAACCATCCTGATCATAAAAAATAGTAGCATTAGAAGTGGCATATTGGGTTGTTCTCACAGACTCAGAACGCCAGGTATCTTTATAAAAGTATCCAAGATTAAGCTCTATTTGCTGAATGTCATTTCTTGCTGTACCCTGATCTTCAGAATTTGCCGCTCTATCGTCATAAGGAAAATCAATACCTAAAAAGTCTGTTAACAGTAAAGGATAGCCATGTTCACCTAAGGAGGAATATTTATCATCTGGGGAGGCAACAGGTGTACCACTTTCATCTATTATTTTTACCAAAGCCCCTGTATTTGGATCCAAACGATAGGTATCAAAAAAGCTTTTTACATTACCCTGATTATCAAATTCAAGCCTTCCATACATTAAAACGCCCTTTTTGGATTGGGTATAAGTATTTCCAGAAGGTATTTGTATAGTAGTCTCTGTAGCAGAATTATACCATTGCATAGGAGTATCGTCTCTTAAAAAGTCTCTCTGATCTTCATCAGGATTACATGTCACTAAAAATTCCCATACATTATCTCTGGTAGTAGGATTGTAATAAATTGTAACTTCGTGGGGAGTTCCCAAGGAATCATAAACAAAAAGAGTTGATCTATAATTATAAGAAGTGGATTGGATAGGAGTGTCGTTTCTTGCATCCCAGTAATCCAAAAGAGTTGGTAAATCTGAAACTTCGTAAAGTGCTACATTATTGTCATTACCAGTATTGTAATAATCATAGCTGTAATCGTCATTCGTAGTGGGATCTGTACCATCATTGTTAGTAATTATTCTCTTTGAATCCCAATCCCAGGTAATGTCCTGGGTAGTACCATGTAAAAAAAACTTAACAGCACCTTCTTTATCAATATCGTAGTTTGTTCCCCAACTAAGGATAGTACCATTATTAGCATCTTCTGAAGGATTTGCACCTGAGTTAGTAGGATTACCTGTGGGGTCTTGAAATACATAATAATTCCATGTGCCATTGCCATTATCGTGCAAGAACAATCTTAAAGTAACCTGTGTTCCATCTGCATTCAGAATATCAATATCTCTATAATAGTATGTTACTCCATTATAAGTGGCAGTATTACTCCAGGCACTAGTACTTGGATCTACTGTTTCTATCCTTGCAACCCTCTTTTTTCCAATACTTAAGTCAGTATTAGTTCCCAAAGTTACAGCACTCCAATCTATAACAACCTGTTCTTTAGTAGATGGATTATCAGTATTAGGTATAAGTACAGTTACTTGAGTGGAAGTAGTTCCTACTAAATTTTGAGCAAGAACCTTGGGAGTAGTTTTATTTGTAATGTCTGTAATAACATAAGTCCATGTTTTTTTATCTGTATCATATGTAAGTTTTACCTGTAATTTTATATCGTTATCATCAATATCTCTTATTACAAAATTGTATATCCCTGAAGTAGTGGTACTGCCACTCGCAGGATTAGCTAAAGTTCCCCTTATATTAACAACTTTTGTTCTTGTCTCTTCTCTCGCATCAAGGTTTGTAATCATGTCTATTTTAGAAGTCTTAACAGGGGGAGAACTTCTGTCAATTCTAATGTCTGTCAAGGCTCCTGTAATGTCATTGGTAGTTTCGTCTATTTTCCATCCCTGAACTCTCAAACCCTGTGGATTTACAAGATAACCTTCTTTATCAATAGTAAACTGACCATCTCTTGTATAAAAAACGGATCCAGTTGTTTTAGGATCTCTCACCATAAAAAACCCATTTCCTGCAATTGCCATGTCTGTGGGATTAGCTGTAGATTCAAAAGCACCCTGAGTAAATTGTTGATAAAGGGCCTGAATACTTGCCCCTCTACCAAGTTGTCCACTTCCTGCTGCTGTATTAATGCTCTGAGCCATAACATCACTGAAAGTAATTCTTGCTCCTTTAAAGGCTGTGGTGTTAAGGTTGGAAACATTATCGCCTATTACACTCATACCATGCCCAAGTGCCCTAAGTCCACTTGTACCTGTAAAAAGGGCATCTGTGAGTCCCATATTTTCACCTCCCCTAATATTTTATTCGGATTATTGGCTCATATTCTTAAACCTGTCTTATAAAGTCCTGCAAAAGCTCATCAGAAGTGGTAATAACCCTTGAATTGCTTTGAAATGCCCTCTGCAATACAATTAATCTCACCATTTCTTCTGCTAAATCTACATTAGAAGTCTCAAGTGCACCTGAAAGAATCTTTCCTCTCTCAGAAGAACTGGGAGCAAAAATAAAAGGAGTAACATCTGGTTTAGCTTTAAAAAGATTGTGCCCTATCTTTTCTAAAGACTCCTCATAACCTGCAAAATCTGCTAAAAATATCTTGGAAACTTCTATATCTTTATTATTAGAATACCAGGCCTTTATAAGACCTTCTTCGGTTATCACTTCAATGTGATCAAAAGTTCCCATAGAATAGCCATCCTGATTATAGGATAATTTGGCAAAGGGATTAGCAAGCATTTTTGACGCATTGTCCGTCCTCTTTAACTCTCCAGTATCAGGATCATAAGTAAAACCTAAATCAAGCTGAATATTTTGCTCAACGCCATTTACATTAAGCGTAAATGTAGGATAACCATCTGTCCAGTTTACAGGAGACAGGGTACCATCTATAGAAATTTGCTGAAAATCTACTCCGGTTATCTCTCCAGAAGCACCAAAGGTTAAAGTGCCATATAAAAAAGCTCCTTTATAATCCCCATCCCCTCTTCCATCAAGGGTAGGATCCGCCAGAGCAAGCAAAATTTCATATTCATTGTTTTGTTGTCCCCTGTCTGCATAAAGTCTTAAATCTATTTTATTGCCACTTGTATCATAGATTGGTAAATCCCAGACCCAATCGTAATTTTCATCCTTAATTGGCTCTTGAGGATTATCCGGATCATATTTATACTTATCCAAAAGTGATTGAGTATTGGTAGCCTTTCTGCTATCAAAAATAAGCTCCGTTTTTATTTTAGAAGTGCCCTTGGGATCCATTACCTTGGGAATTAAATAAGGCTTTAAATCTGAAAGACCTGCTTCTTTGGTATCAGGATCTGCTCCAAGCAAATACATTCCAAGGCTATTTTGAAGGGCAAAGTGCTGTTCATCTGCCTCATTTACAAAAAACTGGCCATCCCTGGTGTAATAAATATTTCCGTCTTTATCCGCAACCACAAAAAAGCCTTTCCCTGAGATTGCAAGATCAGTAGGAATATCTGTAGTGGTAATCCCACCCTGGGCAAAAATCGTTCTTATGTGTTTTACAAACCCCCCATAGGGTTTTTCATTAGAAAATACTGCCATTTCTCTTGCCACCCTATCTTCAAACTCTGTTCTATGCTTTTTAAATCCTATTGTGTTTAAATTGGATATATTATCTGCGCTTACCTTAAGTCCAATGGAATCTGTATAAAGGCCTGTATATCCTACATACATATTTCCGAAAAGGCTCATCGCCTAACCTCCCAGTATTTCTTTTATCTGATCAAGGGTTATATCTTTTGCCTCATCTATTTTCACTTTTACACCACTATCATCAAGTACCGCCCCTGTTACTCTTGCGTACATAATAGGAGTTATAGTTTTGGTATTTTCTCCACCAGGAATCACTACAGATATAGTATAATTTCCATCTGGCACGGGTTTTCCTGCCTCATCTGTGCCATCCCACTCTATTTTATGAGTACCTTTGGAAAGACTCGTAAGATCAAGCTTCTTTATTAATTTTCCTTTACTATCTCTTATGGTGACTTCTACAAGATTTTCAGGCTCATCCAAGATAAACTCCCCTCCCAGGAACTTGCCATCTTCCACCCTGCCCATATTATCCTGGACTTTAACCACCTTGCCTATAAGACTTGTGGCTACACCCAGATCAGACTTTTTTACATAATCCATAAAGTGTTTCAAAGTATCATTGATGTTAAAAAGCTGATCCACCTGATTAAAAAGTGCAAGCTGCATGGCCATTTCATTATTATCTATGGGCTTCATGGGATCCTGATATTGAAGCTGGGTAATAAAAAGCTTCATAAAATCCTCCTTATCAAGCACCTTTTTAGGAATCCTTTTAAGATCCGCTGGCTGCCCTGTCTTTTCATCAATGCCTGAAATCATTTCTTTCCTCCTTAAGCAATGTAGTAATAACTACCTTTCTGGTTTATAAGTGGCATGGTCTCTCCAGCTTCATTTTCTACCCCGGCAACCTCCATAGCAGCCTGTTTCTTTTCTCTCTCTGATGATCTACCCTCTCCCTTTTTATCTGCCAGAAACTCTCCACCCCCGGCAAGGTTCTCGGCAAGAGAGAGTTGAAATTCTTTTAATTGCAAACCTGCCTCTTCAAAATGCGTTTTTATATGATGAAGATGCTGCCTTATTTCGTGAAGAGCCTCGGGTTTTTCCACTTTTGCCACAATCTCTACCTTTTTATCCTTTACTTTGACTTCAAGATCAAGCCTTCCAAGTTCAGGAGGCTCAAGGCTTAAACGCGCCATTTTTTCTCCCTCAGGCAAAAGCTCAACAGAAAAATCTTTTATAAAAGAAGCAAGCTCATTGAGATGAACCTTATGAAAAACCCGGGAATTTTGTTTGGATATCATTGCAAATTGTCGCTCCAAAGACACAGGCTGAAAGTCTCTCTGAACACTAAAATAGGCCTGCAGAACTCTTTCTTCAATAGAATTGCTTTTAAATCCCTCGTTTTTACCTCTGGCAATGCTTTGTTCTACACCCTTTTTAACTGAATTCTCAACCCGGGCTTCTTGAAAATTTTGAGAAATTTCTTCTTTAAAAGCCGCCTTCATTTCTTTTGACGAATTTGTATGAAAAGTAAAATTATTTTTTGAGTTGAATTTTTCTACTTCATGAAAAGCCAACTTAAAAAAATTACTCAAAGATGCTTGTTTTTCATTTTTCTGAGAATATACATTTCTGGAAAAATCAAATTCGTTTCCCTTGTCAGATTTATTTTCATCAAAAATCTTTGCTAAAAGCTGTTTTACTTCCTGTCTTATATCTTTAACCTGTGTTTTCCCCTGAGTGTCTATGGTGTTATCTTGAATACTATCCTTCTGCACAAAAATACTCTCTACTGCTTTATTATCTGCTAACTGAACCTTATCTTCTGTAAAATTCTTCAGCTTTTCTGCAAGTGCTATTAAATGTGTATCATCAGGCATTCCTTTAAAAACAAGTTCCTTCAAAATTTCTCTATTAAAAAAAGCAAGTTCAGAAGAAATGTTTTCCTTTTCTGAAACTGTCTGTTTATCCTGAACTATATCTCTATTTTGAGCCAGCCTAAAAATAAAAGGCAAAAGTAACAACAGCCCTGTCTGTTGATTCTCCCCCTGTTTCCCTTTATCCTGAGAATCTTCTTCCTGAAGAGCATCGTTCTGTAAATTCATCTCCTGAAGTTCTGTATTTTGTAAATTCAAATTTTTGTCTCCCAGACCAGCTATCCCTTCCTGAGATTGAGAAGAAATTTTTATTACATTTTGAAATTGATTCTGCGTATCACCTTGCAAGTCTTGTAAATTTTTACTCTCTCCAAACTGCAGGTGATTGAAAAGTGCAAAAAGTAAATATTCAAACCAACTCAAACCTTCTGTAATAGAAGGACCAGAATTAACATTCCCATCGGTTCCATTTCCTTGAGGGATAAAAGATTGGAAAAACAGTCCTATTTTCATTTTTACTCCCTCAAGCTTTTTTTACTTTCTATATATCAAAAGATGTGCCACTTAAAGGTGGGCAGAGATTTTAGAAATTTGAGACATTTTTCAAAAAAAATAAGGGTAAACTTTTCCTGTAGAGGGAAAAGTTTTCCTGGAACTAAGAACCAAAATAAAAGAAGCTCAAGTAAAGAAACATTGTTTTATAAAAAAAACTGGCAAAAGGTTGGGGATAAATCCCCATGAGCAGGATTAAAACACTGCAAAGGCCTATAGGTAACCAGAACTCCCACTTAAATGGCCTGAGTTCTACTTTTTCCAATGCTTTGTCCATGTAAACACACTTTACCACTCTGATATATGGATAGGCTCCTATTACAGAAAAGAGAAGTACAAGTACTGCAATTAACCAGCTTCCTGCTTTAACAAGCCCTAAAAGTAAATAAAACTTGGCCACAAATCCTGCTGTAGGAGGAATGCCTGCTAAGGAAAACATAAAAAGCAAAATTAAAAAACTAACCAAACCATTTTTTTTACCAAGAATACCCAAATTGGGAATTTCCACAAGTCTTTTATCACAGCTCTCAAGCCAGGCCACAAGCCCAAATGCGCCTATGCTCATAATCATATAAGTAAAGGCATAAAACACCGTAAAGGTATAACCCGTAAAATCTGCTATTATAAATCCAAGAGAGGCATAACCTGCATGGGCTATAGAAGAATAAGCAAGCATCCTGACCAGATTTTGCTGCTTTATCGCCATTAAATTACCACCAAGAATGGTTAAAAGCACAATAGGAAGAAAAATTTTCCCTATTTCTATCCTGAGAGGGAAAAAAGCCATCAGCATAACTTTTACAAGGGTTGCAAGTACAGAAAACTTAATAATTCCAGACATAAAAGCTGTAATAGGAAGGCTTGCCCCTTCGTAGGCATCCGGTGCCCACATGTGAAAAGGCACAAAAGAAAGTTTTATTGAAAGCCCTGCTATTACAAAAAGTGCACCTAAAAGAATTTCCCAATGTGTTCCTTTTTTCCCAAGCACAAAAATCAAATCTTTAAAGAAAAAACTTCCTGTATAAGCATAAAGTATTGCAATTCCTAAAATAAAAAACACTGAAGAAAATACCCCTAAAAAGAAGTACTTAAATGCCCCTTCAATGCCTTTTTTGTTTATCTTATATCCCATAGCAATTAAAAAATATACTGGAAAGCTCATTAACTCTATAGCAATGTAAAAAGTCAAAAGGTCCATAGCAGAAACCATTACAAAACTTCCAAGAAGAGAAAAAAAGAGTAAACCAAAATATTCAGGATAGTTCAGTACAAGATACTTATTAAAATAACCCCGAGAGAGCAAAAGGATCAGGATTCCTCCAAAAATCATCAAAAATTTCATGGAAGATGAAAAGAAATCAAGCCTGAAAGATTGAGTAAAGTCTCCAAAAGGAAGAAAAAATACGAAAATAAGAGCAAAAAGTAAAGTTACAAGGCTTAAGAAAAAAGCTGCCTGTTCTTTTTTTATGAAATCTTTCACAAAAAAAAGCAAACATCCTATCAGAAAAAAAAGCAACTCAAGCCCTATAACATTAAAGTTCAAATAAGCCATCTACTTCTCCTCCATCACTTCAAATAAAGCAAAAGTGCTTTAACTGAAGTGTCCATAAAAGCAAGAACAACTTTGGGATAAAGCCCTATCAAAAAAACAAAAAATACCATGGGTAACACTGCAGCAATTTCGTTAAATTTAAGTCCTGGCAAATTTTTAACATTCTCGCTTACATTCTGAAAGAATACCCTTTGATAGAGCCAGAGCATATAAGCAGCTCCAATTATTACACCCAGGGCTGCAAAGAATACAATTGCTTTGCATTTTAAAAAAGTGCCGAGAAGAATCATAAATTCGCCCACAAATCCGTTTGTTCCCGGAAGTCCTATTGAAGCAAGGGTGAAAATCATAAAGAGTGCCGCATAGAAAGGCATGGTGCTTGCCAGCCCACCATAATAGCTTATCTGCCTGGTCTTTGTGCGGTCGTAAATTATTCCCACACACATAAAGAGTGCCCCTGTAACTATACCATGATTTATCATCTGAAGAATTGCCCCTTTTATCGCAACAGGATTAAAAGAAAAGATTCCCAGGGTAACAAATCCCATGTGGCTTACAGAACTGTAGGCTATAAGGCGTTTTAAATCCTCCTGAGCAAGACAGGCAAGCCCTCCATAAATAATAGCAATTACTGAAAGAATAAGTATTAGCTTAGAAAAATAAAGAGAGGCATGGGGAAAAAGAGGCAGACAGAATCTCAATAATCCATAAGCTCCAATTTTAATCAAAATTCCAGCAAGAATTACAGAGCCTGCAGTAGGAGCTTCTGTATGGGCATCAGGAAGCCAGGTATGAACAGGCCACATGGGAATCTTTACTGCAAAGGCAAAGGCAAACCCCAGAAAAAGAAGTTTTTCCACTTCTATAGGAAAAGAATGCCTGCTAAGTTCCAGATAATCAAATGTGCCTGTCTTTATAAACAGGTAAAGAATAGCAACAAACATAAAAATGGAGCCAAAAAAGGTATAAAGAAAAAACTTAAGAGTGGCATAAATCCTTCTTGGTCCACCCCAGATCCCTATAATAAGATACAAAGGAATAAGCATTGCTTCCCAGAACACATAAAATAAAAACAGATCAAGGGCACAAAAAACACCTACCATGGCAATATTTGTAAAAAGAAGACAAAGATAAAACTCCTTTACCCTGTATTTGATTGAATCCCAGGAAATAAGCACACAAAGCACACTTACCAGCACAGAAAGAGGCACAAAAAGCACACTTATTCCATCAACTCCCAGAAAATATTTGGCATTGATGAGCTCAATCCAGTTTGCTTTTTCCACAAACTGAAATCCTGATTCGGCAAAATTGAAGTCTTTTAAAAGGACACAGGATAAAACAAGATCAAAAAGCAGGGCTAAAAAAGTTATCCACTTTATAAGTCTTACTTTGTCCCTCGGTACAAACCAGACAAGTATTATACCCAGAAGAGGAAACCACAATATCCAGGAAAGCAGGTGCGCTTTAAACATCTATGTTCTGCCCCCTTATTTCAAATAAAAAAATACAAGAAGATATATTATTATACCAATCAATGTAAAAACTGCATAATGGTTCACTATACCTGTATGCACACGCCTGAAGGCCCCTGCAATACCACCCACTACTCTTGCACTTCCATTTACAATGCCTTCTATCACAAACAAATCAGAAAAGCCCACCACAAGCCTTCTGGAAAGAAAGAGCACCGGCTTAACAATAACTTCGTGATACACCTCATCAAACCACCATTTATTATAAAGGAACCTGTAAATCCCGGGGAACTTTCTGGGAAAGAGCTCTTTAAGCTCTGGATTTTTTATATAAACCCACCAGGCCACCAGAATTCCAGAAAGCCCTGCTATTAAGGCAAGAAGATTCTGGAAAAAGTGCTCCCCATGATGAGGATGAACAGGCTCGTGTGCTAAAGTACTCTTAAGAAATCCTGGAATATCTAAATAACCCGCAAAAATGGCACCCACCGAAATTAACATCAGGGGGATCACCATTACCAGGGGGGATTCGTGAGGCTTTTCTCCATGAAAGATAGACCCTCCCCTGAACTCTCCAAAAAATACCACAAAAACCAGTCTAAAACTGTAAAAAGAAGTGAGAAATGCCACAAATACTCCCACAAGCCAGACCAGTTTTCCCCAAGGATAAGGAGAAAGATAGGCACTGATAAGTATTCCCTCTTTGCTAAAAAATCCAGAAAATCCTGGAAAACCCGAAAGTGCAAGCGCTCCTATAAGAAAAGTAAAGAATGTATAAGGCATGTATTTTCTTAACCCGCCCATAATTCTTATGTCATTGGGGTCTGGAGCATGGTGAAAGGCATGAATTACACTGCCAGCTGCAAGGAAAAGAAGGGCCTTAAAATAAGCATGAGTGAATAAATGAAACATGCCAGCAGCAAAGGCTCCAACTCCACAGGCCATAAACATGTAACCTAATTGAGAGAGCGTGGAATAAGCAATCACCCTTTTTATATCAAACTGAGTCGGAGCAATGGTTGCAGCCATAAAGCAGGTAAAAGTGCCTGTAAGTGCAACAAGTTCTAAAGCACCAGGAGAAATAAGATAAAGTGGATGAAGCCTTGCCACCATAAATACACCAGCAGTCACCATGGTGGCAGCATGAATAAGGGCAGACACAGGGGTTGGGCCTTCCATGGCATCCGGAAGCCACACATGAAGCGGCACCTGAGCACTCTTCCCCATAGCCCCCATAAAAAGCAAAAAACTTATTAAAAAGGGAAGACTCCACTTGATACCAAGAAAACTTATGGTTTTGCCCTGAATAAGGGGCAGGTTATCAAATACCTGATGATAGTAAAGCCCTCCCACAGCAGAAAAGAGCAGAAAAATTCCAAGGGCAAAGCCAAAGTCTCCAATCCTGTTTACAATAAAGGCCTTTTTGGCTGCATCTGCAGCACTCTTTTTCTCATACCAGAACCCTATAAGAAGATAGGAACAAAGCCCCACTGCCTCCCAGCCAAGATAAAGCTGAAGCAGGTTGTTTGACATAACAAGAGCAAGCATGCTGAAAGTAAAAAGGGAAATATAGGCAAAAAAACGATAAAATCCCGGATCTCCCTCCATATATCCTATGGAATAAATGTGAATCAGAAGAGAAAGAGAAAGCACCATGCAAACCATCATAATGGAAAGGGAGTCTATTAAAAACCCAAACCCTACTTTCAAAGAATCAGAAACAATCCATGCAAAAAGGTCAAACTCAAATGTTTTACCATGCAGCACCTGAGAAAGCACAAACAAAGAGAAGAAAAAACTAATAAGAATACCAAGTACAGGGAGCACAAACGAGGCTTCTTTAAAGAATCTGCGTCCCAGAATAAGAGTAATAACACTTGCCAGAAGTGGTAAAATTGGTATGGCAGCAATTATTATCTTTATCTCAGCTCCCATTACTTACCCCTTAAGCTCACTTACCTCCTCAGAGTGAATTGCTCTCTGTTTTTTATAAAGTAGTACTATAAGAGTTAGGCCTACTGCAGCCTCAGCAGCTGCCATGGCAATTAAAAAAAATACCACAATATAACCTGTGGTGTCCCGATGAAAATAAGAAATTGCTGCAAAAAGCACAATCAGGGCATTTATTACTATCTCTATGCAGGCACACATTACTATAAGATTCCTCCGGAAAACCATTCCAAAAATTCCTATAAAAATCAAAGTAATAGCAAGAATTACATAATAACTAAAAGGTATCATTTCCCCTCCTCAGAAGGATTGTCAAGTCTTCTCAGCAAAAACACTGCTCCAAGCACCACCACAAGGAGGACCACTCCTATCAATTCAAATTGAAAAAGGTAAGTTTGAAAAAGATTTTTTGCCATAAAGTAAAGTGGACTCCCCCCCTTGGGAAAAGGCAACCTGGCTTTAAAATGAGAGGTAAGGGCAGGCAAAAAAAGCAAGGTCTTTACAACAATTAAAGTAAATAGAAGAAAGATAAGAAAACAAGGAGAAAAATTTTTTATAAAGCGCCTTTTTAAGGTCTCTTTTTTCAAGTTGATAAGATAAACAACAAAAAGAAATAATACAAGCACAGCTCCAGCGTATACTATCACCTGCACCGCAGCCAGAAACTCAGAGCCAAGGGTAAAAAGGAGCAAAGCCTGGTGCAATACAAGACCAAGCACAAAAAGCACGGTATGCACAGGATTTCTGGAAACCACCGCACCTATCCCTGAAGCGATCATAGCAAAGGCAAGGTAATAAAATACTAACTTTTCCATTTTTAAGCCCTAAACTCCTTTAAACTTCCTCTTTTTAACAGGCAAAAACTTTTCTGGAATGCCCTCTGGCCTCCAGAAAGGATTAAAATACGGCCTTTCTTTATCAGCAATAAACTCATCCCAGTTTTTGAGAAGTTTCTCTTTGTCAAAAAAGAGCTCCTCCCTTGAACTTCCTGCATATTCATAATACTCAGTAAGCACAATGGCATTCACTGGACAGACCTCCACACAATAAGCACAATACACACACCTTAAAGCATCTATCTCATACTTGGTTACTACACGACACTTTTTCTCTGTATCACACACATACTCCACATTAATACAGTTGGAAGGACACACTTTCACGCACCTGAGACACGCAATGCAACGGGTATCCCCTGTCTCAGGATCCCTTACAAGGGCGTGTCTTCCTCTAAAGCCAGATGCTGGCACAGGCCTTACCTTCTCAGGATACTCAATAGTTACAGGCCTTGCAAAAAGCATCTTCCTCAGTGTCAAAAGCAGGCCCTTTAAAATCTCAACAAAAAATATTTTTTTAATAAAACTCATTTTCCCTCTCACACAAGTAGTTTTATAATTGCAGTCAAAAATAGGTTCAAAATAGCAAGTGGTATAAGAAGCTTCCAGCCAAGGTCCATAAGCTGGTCATACCTGTATCTGGGAAGGGTTGCCCTGAGCCAGATATAAAAAAATAAAAAAGCATATAACTTCAATAAAAACCAGAAAAAGGGAAGCCCTGGTATGGAAAAAGGCCCCAACCACCCTCCAAGAAAACAGGTTACAGCAAGACCACTCATTACAAGCATGGCAAAGTACTCTGCCAGATAAAACAGGGCAAACCTCATTCCACTATACTCCACAAAATACCCTGCCACAAGTTCACTTTCTGCCTCCGGAAGGTCAAAAGGCACCCTGTTACACTCAGCAACCGCTGAGATTAAAAACACTACAAAACCTATTATTTGAGGAAAAAGAAAGGCCTTCCAGGGCAAGTTAGCCTGTGCCCTTACTATATCTCCCAGATTAAAACTTCCTGCCATAACTACAACACTCAGAAGAGAAAGCCCCATAGCAATCTCATAACTTATTACCTGAGCAGCGGACCTCAAACCCCCAAGAAGCGCATATCTTGAGTTTGAAGACCAGCCTGCAAGAATTATTCCATAAGCACTAAGAGAACTCAAAGCCAGAATAAAAAGCAGGCCCACATTAGCATTTGAGAGCACAAAATTTGACCACAAAGGGATAAAAGCAAGCCCGGAACCTGCACACACAAGAGAAATAAGCGGAGCAAGCACAAAAATGTTTTTATCCACTCCATAAGGAATAATAGGTTCCTTGGTAAGTAGCTTCAGCATGTCTGCAAAGGGCTGGAGAAGTCCCCTTGGTCCCACCCTGTTTGGCCCAAGCCTCTGCTGCATCCTGGCAATAATTTTCCTTTCCGCATAAGTAAGATAAGCTACATGCAAAAGAGCAATTACAAGCAAAATTACACTACAAATCAGCAGACAGATTAGCTCGCTCATCTCCTCCTCACTTGTCAGAATCTCCAAGCACAATGTCCAGAGTACCAATTATAGCCACAAGATCCGCTATCATGTGTCCCTTAGCAAGGTAAGGAATAGCAGAAATATGCACAAAAGAAGGGGTTCTTATCCTGAGCCTCCAGGGAGTATCTGTCCCATCACTTATCACATATACAGCAAGCTCTCCCTTGGGAGCTTCAATAGAAGCAAAGGCCTCCCCTTTGGGAATAATCTCCTTTTTCCTTGTCCTAAAAACTACCTTCCCCTTTGGAGTAAGCATGGGGCAGACTTCTTTTCTCATCTTAGGAAGCAAAAGGTCCGGAGCCTTTTCAGAAAGAACAGGCTCCCCTTCTGTCTCAGAAAGTTTATCCAAACACTGCTTTATAATGCTTGCAGATTGCCTCATCTCCTGCATTCTCACCTTATACCTATCATAAGTATCTCCATTTTTCCCGGTGGGTACCAGAAATTCTACCTCGTCATAGGCATCATACGGCCTGAACTTCCTTACATCATAAGGTACTCCAGAACCTCTAAGAGATGGGCCTGTAAGCCCCAGATCTATAGCTTTCTCGGGAGAAACTACCCCTATACCCTTTGTCCTTTTTAGCCAGATCCTATTTTCATCAAGCAGGGTTTCATAATCAAGAATTCTTTCAGGAAATACCCGCACAAATTCGTAAAGCTCCTCTACTACCTCCGGAGTGAAATCCCGCCTTACTCCTCCCACCCTCACATATCCATGAGTAAGTCTCGCTCCACAGATCTTTTCAAAAATCTGAAGAAGCCACTCTCTTTCTCTGAAACAGTAAAGAAAAACAGTTATAGCACCTATATCAAGGGCATGAGTGGCAAGCCAGAGAAGATGGCTGCAAAGCCTTGCCATTTCTGAAACAATGGTTCTTATAAGCCTTGCCCTTCTTGGCACCTCAATCTTCATAAGCCTCTCAAAGGCAAGGGCAAATGCTACATTGTTTGCAACTGAAGAAATATAATCCAGCCTGTCACTCAGAAGAATACACTGATTAGGATTTAAAGTCTCTGCAAGCTTTTCAATGCCCCTGTGAAGATAACCTATAACAGGCTCACAGTTTACAATGGTTTCACCTTCAAGCTCTATTCTAAGCCGTAAAACTCCATGAGTAGAAGGATGCTGGGGCCCCATGTTCAGGAAAAAAGGCTCTTCCCAGGCCTCCTCCCCTACCTGCCTCTTCTCAAGTTCAATGAGTGGCTGCATCTCCTCTCTTCCTCTTATGCCTTTCTACAAGCTTTTTATAAGTCTCCCACTCCTCTTCTCCTTCAATATTTAGCGGATAATCCTTTCTCAATGGATGCCCCTTCCAGTCTTCCGGCATAAAAATCCTCTTTAAATTTGGGTGCCCCAGAAATTTTATCCCAAACATGTCAAAACATTCCCTTTCAAGCCAGTTAGCACAGCTCCAGATATGAGACACAGAATACTGCCAGGCCTCCTCCTCGGGAATGCCCACCTTTACCCTCACAAGTATCCTGTGCTCAAGGGAGTAAAGATGATACACAACTTCAAATCTAAAGTTTTTTTTCTCTGACTTATAGTTCAAATAATCCACACCGCACAGGTCTATAAGATAATTAAAGCCAAGCTCTTTGAGCTTCTTCATAAGGGGCAGTGTAAGCTCCCTTTCAGTCCAAATAACCCAGGCATCTTCCTTTTCCTCAAGACTCCTGACTTCTTTTAACCCTTTTAAAGCCTCTATTATCTCCAAAAGCCCCACCTTTTTGTTTCTTTTTTTATTTTTTCCTGAAGTTTAAGCAGGCCATGAAGAAGTGCCTCTGGCCTTGGAGGACATCCGGGTATGTAGACATCTACAGGCAAAAACTGATCACAGCCCTGTGCCACAGAATAGGTGCGAAAAACACCACCAGAGCATGCACAGCTTCCCATTGCAACTACATACTTGGGCTCTGGCATCTGATCGTACACCCTTCTTACGACAGGAGCCATTTTTTTGGTAACTGTTCCAGCCACAATAATTAGATCCGCCTGTCTGGGAGAAGCACGAAAAATTATGCCAAACCTGTCAAGGTCATAGTGGCTTGCTCCTGTTGCCATCATTTCTATGGCACAGCAGGCAAGACCAAAAGTTAGAGGCCACATGGACCCTGCCCTTGCCCAGTTAATAACCTTATCAAATTTTGTAATAAAAACAGGAGTTCCTGGTATCTGCTTTACTCCATCTGCTATTTCTATAGTATCTCGTTCTACTCCCACTTTAAAGCTCCTTCTTTCCAGGCATATATATAAGCCACAAGAAGCACTATTATAAAAACAGTTACTTCAACAAAACCAAACCAGGAAAGCTCGTCAAAAGCAACAGCCCATGGATAAAGAAAAACCACCTCCACATCAAACACGAGAAAAACCAATGCAATTAAATAATATCTTATTCTAAAAGGAATTTTTGCATCTCCAGAAGGATCAAGACCACATTCATAGGCAATGAGCTTCTCTTTAGAATGCCTTTTAAGCCCCAGAAAATCATTGAGAAGAATTAATACAATTCCGAGCACCAACAGCAAAAAGAAAAACAGAAAAAAAGGAAAAAGCCCCTTCACTTTGTTCCAGCCTCCACAGTAGTATATTTCAGCTGCAAAGCTTCATTTGGGCAGGCTGCCACACAATAAGGCAATTCATTTTTTTTAAGTCTTTCATAACAGAGATCACACTTGTTTATTATACCAAGATATGGATTTTCCTCTATAGCTCCAAACATACAGGCTTCAACACAATTCTTACAACCTACACACCTTTCACTGAAAAAGGCCACCACATTTTGTTCTTTAATAGGTGTCCTGAAAACATAACCAGCAATTTTTCCCTCAATTCTTTGAATAGCACCAGTAGGACAGGCCTCTGCACACCTGGGCTTCCCACAATGCATACAGTGAAAAAATGCAAAAGTATTTTTTACTTCAAAAATTTTACAATTTGCAATACCTCCATGAGCCTCGGCACAGGCCTTGACACATTCCCTGCATCCGGTACATTTCTCTGGAAAGTGCACTATCTTGTATGCCATCCCCCTCGCCCCACTTCTGTCTTTTTAATAGGATTTAAAAATTTGTCAAGAAATTTATGAATTATTTCACTATCTATTTTTATTAATATTTTTAGATATTTCTAAAAATCTGAATTTCTCCAAATTCTTCTTGCTGGACTATAGAACATAGCCCTTGAAAACATAAAAAAAGCACTGCCAGAAAATAATAAACTACATGAATTTGGGCCTCAGAAGAGGAAAAATCAAGTTCAGAAATCAATTCGTTAAAAGTAATGGCTCCTTTTTTTTGTAATACTTCCTGAAGTTTTTCTATATAATCATCTATAAAGTAACAAAAATCCCTTTCTACGACCTCCTGGATACTTTTTTCTGCCTCAAGAATTCTCAAAATGGCTTTTAATAACATCATCAAATCGCCTTTTTCTTCAAATTGTACTTCTCTTAAGTTCTCCCAAAAATTATAAGAAGGTTCAGGTAAAAAGACATCTTCCCACAGAAGCCTTTTTGTAGGAAGACTCAGCGCCACAGGTCTCATTTCCTGAATCTCTCCTGCCTTTTCTTCTTCCTCCTCTTCCTTTTCTTCCCTGTGAAGGAAAGTAGATAAAACTAACTGGCTTTTGAAATAAAGCATCTTTGAAACACGCATTAACACTTCCAGAATCACTTCGGAAATCTGATTGTCTTGAAAAATAAGATCCTTTATAAGAGAAACAACAGGATAAAAAGGTTTATCAAGTAAGTGTTCATCCTTTCTTAAAAAAGCCTTCTGTAAGTACTCAATTTCTTGAAAAAGTACAGGAAGATCTTTCACCTACGAAATCTCAACCTTACAGATTTCAAAGAAGCTTTCTGGCTCAAGAGAGGCACCTCCTACAAGCACCCCATCTATATTTGGTTGTACGATAAGCTCTTTTATGTTGCCAGGCTTCACACTGCCTCCATAAAGAATTCTTATAACATCTGCAACATTTTTACCGTACATCTCACCAAGGATCTGCCTTATAAAAGAATGCACTTCTTCTGCCTGAGAAGGGGTGGCGGTTTTCCCTGTGCCAATTGCCCACACAGGCTCATAAGCAATTACCAGCTCAGCGCCATCTAAATTCCCAATTTCCTTCAGTCCTTCTTTCAACTGATTTTCCACCACTTCAAAAGTTATCCCTTTTTCTCTTTCTTCAAGGGTTTCTCCTACACAAAGTACAGGAATAAGCCCTTCTTCATAAACCCCTTTTACCCTCTTTGCTATAAGCTCATTGCTTTCTCCAAAAATATGCCTTCTTTCAGAATGGCCTAAAATTACATATTTTACTCCCAGCTCTTTTAACATGACAGGAGAAATTTCCCCTGTAAAAGCGCCCTTTTTCGCCCAGCAGGCATTCTGAGCTCCCAGGGAGATTTTACTATCTTTTACAATCTCACTTGCTACAGAAAGAGAAATAAATGGCGGAGCAATCATTATTTCTCTATTCTCAAAATCAATGTCTTTTGTCAGGGGTAAGAATTTTTCAAAAAATTCCCTTGTCTCTGCAACGCCTTTGTTCATTTTCCAGTTTCCCGCAAATAAAGGCTTACCCATCTCAAACCTCCTTAAGGGTAAAAGTTACGATTTAAGCACTGCTATGCCTGGCAATTCCTTACCCTCAAGGTATTCCAGAAAGGCTCCTCCTGCAGTGGAAACATAAGAAAATGCACTTTCCACTGCTGCCAGTTTAATGGCTGCAAGAGTATCTCCACCCCCTGCTACAGTGGTAGCGTTTAAAGCCGCTATTTTCCGGGCTATAAAAACCGTGCCCCGGTGAAAAGGCGCCTTTTCAAAATACCCCAGCGGGCCATTCCATACCACGGTCTTCGCCCCACTAATTGCATCTGAAAAAAATTCAACACTCCTGCTTCCTATATCATAAATTACATCTTTTTCCCGAACATCCTTTATCCCAACTTCTTCTACAGAGCCCTCTCTTTCAACTACTACATCTACAGGAAGATAAATCTTTACTCCCTCCTCCCTGCCTTCTTTAATTACCTTCTTTGCCACTTCAATGTATTCTCTTTCCACAAAAGAAGCTCCTACCGGGTATCCCTGAGCAGCCAGAAAGGTATTTGCCATAGCTCCACCAATAATAAGTTTATCCAGCTTGGAAATAAGATTCTTAAGCACTCCTATTTTCGTTGAAACCTTACTACCTCCTACCACAGCAAAGAAAGGACGTTCAGGCTTGCTAACCACTTTAGAAAGATATTTAAGCTCCTTTTCCATCTGAAAACCTATTCCCTTTTCTTTTACCAGAGCAGGAACTCCCACAACAGAAGCATGAGCTCTATGAGACACAGAAAAAGCATCGTTTATAAAAACATCCACATTTTTCCCCAAAACAGCAGCAAACTCCGGATCATTTCTGGTCTCTCCTGGATAAAACCTTACATTTTCAAGAAGTAGCACCTCTCCCTCTTTTAGCTCTTTACAGGCATGAGAAAGGGCTTCGTCAGAAATTTCTTCAAGAAACTCTACCCTGGTTTTTAAAAGCTTTTTTAAGTACTCATAAACAGGTTTCAAAGAATATTCCGGCACTTTCTTCCCCTTTGGCCTTCCTAAATGAGAACAAATAATGACCTTTGCCTGGGATTGCACTGCATAATTTATTGTTGGCAAGCTTGCAAGAATCCTAGTATCGTCAACGATTTTATCACCCTCTAAAGGCACATTAAAGTCCACCCTGATGAAAACCCTTTTACCCTTAAGTTCAAAATCTTTTATTGTCTTTAACATCACTATCCTCCTGCTCCTTTTAAAATTATCAAAGCTCGGTTAGCTGCTTTTCCAAATTTGCAAGTTCCAGGGCCGAAAGAGCTGCTTCTGCTCCTTTATTACCTGCTTTGGTACCTGCCCTTTCAATGGCCTGCTCAATAGTATCTGTGGTCAAAATACCAAAAACAACAGGCCTTTCTTCTTCAAGCATTACATGAGCCACTCCCTTTGCAGCCTCTGCAGCCACATATTCAAAGTGTGGAGTAGCTCCTCTTATCACTGCCCCTAAACAAATAACTGCATTAAATTTACCACTTTTAACCAATTTCTTGGCAACAAGTGGTATTTCAAAGGCTCCTGGTACCCATACCACTGTAATATCCTCCTCCCTTACACCATGACGCCTTAATACATCAAGGGCACCCTCCAGAAGCTTCTGAGTAATAAATACATTAAACCTGCTTACCACTATTCCAAAACTTAATCCTTCACCTTTATAAAACCCCTCTATTATTTTCATAATGCTCTACCTCCTGAAATCTTCTTCATGCTCTTTTTAAAAAGTGGTTCTGAATAAACAAAAATTTTTTCTCCTTCTTTTATAAATCCATATTTTGTCCTCAAAATCTCTTCATAATACCTATCAGAAGAAAGATACTTATGAATTTCTCTCCTCAGGTAGGCATTATTTTTTTTTATCTGCTCTATCTCCGAGGCCTCCCGTTTTACCAGCCAGCTAATCCATAAATAAAAAGAAAGGCTTAACAGAAAACCAAAAAATAAAAATCCCATCAATACATACTTAAAACGATTCTTCTTTTTCTTTTTATAGGGTTTTATTAAAATCCTGGGGTTTTTTTTCCTCATTGATACCATTGCCAAAAGGTAGAATTACTGGCAGGAGCTTTTTTAAATAAACCAAGAGGCGGAGGGGGCGGAGGAGGGATAGGGATTTTTACCCGATAGTCCTCTTCCTTCCTGAAAAGTCCCTCCCAGGTCTTTTTGACATCTTTTTTTATCCTTTGCCAAATACTCTCTTTCTCAAACGCTACAGATAAGGAAGTAGAATTTTCTGCAGCCCCTGCAAAACCAGAGCCATTCAAAACAAGCAGAACTGTAATTATCCCTCCTGCCAATATCTTATTTAGCTTTGGCATTCTTTTCCCTTTCCTTCTCTTTTTCTGCAACAAGAAGTCTTGTCCTTACCACCGTGTCAGGGGTTAAACTCATGGAATCTATACCACACTCCACAAGAAATTCTGCAAAATCAGGAAAATCACTGGGAGCCTGCCCACATATACCTATTTTGCGCTTCTTTTTCTTGGCTACTTTTATCACATGCTCTATAAGCCTCTTCACAGCAGGATTCCTTTCATCATAAATATGAGAAACAAGCTCCGAGTCTCTATCTAATCCCAGAGTAAGCTGAGTAAGGTCGTTAGACCCAATGGAAAAACCATCAAAAATTTCAGCAAACTCCTCTGCAAGAACCACATTGCTTGGAATTTCACACATTACATAAATCTCAAGTCCGTTTTTTCCCTGCTTAAGTCCATATTTCTCCATTACAGCAATTACTTTCCTGCCTTCTTCTAATGTCCTGCAGAAAGGAATCATTACTTTGACATTCTTAAGCCCCATTTCTTCTCTCACCTTTTTAATAGCCAGACACTCAAGAGCAAAGGCAGGTTCAAATTTGGGGTCATAGTATCTTGATGCCCCTCTCCACCCAAGCATCGGATTATGCTCTTCGGGTTCATAAAGAAATCCACCTACCAGATTGGCGTATTCATTTGTTTTAAAATCAGAAAATCTTACAATTACATCCTTGGGGTAAAAAGCTGCGGCAATGGTAGCTATTCCCTGAGCAAGCTTGTCTATAAAAAAATCAGCCTTTCTTTCATAACCAAAGGCCCTCTCTTCTATTATCCTCACCACTTTTCGTATTTTGGGATCACTCTTTGCCTGTTCCTTTAATTTTTCATATTCTATAAGTGCCAGTGGATGAATCCCTATATGGGAACCTATAATAAATTCAATTCTTGCAAGCCCCACCCCATCATTTGGAATCTGTCCCTGATGAAAGGCCTGCTCAGGAATACCTACATTCATCATAATCTTGGTCTTTGTCCTGGGAAGACTTTCAAGATCAATTCTTTCTACTTCATAAGGTACAAGGCCTTTCAATACATATCCCTCCTCTCCTCTTGAACAATCTACAGTAATTTCATCCCCGGTTTTTATTATTCTGGAAGCAACTTCCGTTCCCACAATACAGGGGATTCCAAGTTCTCTTGAAATAATAGCAGCATGACAGGTCCTCCCACCTTTGTCAGTAACAATAGCTGCTGCCTTTTTCATAATGGGTTCCCAATCAGGATCCGTCATCTCCGTAACCAGCACTTCCCCTTCCTGAAACTCGTTGATCTCACTAACATCTAAAATTACCCTTGCTTTCCCCTGGCCAATTTTGCTTCCCACAGCCTTTCCTGTACAAAGGACCTCTCCCTCACCTTTAAGTTTATAGATTTCGTAAAATTTTTGTTCCTTGGAAGAATGAACTGTTTCTGGACGGGCCTGCACAATAAAAAGGTCTCCAGTACCTATTCCTTTACCGTCTCCGTCCTTTGCCCATTCTATATCCATGGGCCTTCCATAATGTTCCTCTATAGCCATAGCCCACTTAGCCAGGGTAAGTATTTCCTCATCAGAAAGCACATAAGAAAGCCTCTCTTCTTTTGTAGTCTTTACCGTCCTTACTGCAGAGCGCCCGGCACCATATACCATCTTTATATCTTTACTCCCGAGCTTTTTGGAAAGAATTGGTTTATACCCTTCCTTAAGAGTGGGTTTAAATACATAAAATTCATCAGGATTTACCATGCCCTGAACAAGTGCCTCTCCCAAACCCCAAGTACCTGTAATATAAACCACATCTTTAAATCCACTTTCTGTATCAAGGGTAAACATCACTCCGGAGCAGGCCTTATCACTCCTTACCATTTTCTGGATAGCTACAGAAAGATACACAGAAAAGTGGTCAAAACCCTTATCCTCTCTATAAGAAATAGCCCTATCTGTAAAAAGAGAGGCAAAACACTTTTGAACAGCTTTAATCACATTTTTTATACCTTTTATGTTTAAATATGTCTCCTGCTGACCCGCAAAAGAGGCATCCGGCAGATCCTCTGCAGTAGCTGAAGACCTTACAGCTACATCCACCTCTTTCCCATAAAGCTCTTCCATTCTGGCATAGGCCTTTTTAATTTCTTCTTCAAGGGCCGGGGGCATCTTTGCCCTTAAAATCAGGTTCCTTACCTTTTTCCCTCTTTTTTGCAGGTCTTCAACATTCCGAGTATCCAGTCCGCTTAAAATTTCTTTAATCTTATTGTCCAGATGATTCTCCTGAATAAAATATTTATACGCCTCTGCAGTTACTGCAAATCCATAAGGAACTTTTATACCCTTGGCACTCAGTTTTGAATACATTTCCCCAAGAGAAGCATTTTTACCTCCTACCAGAGGCACATCGTGATAAGAAATCTGATCAAACCAGAGAATAAAAGGCCTTTTTTGAGCCATTTTTGAGCCTCCTTTTAAGCTTTTAAATATAAGACTTCCTTGTTTAAAAAATATCAAAAACTAAAAGGCTTGTCAAGTAAAATTAAGTGTGGTATTTTTCAAAGCATGGCAGAAAAGATAGTATGTACAAATAAAAAGGCAAAGCATCTATACCACATAGAAGAAACCTATGAAGCAGGAATAGAGCTTAAGGGATGTGAGGTTAAATCCCTGAGAATGGGAAGAGCCAATCTGGCAGACAGCTTTGCCAGAATAGTAGATGGAGAGGTCTTTCTCTATAACTTTCACATAAGCCCCTATCCTCACAGCCGGGAAGCCCAGCACCTTGATCCCACCCGCACCAGAAAACTTCTCCTTCACAAGCGGGAGATAAAACGCCTCATGGGCAAAGTCCAGCAAAAGGGCTATACTCTGATTCCCCTGCGTGTTTATTTCAATGAAAGAGGGCTTGCCAAAGTGGAACTTGCCCTTGCCAGGGGTAAAAAAATTTATGATAGAAGAGAGACCATAAAAAGAAGGGAGCTTGAAAGAGAAATCTCCAGAAAATATAAAGGCAGAATTAAATAAAATTTTCTTTTTTTAAAATCTATGCGTCCCCTCTATCTAAGTATTAAGGGCTTTGGTCCTTACATAAAGACTGAAATTTCAGAAGAGAATTTTTCTCTTCTTAATTCCTGCGGACTTTTTCTTATATCTGGAGAGATAGGTGCAGGGAAAACCACTCTTTTTGATGCCATGGTATATGCTCTATTTGGAGAAGCAAGCGTTAAAGCACGCCCTGCCAGGGAGCTAATTTCTCACCTGCTTTATTCAAATTTTAAAAACCGGGGTTTCCCTGAAATCAGTTTCAAATTTTTCCTTGACGGAAGGACATATCAAATAACCAGAAGACTTCCTTTTGAAGGAGTTTCAGAAAAAGTCTCTCTATGGATTGACGGCTCCCTTGTCTCTACCAACAAAAAAGAAGTTAATTCTAAAATAAAGGAACTTATTGGCCTTGAACCAAAGCAGTTTAAAAAGGTATTTCTCATTCCTCAGGGAGAATATAGAGAAATTTTGCTTGCCAAAGGTAAAGAACGAAAACAGCTCTTTGAAGGGATATTTGAAACCGCCTTTTATGCCTCCCTTGAAGAATTTTTAAAAGAAAAGAGAAACACTTTAAGGGAAGAACTCAAGATCATCACCGAAAAGATAAAATCCATGAAGACTCTTTTAGGAATAACTTCTGAAGAAGAGTTTTTTTCTCTATACCAAGAACTTCAAGAAAAAGAGCGCCGCTTATCTCTGGAAAAAGAAAAGCTTGTTAATAAAAAACAGATTTTAGAAAAAGAAATAAAAGAACTTGAAAAGACGCTTGAAACACTTTCAACAGTGGAGAAACTTAAAAAAGAGCTTAATGTCCTCAACGAAAAAGTCCCTTTATATCAGGAGAAAAAGGAGTTAATAAAAAAGCTTGATGCATTTCAACAAAAACTGCCCTATTATAAAAATTTGAAAATTCTCTGGAAAGAGCTGAGAAATCTTACTTTACAAAAAAAGAAAATAAAAGAAGAATTAAACCTTGCCAGACAGGAGCTTACAAAACTGAAAAAAGATGAAGAAACAATTATGAACAAGGAACAGGAAATAGAAAGTTTAAAGCAAAAACTTCACGAACTGGAAAGACTGGAGAAGGTGGTAAAGGATTTAAAAACAAAAAAGGCTTTAAAAGAATCTTTAGAAAAAGAGGTCAGCGACCTTGAAAAGGAGATAACACTTTTAGAAAATGAAAAAAAAGATCTTACGAAGGAGCTTGAAAAGCTTTCTTTTCTTCTGGGGATTCTAAAAGACTTAAAAGAGCTTATGCAAAAAGAAAGGGAAATAAATGAGAGGCTTTCTCTTATTGAAAGGAAGAAGTCTTTACAAAAAAAACTCAAGACTTCCGAAAACAGGCTGTATGCTTTGAAAGAAAAGGTAAGTGAACTAAAAAAAGAAAAAGAAAGGTTTTCTGCCTTTTCTGAGGCAGAGAAACTGCTTGAATTTTTAAAACCCGGTGAGCCCTGCCCTCTATGCGGAGCAAAAGAACACCCATCCCCTCTTTCTCCTTCTGAAAATTTTAAAAAACTCCAACAAATCAAAAAGTCACTTGAAAATGAAGAAACAAATTTAAAGAATCTGGAAAAAGAATGCAATCAGTTAAAAGGAATGCTCCGCGTTATTGAAGAAAAGGTAGGAGAAACAGAAGAAAAGGAGCTTCTTGCAGAGTTCTCAGAAACAAAAAAGCAAATAATCAAAAACCTGGCTATTCTTAAGAATTATCTAAAAGACATGGAAGAAAATCTTCCTTTTATCTCCCGGCTTTATGATTCTTTTAGTATGGAACTGGAAGATACTTTAAAAGAGCTCAAGAGCATAGAAAAAAAACTTGAAGAAAAAAAGGGGGCTTATTTAACTAAAAAGGGCAGGCTAAACAGTTTGGAAGGCGCTTTGAATGAAATAAAAAAAATCTGGGGAGAAAGGCTAAGGGATCCTGAAGAAGAGATAAAAAAAATAAGGATTGAAGTAAAAAATTTTGAAAAAAGAAAAAAACATCTTGAAGAGCAGATAAAACAAATAGAAAACAAAATTTTACAGAACAAAGAAAAGCTTTTCCAGATAAAAGATTTCATCCGGAAAAGAACGAAGGAGTATAAAGAGACCTTTGCACATGTATTTTCTTTGATAAAAAACGGCATTTTCCAATCTCTAAAAGAACTTAAACAGGCAAATGAGCTTTTAAACAGCCTGTCTTCCTTAAAAAACGAGGTGGAAGCCTTTTACAGGGAAAAAGAAAGATTGGAAAAAAATTTGCAGGAATTAAAAGAGCAGCAAACTTCTATAAACTTAAACATTGAGGAAATTAAAACTGTGCTCAATGAAAAAAGGCAAAGCTTTTATGAAACGGAAAGTGCTTTACAAAAATTGATGGAAGAAATCGGGAAAATAAAAAACAGGGAAGAAGAGCTTTTAAGGGTAAAAAACGAACTTGAAGCTTCTATAAAAAGTTTAAGAGAGCTTGAAAAAAGCTTCCAGATAATTGAACATCTATCCTCCCTTGTGCTTGGGAAAAATTCTCTGAAAATTTCTTTTCATTCTTATGTACTTTCTACCTTCATAAAACTTATTCTGGAGAGAGCTAACAAATATTTTCAGGACTTTTCTTTTGGGAGATATAAGTTTATAAGTAACGAAGTACTTAAAAAAGACTTTAATTTAGAAGTATTTGATATCTACACCGGAAAAAGCCGGGAGGTAAGGACCCTTTCAGGAGGTGAATCATTTATAGCCACACTTTCCCTTGCCCTTGGGACTTCTGATGTGATTTTAAGGCTCTCAAGAAGCAAGCCTTTTGAATCTTTGTTTATAGATGAGGGGTTTGGAAGCCTGGATACGGGTACTCTTGAAAAGGTAATAAATACCCTGATCACACTGGGACAAAAAAGTGGAAGGATAATTGGCATTATCTCACACCTTGAGGAATTAAAAAAGAGGTTCCCTGTTGTCCTTGAAGTCAAAAAGAATCCTATTAAAGGCAGTGAAATAAAGCTTATAAGGAATATTTAAATGTCAAAAAAGGCTGTCCTTATCCTTGCAGGAGGGAAGGGAAGCAGAATAGGAGGGAAAAAATATAAAGCCCTTTTAAATGGATTGCCCCTTCTTGTCCATGTTTATAAAAAAGTAGCACATTTAAAATTGCCGATATACATTTCAGTAAGAACAAAAGACCAGGAAAGAGAGATACTGAGCCTTTTTGAAAAAGGGCAGGTAACCTCTGAGAAAAGAAACTTTATTTACGACGGAACTGAAGGCATAGAAGGCCCCCTTGCAGGGATTGTCTCTGCAATGAAACAACTCCCAGAACATCAATTACTCGTGGTAGCCACTGATCAGCCCCTTTTAGAAACATCTTTCTTAAGATGGCTCCTTAAAATCGCTGAACAGGACAGAAACAAAGTTTTTATCTGCAAAAAAGAAGAAAAAATGGAGCCTTTTCCAGGAGTTTATCCTTCCTCCCTGGCAAACACTTTAACAAACTTTCTCAAAATTTCTTCCAAAAAAAGCCTGTACAGATTTTTTCTGTTTTTGCGAGAAGCAGGTCTAATTTGTTTTTTACAAAATTGTGATACTATAGCTGTAAAGAGTTTTTTTAATGTAAACACTCCCGAAGACTTAAAACTTGCCGAAAAATATCTTACAGGCTTCAAAAATCAGTCTCAAAAGACCCGACCTTTAAAAGGTCTTTAAACTCAAGGGCATTTAAAACTGCGTAGCCCTTTGCTGTGTTGTCAAAAAACACGAATAACTCTTCAGCTTGAAATTCTTTTAAAAAAGCTGCAAGCTCTTTTAGCCTTTCTTTTGAATAGTTGGACACATAAATATCTGGGGAGCCGTGAAGCCTTACATAAAGAAAAGGGGCTGTTTGCACCTCAAACCAGGCATAAGGATACTTTTTCCCGCAATCAGAAAAGCATAAACAAACATTATACTTTCTGCAAATTTCAAAAAACTCCTCGCAGTGAAAACTTTTGTGTCTCACTTCTATCACATTTAAGTACTCTCCGGGAAGCAAAGGAAAAAAGCCTTCCAGAAGAGCTTTATCGTATTTTAAGGAAGGAGGCAGTTGAAAAAGCAGTACCCTTGCTTTCTCCTTAAGCACTGAGACTCTATCTAAAAAATTAGAAAGCTCTTCTTTTACATCTTTCAAACGCTTAACATGGGTTATTACTTTTGAGGCTTTTACTGAAAAAATAAAGTCTTCAGGTGTTTCAGCATACCATTTTTCAAAAGTGCTTTTCCTGGGAAGGCGGTAAAAAGTGGCATTAATCTCCACAGCATTAAAATGCCTGGCATAAAAAGAAAGCCAGTCCCTGCTTTTCAGCTCTTCAGGATAGAAAATACCTTTAAAAGAGTAATAACTCCAGCCAGAGGTGCCAATAAATACCTTCATTTTACCCTTGCTTTTAAGCAGAGATTAAAATAAAATATTTTTCAGATTAAATTTTAAATCACTTTTTGAAAGTGAAAAGAAAATTTAAAAACGAAAAAGATCTCAGGTTGTTTTTAAAAAAGCTCTTTAAAGAAAAACTAAAGCACTGTGAACACCCACTTCAAATTGAAGTTAAAGTAGAAAATATAAATCCACCCAGGGCAAAAGTGTTTCTCCCCTTTTATTCTGAGGGTAATCTTATAAGGGCAAATGAAATGGATTTTTTTCTTAAAAGCCTGTGTGAAGAGGGTATTGAAGTTGAGCTCTTTTACGAAGATGAAAGGGAAAACTTTGATAGTGACTCCCTCTAAATTTGAGGCAGAGGCCCTTAAGGAGCTGAATTTAAAAATAGAAATCTGTGGAGTAGGAGTAATAGAGGCTGCCATAGAGTCTTACAGGTTAATAAAAAAATACAAACCAGCTTTGATTGTACTTACAGGCCTTGCAGGAGGCTACCCGGAAACAGGGCTCTTCCCGGGAGACATTGTTATTGCCTCAAAAGAAGTCTGGGCAGATTCCGGGAGGAAAATCTTTCAAAATTATGCACCTCTTCCAGAAAATCTGGGAATGAAAAAAGAAATTGAAATAGACAAAAATTTATTAGAAATCTTTGCCCTTCCTGAGGGGATAAAAACAAGGATTGGAGCAATGTGTACAGTTTGTGCCTGCTCTTATGAAAAGGAGCGTGCTAAAAAATTTTCAAAAATTTATAAAGCACTTGCTGAAAATATGGAGGGTTTTGCTGTTGCCCTTGCAGCCAAAAAAGCTGGAATTTGTTTTGCTGAAGTAAGGGCTATAAGCAATTTGCTTTCTGATCCGGAAGCCCCCTGGGATACAGAAAAAGCTTTTAACTCTCTAAGGAGGTTCTGGGAATGTCAGAGCTTAAAATAGCCCTTTCTCCCTGCCCCAATGATGTGTTTATTATGGCAGGACTTCTTTTAAAGAAAATTACTGCTCCTTTCAATCCTGTTTTCCTATTTGAAGACATAGATGCCTTGAATACTTTAGCCATTCAAGGGGAAATTCCAGTAATTAAAGCCTCTTTTGGCGTGTGGGAGAAAATAAAGAAAGAATATCAACTCCTTTCTGTAGGTTCTGCCATGGGATTTGGCACAGGTCCTCTCCTTGTAGGAAAAAATTTTTATAAATTGGAAGAATTTCCCATGCTTAAAGTTGCCATTCCCGGAGAATACACCACAGCTCATTTACTTTTTAAATTCTTTTATCCAGGAAAGATTCAAAAAATCTTTTTGCGCTATGACAAAATTATACCTGCCATTTTGCAAAATCAGGTAGATATGGGAATACTTATCCATGAAGGAAGATTTGTATTTCACAAATATGGATTGGTGCTTATTCAGGATTTAGGCAACTATTGGGAAACCAAAACGAAGGCCCCTGTGCCTCTGGGAGGTTTTTTCGTAAAAAGGGAGCTTTCAAAAGAAGTAAAGAAAAGCATATTAAAGGCAATAAAAAATAGCCTTGAGTGGGCTAAAACACATGAAAAAGAAGTCATGCCTCTTCTAAAAAAGTATGCCCAGGAAATTGAAGAAGAGGTAATAAGAAAGCATGTAAAAACTTATGTCAATGAATATACGGAAAACCTGGGGCAGGGTGGTTTGACAGCTCTTAAAACTTTGGGTAAAGTGTTAAAAACGCCTTTTGAGGAAGGAGATCTGGCAAAGGAGGATTAGCTTGGAGCTTTTAAAATTTTTTCTTCAAACAGGCCCTGTGGGAAAAGCTGTTTTATTTATTTTACTGCTTATGAGCCTTCAAAGCTGGGCTTACATAATATACAATCTTTTTATATACAAAAAGATAAGTGCTTACCTGAATAAAGCAGAAAAAATTTTGCAATACGAGCCAAACCTGAGCAGATTTATAAGAGAAATCAAGACAGAATCTAATAATGTAATCTTCAAAAGATTTAAAAAATTTATTCTTTGGTTTGATGAATTGTATGAAAAATATATGGCTAAGGCTACAGATACTGGAGAAAAAGCACTAAAAATATCTCTTATGGATAAAGAACTGGAACAAAAAATTGTGATAGAAAGAGAAGAATTCAGCCTGTCCCTTTTAAAAGGGCTGGGATTTCTGGCCACTACAGGAAATGTAGCCCCCTATATCGGACTTTTTGGCACGGTTTGGGGGATAATGAAGGCCTTTCATGCCATAGGACTTAAGGGAAGCGCAAGTCTGGCAACGGTTGCTCCTGGTATTGCTGAAGCACTTATCAATACTGCCATGGGTCTTTTCTGTGCTATCCCTGCCGTAATAGCTTATAACTATTTTGCCCTTAAAAGAGAAAATATGGCCAAAAAATTAGAAGTTTCCTATAAAAGACTCGTTTTAATTTTGAAAAAAAATCTTGAAATTTAAACTTGCAGAAATTTGTAAGAGTATTAAATTAAAATTTTAGTAAATTAGTCAAATAAAAGGGAGGGGAATTATGGGAGTAAAGGCTATTACAGATGAAACTTTTGAGGAGGAGGTTTTGAATTCTTCAATTCCTGTACTTGTGGATTTCTGGGCTCCCTGGTGTGGACCATGCAGGGCAATAGCCCCAATAATAGAAGAACTGGCAGAAGAGCTTGAAGGCAAAGTCAAAGTGTGCAAGTGTAATGTGGACGAAAATCCCATCACTCCTGGAAAATTTGGCATTCGTGCCATCCCCACACTTATCATCTTCAAAAATGGAGAAGCTGTGGAAAGCATAGTGGGGGCTGTCTCCAAAGCCACCATTTTAAATGCCCTTAATAAAGTGCTTGAGGGGTAGGCTATGTCAGACAAAATTTGGGATGTAGCAATTATAGGAGGAGGCCCTGCAGGTCTTACCGCTTATCTCTATGCCAGAAGAGCACTCCTTGAAGCCCTGCTTATAGAAAAAGGCCCTATTGGAGGCCAGGTGCTCCTTACAGACCTTATAGAAAACTACCCGGGCTTCCCGGAAGGGATCCCAGGCTTTGAACTTATCCAGAAAATGCAAGAGCAGGTAGAAAAATATGGCTTAAATCTTGTTCAGAAAAAAGCCATTGCACTTAAGCCTGAAGGTGAACTCAAAGAAATTCTCCTGGAAGATAAAGAGGTCGTAAAGGCAAGGACGGTGATTCTGGCACTTGGCGCAGGTATGAGAAAACTTGGCATTCCAGGAGAAAAAGAGCTTACAGGGAAAGGAGTTTCTTACTGTGCCACCTGTGATGGTCCCTTTTTTAAAAATCAAATAGTAGCCGTGATTGGTGGAGGAAATACGGCACTTCAGGAAGCACTTTACCTTACCAAATTTGCTAAAAAAGTATATCTTATACATAGAAGAGACGCCTTTAGAGCAACTCCTATTCTTCAACAAAGGGTTAAAGAAAATCCCAAAATAGAAATTATATGGAATACGGTGCTGAAAGAAATAAAAGGTAAAGACTCTGTGGAAGGAGTGGTTACTTATAACAGACAAACCGGAGAAGAAGGGTTTCTTGAAGTGGCTGGAGTATTTATTTTCATAGGACATGAACCGGAAACAGAATGGTTAAAAGGGGTTGTTGAACTTGATGAAAAGGGTTTTATTTTAGTTAATCAAAACATGGAAACCAGCCTGAAAGGAGTCTATGCCTGTGGGGATTGTATAAGCAAACCTTTCAGGCAAATTATAAATGCCTGTGGAGAAGGAGCTGTGGCAGCCCTTTCTGCAGAAAAATATCTTGAAAGTTCCCACTGAGAGAGCAGGAATGAAAGTATTAAAAGCATTTATAATCTTTTTGATTTTTTGTTCTCTGGCAGGGTGTGGGCTTTTTAATCAGGGAGTTCATATTTTCCATCATGAATCTCCAGAAGAAACAAATTTAGGGGAGCTTCTCAGGAAAGCAGAAAGGTGTTTTCACGGAGGGCAGTATGAAAGGGCCTATCAATATTATGAGCAGGTAAGAAATCTTTATCCAGGTTCTCCTCAAGCAATTTATGCTCATCTCAAGATGGCTGATTCTAAATTCTGGGAAGGAAAATATCTTGAGGCAGTAGCTCTTTACGAAGAATTTGAAAAATTTTATCCTGCTAATGAGGCCATTCCTTATGTAATCTTCCAGATAGGTACCTGTTATTATAAAATGAGAAAAAGTTATGATAGGGACCAGAGCTTTACCAAAAAGGCTATAGAAGCCTATCAAAGGCTCCTTGAGACTTATCCCAATAGCCCTTATACCACAGAAGTAAAAAATAGAATTAAAAAATTGAGAGAACTTCTTGCCAAACATGAGCTATATGTGGCCCAGTTTTATTATAAAATAGGTTATTATAGAGCTGCTTATGGAAGACTTCTTTATTTAATAAATAACTATCCAGAGACTTCTCCTGCTGTTAAAGCAAGAAAATTGGTTTTAACCTATTATAAAAAGGCAGTAAAAGAAACAGAAGAATTAAAAAATGGTACTAAAAAAGACTTTTGGGGGGAAAGAGTCCCTTAGGTTATTCTTCTGATAAATTTAACTCTATTTCCTTGGGAGAAGAAGTAGCTTCTGATTTTTGAGGTGGTGTATGGCCTTTAAAAAATTCTTCTGGTGTAAGAATGGGAGTATTACCTGGTTTCGGGAAAAATCCCAACTTTTCTATTACATCTCTCATATCCCTCCCACATTTAGGACAAACTTCCACTTCTTCTGAAAAAAAGTAATTACACTTGGGACACCTCATCCGGTTCTCCTTTTATCTTTTCTTCCACAACATTTTTTATACTTTTTTCCACTGCCACAGGGGCAGGGATCATTTCTTCCCACCTTTCTTACTCTAATGGGCTTTTGTTTAGCAGGCTTTTCTTCTTTTTCTTCAAAAACATCCTGTTTTTTGTATTCCAGGTTTTTGGAACTCGGCCGCTCAACCTGAAGCTCCTGAGCAGGCTCTTCCCTTACTTCCACTCTATATAAATAAGAAAGCGTGGTTTCTTTAATCTTCTGCATAAGTTCCATAAAGTAATGAAAAGCCTCTCTTTTGTACTCCTGAAGAGGATCTTTCTGACCATAGCCTCTTAAACCAACGCTTTCTTTTAAGTGATCAAGGGTGAGAAGATGATCCTTCCAGAGGGCATCTATAGTGGTAAGTAAAAAGTACTTTTCAAGTGCTCTTAATGTCTCTTCTCCAAGTTCTTTTTCTCTTTCTTCGTATTTTTTAAGAGCTGCTTTCTTAAGGGCTTCAGCAAGTTTTTGTGGTGAAGCTATTCCTTCCTCTATCTCTGGAGTAAAGGCAAAAATTTCCTGAAATTTAGTTATAGCTTCTTTTAATGTTTCCTCCTCTACCTCTCTTGCCTCACCACAGGTTGTTTCCACAATATTCTCACAAACCTCTTCTATCATGGAGAGTATCCAATCCTTTATGGATTCGCTCTGTAGAATCTCTCTTCTCTGAGAGTAAATTGTTTCTCTTTGCTTGTTCATTACATCGTCGTATTCAAGAAGGTGTTTTCTGATTTCAAAGTGATAGGCCTCTACCTTTTTCTGTGCCTGTTCAATGGCCTTTGAGAGCCAGGGATGCTCAAGGGGCTCACCTTCTGTCATACCAAACTTGTCCATAAGGGCCTTTATTTTCTCTGAGCCAAAAAGCCTGAGAAGATCATCCTCAAGAGAGAGGAAAAATCTTGATGCACCGGGATCTCCCTGCCTTCCAGCCCTACCCCTTAGCTGGTTGTCAATTCTCCTTGACTCGTGTCTTTCGGTACCAATAATGTAAAGCCCTCCAAGGGCCTTTACTTTTTCTGCATCCTTTTGACACTGCTTTACCTTTTCATAAAGCACCTTTGCCCATTCTTCGGGGTACTTTTCTGTGGGATCCCTGCCCTCTTTTGCCATGGTAAGGGCTTCGTTCCAGGCCCTTTCGTCTATTTCTGAAAGATCATATCCCTTTGCTTCAAGCTCCATTTTGGCAAGGCCTTCAGGATTGCCTCCTAAAAGGATATCCACTCCCCTTCCAGCCATGTTGGTAGCAATAGTTACGGCATGAGGCCTTCCTGCCTGGGCAATAATCTGTGCCTCTTTTTCATGATGCTTGGCATTGAGAACCTGATGGGGGATCTTTTTCTTTTTAAGCATTCGGGAAATAATTTCGCTTTTTTCAATGCTGGTCGTACCCACAAGAACAGGCCTTCCCTCTTTATAACACTTCTCTATTTCTTCCACCACTTTTTGAAACTTTTCCTTCTGGGTTCTAAAAATCACATCAGGATAATCTTCTCTAATCATGGGCTTGTGCGTGGGAATTACCACCACATCAAGGCCATAAATTTCTTTAAATTCTGCAGCCTCTGTAGCAGCAGTACCGGTCATTCCAGCAAGTTTTTCGTACATCCTGAAGTAATTTTGAATAGTGATCATCGCAAGGGTCTGATTTTCTGCTTCAATCCTTACCCTTTCTTTGGCTTCTATTGCCTGGTGAAGTCCATCACTCCAGCGTCTTCCAGGCATAAGCCTTCCTGTAAACTCATCCACAATAATTACCTTGCCATCCTTCACCACATAATCCACATCTCTATGGAAAAGATGATGTGCCCTTAACGCCTGATGAATGTGATGGATAAGCCTCACATATCTGGGATTGTAAAGATTGTCTATGCCAAGAAGCTTTTCACACTCAGCAATACCTTCCTCTGTGAGCATGGCGTTTTTGTTTTTCTCATCAAGCGTAAAATGCACATCTTTCTTCAGTTTTCTTACCACCTCGTCAATAAAGTAGTAAAGGTCGGTTGATTCTTCAGAAGGCCCAGAGATAATAAGGGGAGTTCTTGCCTCATCAATCAAGATAGAGTCCACCTCGTCTATTATGGCATAGTAGTGCCCCCTCTGCACCATGTCTTCAAGAGAATACTTCATGTTGTCTCTCAAATAGTCAAAACCAAATTCACTGTTTGTTCCATAGGTGATATCGCAGGCATAAGCCTTTTTTCTTTCAGCATCATTCATTCCAGAAGCTATGTAACCCACTGAAATTCCAAGAAATCTGTAAACAGGGCCCATCCACTCGGCATCCCTCTTGGCAAGGTAATCATTTACCGTTACTATGTGCACGCCTTTTCCAGTAAGGGCATTAAGATAAGCTGGCAAAGTGGCAACCAAGGTTTTACCCTCACCTGTTTTCATTTCAGCAATTTTACCCTGATGAAGCACAATGCCACCCATAAGCTGCACATCAAAGTGCCTCATCCCGAGCACTCTTCTTGCAGCTTCTCTGACAGTGGCAAATGCTTCTGGGAGAAGCTCATCCAAACTTTCTCCTCTTTCAAGGCGTTCCTTGAATTCCACGGTTTTTCTTGCAAGTTCCTGGTCAGAAAGCTTTTTAAATTCTGGCTCAAGGGCATTTATTTTCTGCACAATGGGCTTAAGCTTCTTCAGCTCTCTCTCATTCTTTGTCCCAATGATCTTTGAAAGAATCCTGGTAAACATCTAAGGCTTCCTCCTCACCTAATAAAAACTTTATTTTTAAGTTTAATACCAATTTCAAGCTAAAACAAGGGCTTAGCAAGCTTTCAATTTAAAGCACTTTACAAAATTAAGTATTTTCGTATAATTTTTAAGAAAGTGTTTCTTGACTTTTTAATTTTTTGTATTAATTTTTAATTTAAAATAATTCTAAAAAAGGAGATTATAATGGCAGAAAGAATGGAAGTTTACAGGTGCAATATTTGTGGAAACATAGTGTTTGTATTGCAGGGTGGAAAAGGGCAGCTTGTTTGCTGTGGGAAACCTATGGAACTTTTAAAAACAGGTTCAACAGATGCTGCCCAGGAAAAGCATGTGCCGGTTGTAGAGGCAAAAGATGAGGGCTATGAAGTAAAAGTTGGCAGTGCAGCCCATCCCATGGAAGAGAAACACTACATTGTTTGGATTGAGCTTATTGAAAAAGATGGGGTTCAGATAAAATTTTTAAAACCTGGAGAAGAACCAAAGGCCTTTTTTAAAACAATAGAAAAACCAGTAAAAGCAAGAGAATATTGCAATTTGCATGGCCTATGGGAAAAAGAATGTGAAGCTTCCCAGGAGGATTTTGGGACAGAAGACCAAGGAGGATAACCATGTTTAAAGCCGTAGAAGTAAAAAAAAACTTTTTCTGGGTAGGGGTTATAGATTGGAATATAAGAGATTTCCACGGATATAACACCATAAGGGGCTCTTCTTATAACTCCTATTTATTACTTGACGAGAAAAAAGTGCTCTTTGACACTGTAAAAAAAGGGTTTGAAGAAGAGCTTCTTTCAAGGGTGAGCAGTGTAATTTCTCCAGAAGAAATAGATTATTTAGTGATAAATCACATTGAGCCAGATCATTCAGGAGGTTTTTTAAAGATTGTAGAGGCCATTAAGCCTGAAAAAATATTTCTTACAAGAAATGGAAAGATAGGACTTGAAGCTCATCTTCATAGAGCTGATTTTCCTTTTGAAGTGGTAACAACCGGTACAGAAATAAAAACAGGCCAAAATACCCTTCAATTTATTGAAACTCCAATGATTCACTGGCCTGATAGTATGATTACTTACATTCCAGAAATGAAAATTCTTGTGTCTCAGGATGCATTTGGGCAGCACCTTGCCACTATGGAGAGATTTGATGACGAGGTTGATGCCTGTATCCTGCAACAGGAAACTGCCAAGTACTATGCCAATATCGTGCTTCCTTACTCTCCTCAGGTGCAAAGGCTCTTAAAAGCTATCAAAGAAAAAGGTATTTCTCCTGAAATAATATGTCCTGATCATGGAGTAATCTGGAGGAAAAAGGCAAAAGAAGTTCTTGACCTATATGAGAAATGGAGCAGTTATAAAGCTGATCTCAGGGTGGTTGTTATTTATGATACCATGTGGAAAAGCACAGAAAAAATGGCAAAGGCTATTACCGAAGGCATACAGGCTGAAGGGGTTGAAGCAAAGCTTTTCAGAGTAAACTTAAGTGACTGGACAGAGCTTATGGCAGAAATAATGGAGGCTAAAGGCCTAATCCTTGGTTCCTCCACTTTAAACAACAACATGCTTCCCACTATGGCAGGATTTACCACCTATATGAAAGGCTTAAGGCCACGCCAAAAAATTGGAGCTGCCTTTGGTTCTTTTGGTTGGAGTGGAGAGGCAGTAAAACATCTCAATCAAGTCCTTGAAAAAATGGGCACAGAGCTTGTTCACCAGGGGCTAAAAGTAAAGTATGTTCCTGATGCAAAGGCTCTTGAAGACTGCAGACAGCTTGGGAAGCTTGTTGCAAAAAAAGTAAAGGAGGCGTAAAATTTATATCAAAAATCTCAAAAATCTCGTCTGGAAAATCCTTGAAGAAAAAGAACTTGCGGAAATTTTTCCTGCCCTGCGGAAATACCCTTTAACTAAAGTAGTCAGCCATCTTATTGGAGCATTTCTTCATAAGGACGAAGTGGTAAGGTGGAAGGCTATCTATGCCTTTGGAAAGGTAGTGGCTGAAATTGCAGAAGTTGAGCCAGAGCGTGCGCGTATAGTTATCAGAAGACTTATGTGGATGCTAAACGAGGAATCTGGAAGTATGCCATGGGGAGTGCCAGAGGGTTTTGCAGAAGCCCTCTATAATTCCCCTTTACTCAGAAATGAGTATCGCTGGATTTTTGTGTCCTACATCTGGGAAGATAGCGGAAACTTTCTGGAATTCCCTCCTGCACAAAGAGGTGTGGTATGGGGTATAGGCAGACTTGCAGAAAAGTTTTCTCCAATGCTCTGGGAAACCAGGGCTCCCTATCACTTAAAAAAACTTCTTGAAAAAACTTCAGATCCTGCAGTTGCCTTTCTGGGAGTTTGGGCTTTCTCCAGAATAAAACACTTCCCGGAAGATTTTCCTTATCCACAAAAACTCTTGCACGGCATTTTGAGCAGATTACTTCAAGAGAATTTTTCTTATTTAATGTTTGACGGAAAAGAAATTTGTATAAAAACTGCAAAAGAGCTTGCAAAGGAAGTTAATTTGAATTATATTTAGAGTGCCATGGCAAAGGCAAAAGTTAAAGAAGCTAAGCACACTCTTCAAGCTTATAAGAATGTAGATTTTGAAAAAAAGCTCAAAGAGCTCAAAGAAAAAATTGAAGACTTAAGGGGGTGTCTTTGACCCCGAAGGCATAAAGGAGAAACTCTCACTGCTTGAACAAAAAATTCAAAAAATAGACAGCTGGGATTCTCCGCAAACAAAAGCCCTTTTTAAAGAAAGGTCTCAACTTGCAGAAAGGCTTTCCCTTTTTGAAGAACTGGCAGGAGAACTTGCAGACATCTCAGAGTGGTACGAAATCTACAAAGAGGAAAAGTCTCTTGAGGTATTAAATGAATTCTTAAATGAGCTTTCCTGTTTTGAAGCTAAACTTAAAGAGAGAGAGTGTAAACTGCTTCTTTCGGGAGAATACGATGGTTCTTCTGCTATTTTAAGCATCCATGCAGGCACAGGGGGCACTGATGCTCAGGACTGGGCTTACATGCTTCTCAGAATGTATGTGCGCTGGGCTGAAAAGAAGGGGTATCAGGTAAAACTGGTTGACAGTTTACCTGGAGAAGAAGCAGGCATAAAAAATGCCACTCTCCTTATAGAAGGTCCATGGGCTTATGGTTTCCTCAAGGGAGAAAAGGGCATTCATCGTCTTATCCGCATTTCTCCTTTTGATGCCAATGCAAGAAGGCACACCTCTTTTGCCTCTGTCACGGTAATCCCTGAAATTGAAGAGGATGTAGAGATAGAAATAAAGCCTGAGGACTTAAAAATTGAGACCATGAGAGCAAGTGGACACGGCGGGCAGCATGTAAACAAAACTGAGTCTGCCGTAAGAATAACTCATCTACCCACAGGCATAGTGGTTACCTGTCAAAATGAAAGAAGTCAATATTTTAATAAAATGACAGCCCTTAAAATACTTAAAGCCAGACTTTATCAGCTTGAAAGGCAGAAGCTTCAGGAGAAAAAAGAAGCCCTTATAGGAGAAAAAAAAGAAATTTCCTGGGGCAACCAGATTAGAACATATACTCTTCACCCCTATAGAATTGTCAAAGATCACCGCACAGGCTATGAAACAGGCAAAGTGGATGAGGTGCTTGATGGTGAGCTGGATGACTTTATCAGGGAATTTCTTATCTGGAAGGCAAAAAAAGAGTTAAAAGAGAAGGCAAGGGAGGCTGCTTGATGAAGGCCCTTGTTATGCTGGAAGACGGCACCTGTTTCTGGGGGCGCTCCTTCACAGGGAGAGGAGAAACCTTTGGAGAAATCGTTTTTAACACCGGTATTACAGGTTATCAGGAAATCCTTACGGATCCTTCCTATCGTGGACAGATTGTGACCATGACCTATCCCCTTATAGGTAATTACGGAGTAAACTCTGAGGACTGGGAGAGTGAAAAAATCCAGGTAGCGGGTTTTATTGTAAGGGAATATCAACCCCGTTATAGCAACTGGAGGGCAGAAAAATCCTTAGGGGACTGGTTAAAAGAGCACGGAATTCTTGGTGTGGAAGGGATAGACACGAGGGCACTTACAAGACACCTGAGAATTTATGGTGCCATGAAAGGAGGCATCACCACTGAAACCCTTGATCCCAAGGAGTTTCTTGAAAAGATAAAAGCAAGTCCAGATTATGTAGGAAGAGACTTTGTTAAAGAGGTAACTTCTCCAGAAGTCTATTACTACGGAAATAAGGGCAAAGAAAATAGAAAAAGCTTTAAAGGCACAGGCAAATTTAAAGTAGCGGTATATGACTTTGGACTTAAGCTGAATCAGCTAAGGCTTTTTGCAGAAAGAGGGGTTGAATGTCTTGTATTTCCGGCTTATACTCCTGCAGAAGAGCTGCTAAAGCACAATCCTGACGGGGTTTTTCTCTCAAATGGCCCTGGGGACCCGGCAGCCCTCAAAACCATCGTGGAAAATGTAAAAAAGCTCCTCGGGGAAAAACCAATTTTTGGGATATGCCTTGGGCATCAAATTCTGTGTCAGGCTTTGGGGGCAAGCACTTTTAAGCTCAAGTTTGGGCACAGAGGAATTAACAATCCTGTGCTTAACCTCTTTACGAAAAAAGTGGAAATTACCTCGCAAAATCATGGCTTCTGCGTAAAGAAAGAAGAACTTCCTAAGGATACACTTGTTACCCATATAAACTTAAATGATGAAACCCTGGAAGGCATATTTGTGCCCGAAATAAAAGCATTTTCTGTGCAGTATCATCCAGAAAATGCTCCAGGGCCTCATGATTCGGTGTATCTCTTTGATTCTTTCCTCAAATTAATGGAGGGAAAGTTTGAAAGGCCTGAAGATCTTTACTCCTGAAGATTTTCCTTTAGAATTCAGAACAGCAATTACCATAGGCAGTTTTGATGGTATTCATTTAGGGCACAAAGCACTTTTGCAACGGGCAAAAGAACTTGCAAATGAGCTTAAAGCCACACCAGTTGTGGTAACCTTTGATCCCCATCCCAGAAAAGTACTCTTTCCAGAATCCCATTTCAAACTTTTGACCACCATTGAAGAAAAACTTGAGCTTATTGAAAAAGAGGGAATAAATCACATCTGTCTTGTTCCTTTTACAAGAGTGCTTGCAGAGCTTTCTGCAGATCTTTTTGTGGAAAAGTATCTGGTAGATGGGCTTAAGGTGCAGGCCGTGGTGGTGGGTTTTAACTTCAGATTTGGCAAGGGAAGAGAAGGAAATATAGATGTTTTAAAAAGGCTTGGTAGGGTATTTGAATTTCGGGCAGAAAGCCTTGGGCCTATAAAGGTAAATGGCCTTACAGTATCAAGCTCCACTATAAGAGGACTTATAGAAAAAGGAGAGGTGGAAAAGGCAGGAGAGCTTCTTGGACATCCTTATTTCTTTTCTGGAGAAGTAATAAAAGGCAAGGGAAGAGGTGTGAAGCTTGGATTCCCCACGGCAAACTTAAAAGTACCTGAGGAAAAACTCCTTCCTCCTCCTGGAGTTTACGGAGTAAAGGCAATGGTTAAGGGCCAGAAGTTCTTTGGAGCTATGAACATAGGAAGAAATCCCACTTTTGACGAGAAAGAGCTCTCCGTAGAGGTGCATCTTTTTGACTTTTCTGGCAACCTCTACGGAGAAGTGCTAAGAGTTGAAGTATTAAAATTTGTAAGAGAAGAAAAAAAGTTTGCCTCTCCAGAAGAATTGAGACTGCAAATAAAAAAAGACTGTGAATTTTTAAAAAATTGTTTTAAATCTTTCCCTCTTTCTTGAGTTCTTCTACAAACTGATCATATACATTTACTTTTTTTCCTATTTTTTTAGGAATGTTTACACCCCTTTTCCTGAGTTCATTTACGATTTTGTTTACCTGAAATCTGCTTATTCCCAGCTTTTCTGCAATTTCATTGGCACTCATCTTTGCATAATTTTCATAAACGAATCTTACATCTTCAATTGTTATAATACGGCTGCGTCTTCTCATTACACACCTCCTTTACAAACTTTTTAATAAAATTTCAATAAAAGTGGTAGATAATTATAACACTTTATATAATCTGATCAAGTAATTTAGCCAATTTGTTTATAGAAGAAAGGCGTGCGTAATTAGTAAGATCAAACATTATAGGAGTAATAGTTATATACCCTTGTTTTAAAGCTATTACATCTGTATCAGGGGAACTTTCCGTATGCTCCTCGGCACCCTGCCAGTAATAAACTTTTCCATGGAGATCTATTCTTCTATCAAAAAACTCTTTTAACGGCGCTGTAGATTGCCTTACCACTTTTATACCCTTAATACAGCAGGGATTAACATTGGGAAAGTTTATGTTTAAACAGAATGGCTTTGTTATCTGAAATTCGTCAATTTTTTGAATAACATCAGCCATAAAGTTTGCTGCAAAGCAGAAATCTATGTCTTCAAATCCATCTACTGACACTGCAAAAGAAGGATAACCAAGCATTTTTGCCTCTGTAGCAGCAGACACTGTGCCAGAATAAATCACATTTATTCCTACATTGGCTCCTCTATTAATCCCAGAGATAACAAGATCAACAGGCCCTATAAGCTCGTAAATAGCAAGTTTAACACAGTCTGCAGGGGTGCCACTTACAGCGTATCCCCAGAAGTGCCTTCCCCTTTTGACTTTATTGACTCTAAGAGGATAATGGATGGTAATGGCATGCCCAACTGCACTTCTTTCTGCCTCTGGAGCCACTATATAAACTTCATGCTCTTCGTAAAGGGCTTCATAAAGTGCACAAATTCCTTCTGCAAAGATGCCATCATCATTGGTAAGTAAGATTTTCATTGGCCTTAGGTACGATAGTGGGCATTGATTCTTATGTATTCTTCTGTTAAGTCTGAACTTAAAAATTCTGCCCTTGCCCTGCCTTTTTTCAGGTGCACAGTAAGAGTTACCTCTTCTTTTTTCATTTCTTCTACCAAAATCCTTTCCTCGGTAACGAGGGTTAAATTTTTAATCCAGGGAATTTCGTTTAAAAAAAGCTCCACCCTTTCAGGCTGAAAGGGGATTCCTGTTTTTCCCATGGCAGCAAAAATTCTTCCCCAATTAGGGTCTCCTCCATAAAAGGCAGTTTTTACAAGGAGAGATGTAGCAATTGCCCTTGCAAGTTCTCTGGCTTCCTGCTTTTTTCTCGCCCCCTTTACCAGCACCCTTATAACTTTGGTTGCTCCCTCTCCATCTTTTACAATAAGATAGGCAAGCTCTCTCATCACTTCTTCACATGCCTTTCTGAAGCCAGAAAGGTTCTTTACCTTCCTTTTACAGCTTGCCAGAAAATAAACCGTGTCGTTTGTGGATGTATCTTCATCAACACTTATGGAGTTAAATGTACTTTCTACCATCTTAGAAAGGGCTTTTTTAAGCCAGCTTCTTTCAAGAATGGCATCTGTGCAGATAAAAGCAAGCATGGTGGCCATATTAGGGGCTATCATCCCTGCCCCTTTTGCTATGCCAAGGATGTTAACTCCCTGAAAAGTTTTTTGAACAATCTTGGGAAAGGTATCCGTGGTAGTAATAGCCTGGGCAAAGTCTTTTGCCCTTTCAGGAGAAAGGCCCTTTATAAGCTCTGGGAGGCTTTTTATAATTTTTTCTACTGGCAGGGGATCACCAATCACTCCTGTGGATGCTGGAAGCAATGCTCCTGAGGGTATATTGAGAATTCTTTGTACAGCCTCAAGCACCTTTTGAGCAGCTTCTAAGCCTTCTTTTCCTGTACAGGCATTGGCCACCCCACTATTGGCAAGGATACCTTTCACTACGGAATGCTTTTGTAAAATTTTTTTTCCCAGGATAACTGGTGCAGCCTTTACAGTGTTTCTGGTGAAAACACCCCAGGCAACCGCTCCCTCAGGCACAAAAATAAGCCCAAGATCAAAGGGTTTTTCAGGCTTTATTCCAGAATTAACCGCAGAAAAAAGAAACCCCTCAGGGATCACTGCTTTTTGCCTCTTTTTTCAAATGCCTCTATTATTTCAGAAAGGGTGAAAAATGCAAAAAAATTATAACCCTGAGATTCAATATTTTCTTTACCCCCTGCCTCTCTATCTACCAGAGCGATTACTTTGGCTATTTTAAGGCCTGCCTCCTCAGCAGCTTTAACAGCCTTTAACACTGAGCCACCAGTAGTAACCACATCTTCCACCACAACAATCCTCTGACCAGGCACTACATTGCCCTCTATAAGCCTTCTGGTGCCATACTTTTTGGGCTCCTTTCTTACAAGAAGCCCCTCAAGCTCCACTCCCTCCTCTGCAGCCTTTGCAAGTATTGCAGCTACAATAGGATCTGCTCCAATACTCATCCCCATTACACCCTGAATGTTGAGAAACCTCATTTCTTCCCAGAAAAGTTCCCCTATAAGGGAAAACGAAGGAGAATAAAGAGTAATTTTGCGACAATCAAGATAATATGGGCTTTTTTCTCCGCTTGCCAGAGTAAAAGGCTCCTCTGGAGAATAAAGAAAAGCCCTTTCCAGAATATAATCCATCAAAGTTTCTTTTAAACAGGTAATGTTTAACTCTTTCAAAATCTGTGCAAGAGGATAGGCCTCACCCAGAAATTCCCTTAATTCCTTTTCTATTTCTTCCGGGCACGGAGAATTAAAATAAAGTAGATTTTTCAAATGATTTAAACTTTCAGGAGAAATTTCCACGAATTTTAAAGCAAAACCTTTCCCCGGAACCCTTCTTACCACCCTTCCCTTTAAAAAAATTTTTATAGCAGGACTTACCCCTTCTATAGTGAGCACAAGCGGAACAATCTCTCCAAGAGGAGGAGCATCTTCTGTTTCAATAAAAACTCCTCCATAGCTTATATCCTTTATTTTACCTGTCCTATCTTTTTCATCAAAAATATAAACCGCTTCTAAGGAGATAGGAATCCTCAAAAATCTGCGTTTATCCATAATTTTTTATTATACCACAAAAATCACAACTTGTTAAACATTAAATCTGAAATAAATTAAATCTCCGTCTTTTACTTCGTAGTCTTTCCCTTCAATTCTTAACATCCCCAGCTCACGGGCCTTTGAAAAAGAGCCTGCTTTTACAAAATCCTCCCAGGAAAGCACTTCAGCAGCAATAAACCCTTTTTCCATATCTGAATGAATTTCTCCAGCAGCCTGAGGGGCTTTGGTGCCTTTTTTTATTGTCCAGGCCCTTGTCTCTCTGGGACCAGCTGTAAAAAAAGTAATAAGATCAAGGAGCTCATATCCCTTTTTTATCATCTTGTAAAGCCCTGGTTCAGAAAGACCAAGCATTTCCAGATACTCTGTCCTTTCTTCTGGAGAAAGCGCAACAAGCTCACTTTCTACTTTACCACAAAGTATTATAACTGGAATCCCCTCCTTATCTGCCTTTTCTTTGAGTGCTTTTACATAAGGATTCCCCTCTCCATCTGGCAGATCCCCTTCAGAAACATTGGCTATGTACATCATGGGCTTTAAAGTTAAAGGGAAAAGCGTAGATGAAAGAAGCTTTAATTCCTCCTCAGAAAAAAACTCCTTTTTGCTCCTTAAAGTTGAAAAGGATTCCAGCACCTCCTTTGCTTTAAAAAGCACTTCAAGCTCTTTTTTAGCCTTTTTATCTCCGCTTTTGGCAACCTTTTCAATTCTTGCAATTCTTTTTTCAACGCTCTGAAGATCTGCAAGAATAAGTTCAAGCTCAATAATCTCAGCATCCCTTACAGGATCAATGCTTCCCTCAACATGCACAATTTCTGGATCTTCAAAGCACCTGAGCACCTGGGCAATTGCAGCAACTTTTCTTATGTGAGACAAAAACTGATTCCCCAAACCCTCGCCTTTACTTGCTCCTTTTACCAGCCCTGCAATATCCACAAACTCTATGGTTGCAGGCGTCACCTTGGCACTCTTTTCAACTTCTGCAATTTTAAAAAGCCTCTCATCAGGAACAGCTACAACGCCTACATTTGGCTCTATGGTACAAAAAGGATAGTTTGCAACTTCTGCTTTTATATTCTGAATCAGGGCATTAAATATGGTGGACTTTCCTACATTGGGAAGTCCTACAATACCTACATTTAGCTTCACTTTTCCTCCTTCACAAGGCCTTTTTCAAGGATTTGGTAAACTTCTTTTGGGAATCTTACCACTTTACCTGCCTTAAGAGGTACGTGTAATGTATATCCTTCTACCAAAAGTTCTTTCTCTCTCCAGATTTCACAACTAAACTTAACTTTATAAGGTTTAAGCTCGGTAATTTGGGCTTTTATAGTCAAAAGATCATCGTAAAAAGCTGAAGCTTTATATTTTACAAAACTTTCCACCACAGGCAAGAAAATTCCGTATTTTTCTTCCACCTCTTTATAGGTTATTCCAAGGGCTCTTATAAGCTCTGTTCTGCCTATTTCAAACAGTTTTAAATAATTGGCATAGTACATTACCCCACCACAATCTGTGTCCCCGTAGATTACTCTATAATTTACTTCCACCTCCATCTTTCTACCTCTTGAAAAAAAAAGCTAAAGGGTTAATATACTTTTTATGGATAAAGAAATTTTATCTCAAAAAAAGAAAAAGGTAATAGCCGGGCCCAAAAAATTTGCAAAGTTGGTAACGAACCTGGGAGAAGCCATTTTAAAAGCCCATCCAGGACTTAAAAATGTAGCTTTTATAGGAATTCAAACCGGAGGAACTCCGCTTACCCAAAGGCTCTGCAAGTTCTTTAAAGATAAGCTTGGAGTAGTACCTCCTACTGGCTTTCTTGACATTACCCTCTATAGAGATGACTGGACAAGTATTTCTTCTCAACCTCACCTGAAAAAAACAGACATTTCTTTTCCCATTGACGACAAAGTGATTATTTTAGTGGATGATGTAATTTATACCGGGAGAACTACAAGGGCTGCACTTGATGCCTTGATAGACCTTGGAAGGCCAAAAAAAATTGAACTTGCAGTACTTGTGGACAGAGGAGGGAGAGAACTTCCCATAGAGCCAAATTATGTAAGCCTGCGAGTAAAAAAAATTGAGCCAGATGAGTATGTATCTGTTTATTTTCAGGAAATTTCAGGAAAAGATCAGATCTGTTTAGAAAAATATTGCTGAACTAAAAACCGGGGAGGAGCTTGGTGAAAACTATTCTTGAACTTGCAAAAGAAGGCAAAATAACCAAAGATATGAAAATTTGTGCAACTCAGGAAGGTATTACACCAGAGGAGCTGAGAGAGAAAATTGCCAGGGGAGAAGTAGTTCTTTGTAAAAATAAAAGTGCTTTGGTTACCAAACCCTGTGCCATTGGGAAGGGATTAAGAACGAAAGTTAATGTAAACATAGGCACATCCAAGGACAGACCCAATCTTGAAGAAGAGTTAAAGAAACTGGAAGTGGCCTTAAAATACGGAGCTGATACCATTATGGATCTTTCCACCGGGGGAGACCTTACTGAAATAAGGCAGGCAATAAGAGAAAGGTGTCCGGTGCCTCTGGGCACAGTGCCTATTTATCAAGCAGGTGTTGAGGCCGTGGAAAAGCACCACAAGTCTATCGTTGAAATGAGTGTTTCCGAAATTTTTAAAGTGATAGAGAAACAGGCAGAGGAAGGCGTAGATTTTATGACTGTGCACTGTGGAGTTACAAGGGAGGTAATTGAAAGACTAAAAAACAAAGAAAGGGTTCTTGGCATAGTCTCAAGGGGCGGTTCATTTATTTTGGAATGGATGATTTACAATAATAAAGAAAATCCCCTTTATGAATACTTTGACGAACTTCTGGAGATTGCCCATGAGTATGATGTGACTCTTTCTTTAGGAGATGGAATAAGACCTGGTTGTATTGCGGATGCCACAGATGCCCCACAAATACAGGAGCTTATTATCCTGGGGGAGCTTACTTTAAGGGCCTGGGAGAAAGGAGTGCAGGTAATGATAGAAGGCCCGGGGCATGTCCCTCTTGATCAAATTGAAGCTAATGTAAAATTGCAAAAAAGATTATGTCACGGTGCCCCATTTTATGTGCTTGGTCCTCTTCCTACTGATATTGCCCCTGGATACGACCACATTGCTGCTGCCATTGGTGGAGCCATTTCTGCCTCTGCAGGGGCAGACTTTCTCTGTTTTCTCACTCCTGCAGAACACTTAAGGCTCCCCACTGTGGACGATGTCAAAGAAGGAGTAATAGCCGCCAGGATTGCAGCCCATGTGGCGGACCTGGTTAAAGGAGTAAAAGGTGCCTGGGAATGGGATTTAGAGATGGCAAAAGCCCGAGCAGCTCTTGACTGGAAAAAACAGATTGAGCTTGCCATAGATCCAGAAAAAGCAAAGGCTTATAGAAAACAGGGGGGTGCTTCCAAAAGCAAGGCCTGTACCATGTGTGGAGAATACTGCGCTATCAAAATATTTGACGAAGCCTACAAAATTATAAGAAAAAAAGTCTAATGAAAAAGTCTAATGTTATGTTCACTAAAACAAGAAATAAATCTATAAAAATTATACTTACAATTATCTCTTTTGCAGGTTTTGTGTTAACTCTGACAGAGATTGTTTTAAATACACAAGGCCAGTCCCTCTGTACTTCTTCCTCCTGTCATGTGGTACATAGCTTTGACGCTTATAACTTACTCAACTGGCTCGGGCTCCTCTTGTTTGCCTATTTATTCTTTACTTCTTTTGTAGATTTTTTAAATATAATTTTTGTTGAATCTTTCTTAAAATTAAGAATCCTGATAGTTACAGGAGCTATCATAGTTGAAGGATATTTCATAGGAATACAAACCTGGTTTCTGGGGAAATATTGCTCTTATTGCCTTACTATAGCAAGTTTAATCTTTTTATTCGCTATTTTAGATTACTATTATCAAAGGGAAAACAGCAATTTTGCTTTTATTTATGGAGGCGCTTTTGCTGGAGCCTTAGCTGTTTTTATTGCCACTGCCCTGGTAAATATACCCTTAAAGCCCCTGCCTCCAACGGATTCCCCTATTCTTATTTACAAAGAAAATTGTAAACACTGCAAAATAGTAGAGGACTTTGCAAAAAAAGAAAAGATTCATATAATTCAATACCCGGTAAGGGAAGTCTTCCCGTTGATGCAGGTTCTGGGTATAAAAGGAGTTCCTGTATTAATTTATAAACACAAAAAAAACATTGAAATAATTTGTGGTGACAAAGCCATTATTAACTGGTTTAAAGAAATTTCAACCGGTTTTTATCTTTTTCCCTTTCAGTTTGAGGAAAAAGAAGGAGTTTGTGATATTACCAGTGGTAAGCCTTGTAAGTAAAGTTTCCAGGCCAAAGGGTTATTTCAAGGGCCTTGCTCTGAAAGAGGAATAGCCCCCTCCTCCAGGGGTAGAAATGACAAGCCTTTCGCCTTTTTTTACTTCAAGATTGACTTTTCCTGGAAGTGCCTTTTTTCCTCCACTAAGAGTAATAAGAAAATTTTCTCCCTTTGCTCCAGCTTCTCCTCCAAAAAGACCATAAGGTGAGTATTTTCTTCTTTCTGTAAGAAGTGTCACAGTAGCATCTGTGCAGAAATAATATTCTCTTATTATACCCTCTCCACCAGGGAACTTTCCCTTTCCTCCTGAATTCTTTCTCAGAGAATAACGCACAATCCTTAAGGGGTAATCATGCTCTAAGGCCTCAACAGGTGTATTTAGAGTATTGGTCATGTGGGTGTGAACCCCGCTAAGCCCTGGTTTTCCAGGCCTTCCTCCCATGCCTCCACCAATTGTTTCATAATAGGCAAAGGAGTCATTCCCTATAGCCACATTATTCATGGAGCCGCAGCTTGCTGCAGGAATAAGCTCAGGGCAGGCAGAAGAAAGGGCTCCAAGAAGCACATCCACTATCCTTTGAGAAGTCTCCACATTTCCTCCTGAAACTGCTGCAGGATAAACCGCATCAACCACTGTTCCCGGCTCTGTAATGATTTCTATGGGGGAAAAGCAACCATGATTTATGGGGAAGTCACCAAGGGTATTTAAAAGGCAAAGAAATACATAATAAACCGCTGCCTCTGTTACTGCCCTTGGAGCATTAATGCTCCCTTTTACCTGAGGAGCACTTCCCCTGAAATCAACCACAATTTTATTGTCTTTTATTATGATTTGAGCCTTTATAAGTATATCTTCTGTTCCGCAGCCATCGTCGTCAAGATAATCTTCAAAAGAATAAACTCCCTCAGGTAAGCTCTTTATAAGCTCCTGCATAGCTTTTTGAGAATAAGCTTTAAGTTCTCCTGCCATTTCAAGCACTTTTTCTAAACCATATTTTGTTACCAGTTCCTTAAGTCTTTTTTCTCCCCTAAAAAGTGAGGCTATTTGAGCCCTGAAGTCTCCCTCCCTTTCTTCAGGATTTCTAAGTTTTGAAATAAGTGAATGGAAAAAGTCTTCTTGAAGTTCTCCTTCTTTAAAAAGGTAGGTAGGAGATATCCTTACGCCTTCTTCATCTATATGAGTGGAGACTGCCATAGAACCTGCATATTTGCCGCCCACATCAGCATGATGCGCTCTTGCAATAAGAAAAAACTCAAGAGCACCTTTAAAAAATACAGGCTTTACTAAGGTTATGTCAGGTAAATGGGTACCGCCAGTAAAAGGGTCATTGGTAATGATGACATCTCCGTCTTTCCAGTCAAATCGTCCTACAAGATGTTTCATTGTCTCTGGCATGGCTCCCAGATGAACCGGTATGTGAGAAGCCTGAGCAACAAGCTCTCCCTTTTTGTCAAAAATGGCACAGGAAAAATCACACCTCTCCCTGATATTGGGAGAAAAACCGGATCTTCTAAGAACAATACCCATTTCCTCAGCAATAGCTGAAAAAAGCTTATTAAAAATCTCAAGCTCTATGGCAAGAGTTCTTTGCATTTTAATCCTTTCTTTCCAAAATAAGGGTATAGTTCTCTTTTACCTGTCCTTTAAAACCTTTCTCCACCCATACCGTGGTAAAAGATTCTATAATTAACATGGGACCTTCAAATGTGTCCCCTACGGAAAAAGAATTCCAATCCACAACAGGAACACTTACATAACCTTCCTCTGTGTAAACCCTGGTTTCAAAATTTGAGAAAGAAGAATTCTCTTTTTCTATACAAAAACTTTCAGCAAGAGGAGTGCCTTTTAGTCTAAGCCTTAAAGTTACTATTTCTACAGGTACTTTTCCAGAAAAAGAATGTCCGAAGTGTCTTGCATGTTCTTCCTCAAAGTCTTCTACAAAGTGTTCAGAAAAGGGGACAGTAAGTTCAAACCCCTGACCTTTATAACGAAGATCAAGAAAAATTTCTTCGGTAAAGTTTTCAGGATTCAACCCAACCTTTTTTAAGTGTTTAAATGCCTTTTTTCTTAAAGTTTCTATATGCGAAGCAAGCCTTTCTTTTTCATGGGAAGCAAGCCACACTGTAAGTGAAAAGTCTTTCATTGGTGGAGAAAGGAGAAGCCCAAAAGCGGAAAAGCCACCTGCAAGCTTGGGAATCATTATTTTTTTTATGCCAAGTTCTTTAGCAATAGCACAGGCATGTAAAGCTCCTGCCCCTCCAAAGCAGAAAAGGACAAATTCCTGAGGATCATAGCCCCTTTCAAGAGAAACCTTTCTTACTGCACGGCTCATATTTATGTTAGCAACTTTGATTATACCAAGGGCTGTTTCTTCTATGGAAAGCCCGAGCTTCTTACCTATGGAAAAAATTGCCTCTTCTGAAAGCTCTTTTTTGAGTTGATACCTTCCTCCCAGAAACATGTCGGGAAGAATCCTTCCCAGCACTACATTGGCATCAGTAACTGTGGGATTCAGTGCTTTTCCGTAGCAGGCAGGACCGGGATCTGCCCCAGCACTCTGAGGCCCTACTTTGAGTGCCCCTCCTCTGTCAATATAAGCAATTGACCCTCCACCTGCCCCAACTGTATGAATATCAATCACAGGGATACTCAAGGGATAACCATCAAATACATACTCCCTGGTAAAAGGAAGCTCCCCATCTATGAGGCACACATCTGTTGAAGTGCCTCCCATGTCAAAGGTTATAAGCCTTTTTTCGTTAAGAACTGAGGCCCATAAAAGTGCCCCGGCAGCACCACCAGCAGGCCCTGAAAGCACGGTGTGGCAGGCAAATTCCTTTGCCTCTTCCACAGTAAGCCAGCCTCCATTAGACTGCTGAATATAAAGATTAGCTCCTGGCAGCTTTTCTTTAAGCCTGCTTAAGTAACGGGACATTACAGGCACAAGGTAAGCATTTATAAGGGTTGTGCTTGCCCTTTCGTATTCCCTAAACTCTGGCAAAACTTCAGAAGAAATGCTGAGAGGCACACCAATCTCCGTGAGGGCACTTTTAAGCTTTTCCTCGTGAAATGAATAAAGATAGGAATGAAGCAAACATACAGCAATGGCCTCTGGAGAAATTTCCTTTATCCAATTTATACAGCGAGCAATTTCTCCATCAGAGAGGGGTAAAAGGACTTTTCCCTCTGCAGAAATTCTTTCTTTTATACCAAAGGTGTGATCTTCTCTAAGAATAGGGGCTGGCTTTTCCACAAAAAAATCATAAAGCTTTGGCCTCGCCTGACGGCCTATAAAAACAAGATCCTCAAAGCCAGAAGTAGTAATAAAGGCTACTCTGGCTCCCTTTCTCTCCAAAAAGGCATTTGTACCTACAGTTGTGCCGTGTATTAAGTTTGTGGGAGTAAAACCTTTAATTCCATTCAAAATAGCCTGAGAAGGATCAGTAGGCGTAGAAAAAACTTTACGAGCCTTTAAAACCCCATCTTCAAGATAAACTACATCAGTAAAAGTCCCCCCTGTATCCACCGCTATGTTCATAACAGCCCCATTATAAAATATATTTCCTCAGGTGTAAACCCCTTTACCAGAGACACGTTTAGAGGTAAAATTTAAAAATAAAAAACTGTGGGAGAGAACTTATGTTTCTGGGAAGATTCAGGTCTGCAATGGAAGGGGAATTTTTTGGTTTTATTGAAGGAAATACAGTAATAAGGGTAGGAGATCAAAAGAGTTTTCCCCTTTCTGCGCTTAAAATCCTGCCTCCTTGCATGCCCACCAAGATTATAGGTATTGGACTTAATTATAGGGATCATGCCAGAGAGCTGGGGATGGAGCTTCCTAAGGAACCTCTCTTTTTCTTTAAGCCCCCTTCTGCAGCTATTGCCCACATGGAAGAAATCATTCTTCCTCCACAGAGCAATGAAGTACACTACGAAGGAGAGCTTGCCATTGTAATTGGTAAATATATTTATAAACCCAGAAATCTTGCACAGATTAAAGAAGCTATCCTGGGATATACCTGTTTTAACGATGTTACAGCAAGGGACCTTCAGCGAAAAGATGGCCAGTGGGCACGAGCAAAAAGTTTTAATACCTTTGCCCCTTTTGGCCCCTTTATAAGGGTGGACATAAAAGACCCAGAGGGTTTAAAAATAGAAACTTTGGTAAATGGTGAAGTTAAACAAAGCTCTTACACATCTGAATTGATTTTTCATCCTTTTGAGTTAGTGAAATTTTTAGCAAATATTATGACACTCAATCCCGGAGATGTTATTGCCACAGGAACTCCTCCTGGAGTGGGTAGGCTACAGGAAGGAGATGTGGTGGAAGTAAAAATAGAACACATCGGTTCCCTGGTTAACAAAGTGATAAGGAGCAGGGAGGAAGAGAAGTGGAATTAAGATCCCGATTTGTTCCCAGGCTTATTGCCTGGGAGCTTACCCGCTCCTGTAATCTCAATTGTGTGCACTGCAGGGCTGCCTCCTCAAAAGGGCCTTACGAAAATGAGCTTACCACCTCCGAAATATTTCGCATAATGGAAGAAATAAAAGAAGTTGCAAGCCCTGTAATCATCCTTACAGGTGGAGAGCCTCTTTTAAGGAAAGATCTTTTTGAAATCATTGAAAAGGCAGTAACCCTGGGGTTTAAGCCTGTGCTTGCCACCAATGGAACATTGCTTGATGAAAAACTTGCCAGAGAGTTAAAAAAGGCTGGCATTGCAAGGGTTAGTATTAGCCTTGACGGAGCTTCTCCAGAGGCTCATGATAACTTTCGGAAGGTTAAAGGAGCCTTTGAAGGTGCCTTAAGGGGCATAGAAGCCTTAAAAAAGGCTGGCCTTCCTTTTCAAATAAATACTACCATCACTGCTTTAAATGCTGAGGAGCTTCCCAAAATTCACGAGCTTGCCAAAAAGCTTGGTGCAGTTGCCCATCACATTTTTCTGCTTGTGCCTGTAGGAAGAGGAAAAGAGCTTCAGGAAAAAGTCCTTTCTGCAGAGGAGTATGAGCAAATTTTAAACTGGTTTTATGACCAGAGGGAAAAAAGCGGGCTTCAATTAAAGGCTACCTGTGCTCCTCAATATTATCGCATTCTAAGACAGAGAGCAAGGGAAGAAGGCAAAACTGTGGATCAGAAAACTTTTGGACTGGATGCTGTAACAAGGGGCTGTCTTGCAGGCATTGGATTCTGCTTTATTTCTCATGTAGGAATTGTGCAAACCTGTGGCTACTTAGAAATCCCGTGCGGAGACCTGCGCAAACAGAGCTTTAAAGAAGTCTGGGAAGGCTCTGAAGTCTTTAACAAACTGAGGAATTTCAAAAATTACAAAGGCAAGTGTGGAAGATGCGAATACATAAGAGTATGTGGAGGTTGCAGGGCGAGGGCTTATGAAGCAACCGGTGATTACTTGGAAGAAGAACCTTTATGCACTTATCAGCCCAAAAAGCCTGCGGGCTAACTCTTCTTTACTTGTGTTTTTTAGCTCAATTATTTCTGAAGGCGTGTAAATATAAAAATCTGAAGTCTCTTTGCCCATAGTTTCTAAAGGATTGGCTACAAGATAATCAAAGCCTTTTTCTTTCTGCTTTATAGAGGCATATTCAAAGAGTTTTTCCTTTTCCTCAAGAGCAAAACCTATAGCAATCTTTTCCCCTTTGGCTTTAAGCAACTCCCTGGCAATATCTTCTGTGAGTTCAAAGTCAAGATTAAATCCCATAAGTTCTCTTTTTTTGATTTTACCCGAAAAAGCTTTCCTTGGCCTTATATCCACTGGAGCAGCGGCAAAAATCGCAATATCTACAGAGGGAAAAAGCTTTTTACACCTTTCATACATTTCTCTGGTGGTATTAACTTTGAAAATGTGAGGAAATGGAGTATCAGGTAAATAAGGAAAATTTCCTGGCAATTTTCCTCCTCCCCAGACAATAAAGACTTCTGCTCCCCGATAATAAGCCTCTTTTGCGAGATAAAAAGCCATTTTGCCAGAGGAGGCATTGGTAATAAACCTGACATCATCTATAAATTCCCTGGTAGGTCCCCCTGTAA